>CAZBGE010000011.1:0-40431 GCA_964491435.1 uncultured Smithella sp.
ATATATTCCCGAACGGAAGGAAATATTGATGAAAAGAAAGTTTATCAACTTCATGAACTTCAAAATATTACTTCCGTGATTTGCGACTTCAGGTTTTTTGTGCAGGAAAAATACCGGATCGCAGTTGACCGTCCAGGGAGCGGTAATACAAAAAATATCGGTTCCGTAATGAAAATTGACGATTTAGTAAAAGGCAAAGGTCCCTTTGCCGAATTAGGAGAAGAAATTTTTGATGATTATTGGATGTATTATTTGACAAAAGATATGGCTAAAGCCATTGATTTGAAAAATGCGCCATATAGAAATTTAAAAGAGTACAAAGAATATAAAGGCATAAAGTAATGCGGATCGGTGCGATGCAAAACATTGACAGACAACTATACTTTCTTGACCCGGATCCTGTTTTTCCTTCAACAAGATTTCAGGGCAGCAAACTTAAAATTGCAGAATGGATTTGGGACGCCATAAAGGACATCCAATTCAACACAGCGCTTGATGCTTTTGGCGGAACGGGCAGTATCGGGTATATGCTGAAAATGAAAGGTAAAAAAGTTACATACAACGATATTTTAAAGTTTAACTGGTATGTAGGTCTGGCGCTGATTGAAAATCAAGAAGAACGGTTGAGTCAAGATGATATTGATTTTATCCTGCAAAACCATGCTGATGTCAAATATTCGACTTTTGTTCAAGACACATTTCACGATATTTATTTTACGGAAGAAGAAAACAAATGGATAGACACGGTTGTTTCTAATATCGAAATGATGGATTCGCGGTATAAAAAAGCTCTGGCGTATTTTGCGCTTTTTCAGGCATGCATCATTAAGCGCCCTTTTAATTTATTTCACCGAAAGAACCTTTATTTAAGATTTTCAGAAGTAAACAGAAATTTCGGAAATAAAGCGAGCTGGGACAAACCATTTGACGTTCACTTCAGAAAATTTGTTGACGAAGCAAATCACGCTGTCTTTTCGAATGCTAAGAAGAACGAATGCCTCAATCTTGATATATTTGATGTGGAAGGCAAATTTGACTTGGTTTACATAGACACGCCTTATATATCGGGCAAGGGAATAGGCACGGATTATTTGGGATTTTATCATTTTCTTGAAGGCTTGGTAAATTATCATCACTGGCCGCAAATGATCGATGTGAAAACAAAGCATAAACGTCTCGTGGGAAGCCAAACGGTATGGTCGGATAAAAAATTGATCTATTCGGCGTTTGATCGCCTTTTTCAAAAATTTCAGGACAGCGCATTAGTGGTTTCTTATCGCGCCGATGGTATTCCCCAAATAGAAGAGATTATGGATCTATTAAAAAAATACAAAAAAGATGTTTGGGAAATAGATCGAAAACAATATAAATATGCGTTAAGCGCAAATAATTCAGAAGAAGCATTAATTATCGGCACATAGAAATTTAATAACGGTATGGAAATTTCTTTTAAGGAGACGTTATGTCCGACAAAAATGATATAGAAAAGCAATGTATTGATACGATTAGATTTTTAGCAGCGGATGCCATTGAAAAAGCCAAATCCGGGCATCCGGGCATGCCTTTGGGAGCGGCGGCGGCGGCCTATACGTTATGGACAAAGCATTTAAAACATAACCCCCAAAATCCCCGGTGGCCGAATCGCGACCGGTTTGTCCTGTCCGCCGGACACGCCTCGATGCTTTTGTACGCTCTTTTGCATTTAACAGGCTACGAACTATCCATTGATGATCTTAAAGACTTTCGTCAATGGGGCAGTCTGACGCCGGGACACCCTGAATACAAACACACGGCCGGCGTGGAAGTCACCACGGGCCCACTGGGACAGGGATTGGCCAATGCCGTCGGCATGGCCATCGCCGAGGCGCATCTGGCAGCGCGTTTCAATCGCGAAGAATTTAAAATTATGGATCATTTCACGTACGTCATGGCCGGTGACGGAGACATGATGGAAGGAGTGGCGGCGGAAGCCTGCGCGCTGGCCGGCCATCTGCGTCTGGGAAAACTCATCGTTCTTTATGACGACAACAAGGTTTCCCTGGCGGGATCCACGGGCCTGACGTTTACTGAAAATATCGCCATGCGCTTCAAGTCTTACGGATGGCAGGTGCAAAAAGTTCAAAACGGCAATGATGTGGACGCCATCGACCGGGCCATGAAAAAGGCCAAAAAGGAAACTGGGAGACCCTCGCTGATTTGCGTGCAATCCGTCATCGGTTACGGCGCGCCCGCCAAGCAGGGCAGGTGTGACGCACACGGATCTCCCCTGGGAGAAAAGGAACTGCATGGCGCCAAAGACGCCTGCGCCTGGCCGGCAGAAGAGACTTTTTACGTTTCCGAAGTTGTCCGTCAACATTTCCGCAAGGCCATTTCCCTGGGCAAGGCAAGAGAAAAAAACTGGCTGGAAACGTTTGCGGCTTATCAGCAGAAAGACGCCGCGCTGGCCGCAGAACTGGAAAGAGTCCTGTCCAGCGGACTGCCGGCAGCCTGGGAAGAGGTTCTGACGGAATTTCCCGTCGGCTCCAAAGATGTCGCCACCCGCAAGGCCTCGGAAATCGTGATGCAGAAGATCGCCGCAAATATTCCGGAGCTGGTTGGGGGATCAGCGGATCTCAATCCTTCAACATTAACCTGGCTAAAGGGCATGGGCGATTTCCAAAGCCCGGATCTGTCCCGCGAGGCCCTGCACGGCATGGTGGGCGGGGTCTGGGATTATTCGGGACGAAATATCCACTTCGGCGTGCGCGAGCATGCGATGGGGTCTATTGCGGTGGGGATGGCGCTGCACGGCGGCGTAATTCCCTACACGGCAACCTTCTTTACCTTCGCCGATTACATGCGTCCGCCCATGCGCCTGGCCGCCCTGATGGGGCTCAGAACCATCTTTGTTTTCACGCACGACAGCATCGGCGTGGGCGAAGACGGCCCGACACACCAGCCAATTGAACAAATCATGAACTTGCGGCAAGTCCCCAACATGACCGTCCTGCGTCCCGCGGATGCCAATGAAACCCTCGAGGCCTGGCGTCTGGCGCTGACCAATACAACGGGCCCCACGACGCTGGTTTTCAGCCGTCAGAATCTGCCGGTGCTGGATCGGCGGGTCTGCGCGCCCGCTTCCGGCGTGCGCCGGGGCGGTTACATCCTCTGGGAATCATCAACTGAACCGGAATTGATCCTGATGGCGACCGGTTCGGAAGTCGCCATGACGCTTTCCGCAGGCCACAGCCTGGCCGAAGAAGGCGTGCCGGTGCGCGTCGTTTCTCTTCCCAGTTGGGAAATTTTCGATCGCCAGCCTCAGACATACAAAGACGCAGTATTCCCTCCGTATGTAACCGCCCGGCTCGCGGTAGAAGCCGGCATGAAACTGGGCTGGGAGCATTATGTCGGATTAACGGGGAAAATCATCGGCCTGGACAGTTTTGGCGCGTCCGCGCCGGGGCCGGTATTGTATGAAAAATTCGGCTTGACGTCCGCCAACATTATTGCGACAGCAAGGGAAATGCTGTCCATCCGCTAACGAGGGAGAAGGATCATGGACAAGACCGGCATTTCTCTCCTGCTTGGCCCCTATCAAAATGCGGTAACCAACGCACTGGCGAAAATGCGCCGCAACAACATCGCCGCGCGCATCTGGGCGAATGATTTTAATGTATGGAAACCATCGCCGCAGGAAATCACCAATCGCCTGGCCTGGCTGCACGCCCCGTTGGAAACATCTTCAAATGTCAGCCGCATCCGCGCATCATTGACAACGATCACCAACGGAAGCATTGCAGATGTCGTCCTTCTGGGCATGGGAGGCTCGAGCCTGTGCGCGGATGTTTTCAATGATATATTTGGCAGTGCGCCGGGTTTTCCACGTCTGCAAATTCTGGACACAACTGATCCGGCCGTCATCTGGAAGGCCGCCTCCAGGATTAATCCGGAAAAAACCATTTTCATTGTTTCTTCCAAGTCCGGGAAAACGCTGGAAATAGTTTCTCTTTTTAATTATTTCTACAATCTGGCCGACACAAAACCAGGCGTTGCGGCTAATGAGCATTTCATGTTTATTACCGACGAAGGCAGTCCGATGCTGGAACAGGCCTGGCAATTGCGATTGCCGTATGTTTTCTCCAACAATCCCAATATCGGCGGCCGTTATTCGGCTCTGTCCCTGGTGGGCATGATCCCCGCGGCATTAATCGGCGTGAACATCGAACAACTCCTGCAAAATGCAATGGCCGCCGCCAACCGGGAGAAAGCCGACTTCTTTTCCGGCAAAGGCGACTCCACCGGCTGCCTTTTAGGGGCCGCCCTGGGAACATTGGCGCAATACGGCCGCGACAAACTTACCTTGGTCCTGCCGCCGTCCTGGAAATCTTTCGGCAACTGGCTGGAACAACTGATCGCCGAGAGCACCGGCAAGGAGGGAAAGGGCATCCTGCCGGTATTGAATGAACCGGCGCTGGACATCAGCGCCTATGGAAAAGACCGCGTTTTCGTCATTTTTTATCATAGCGAAAACGAATGGAATTCATGGATCACGGAGTTGGCGGCCGCCGGACATCCTGTTTTGAAAATCCGGCTCAACGGTTTTTATGATCTGGGCGGTCAAATGTTTCTCTGGGAAATGGCCACGGCGGTCGCCGCTCATATCATGCAAATCAACCCGTTTGATCAGCCGGATGTCGAAGCAACCAAAAAACACACCACCCGGATGATTGCAGAATACAAAAAGAACAAGGCGTGGCCCAAGGCGCAACCATCGCTTGCCGCGGGTGACGGCGAGATATACGGCAATATTTCCGGGGCGACCATTGGCGAAGCGCTGACGCATTTTCTCTCGGCGGCCACGGCAAATGCTTATGTGGGCTTGCAGATCTATGTAAGCCCGTCGCCGCAAACTGATCAAGCGCTGGAGAAGCTGAGAACGGCTATTTCCCGCAAATACAAAATAGCTGTCACGGTCGGCTATGGCCCCCGCTATCTGCATTCCACCGGCCAATTGCACAAAGGCGATGCGGGCCGGGGTCTGTTTATTCAGATCACCGGTGAAAATAAAAAAGATCTGGCCATCCCCGACGCGCCGGGAGAACCGGGATCATCGCTCACTTTCGGCCAGGTCAAAGCCGCACAAGCCGAGGCGGACAGGCAGGCGCTCCTGGACAAAGGACGCAGGATTATCCGTATCCACTGGAAAAAAGATGCAGCCGCAGGATTAACAAATCTTATCAACGCGCTTCCGTGATGATGCGGAGAATTTCCGGCGCGCGCCGCTCCGGGGCGGCGGGAATCGCTTTGGGATAGCCTATAATAATCGGTGCGACGATCCGGGAATTCTCGGAAATACCCAATTCAGCCATCAATTCAGGAGAACGGATATTCGCGCCCAGGGCAACCCAGCAGGTTCCCAGTCCCCTGGCCGCCGCAGAGAACATGATGTAGCTTGCCGCAAGCGCGCAGTCCACATCCAGCGAATATACCGACTTGGCGCCTGCAATGAAAATTACACAGGGCGCGTTATAAAAAACATTGAAATTATTGTCTTGCATCAGACTTACATAAACGGAATTCAGATTAATCTTCTTATCGTTATGATCGCGCAGTAAATTGGCCTTGCTTTCGTCGGACAGATTTTTTATGGCTTTGCGGCACTGGACCACGGCAAAACGGCAAGGCTGATTGTTGCTGGCGGACGGGGCAAGCGTCGCTTCCTGAAGGATTTCCTCCACGATTTTCAAAGAAACCTCTTTATCCTCGAAATCCCGGACTGCCCGCCGTTTCTGTAAAAGCTCTGAAAAAGTCATCATGATATTGCTCCTTTCCGTTAAGCAGGGATAAATATGGAAATCAAAGTGACAATGCCGTGTTGAAACGCCTGGATCACAGGATTGAGAGCCCCCAGAAGAAGCAAACCCAGCACAATGAAGAAACCGAATGGTTCAATTTGATACAAGATACGGTTGAACGATTCCGGTGTGAAGCCCATCAGAATTTTCGATCCATCCAGCGGCGGAATTGGAATCAGATTAAACGCGGCCAGCAGAACGTTAATATACGACAGCAGATAAAGCACCTGATAAATTACGCCGCCCGGTTCAGGCGACAGCAGCCGCCACAAGAGCAGCGCGAAAAAGGCGATGGCGATATTTGCCGTCACACCTGCGGCGGAAACTAGAATCAAACCCTTGCGTCTTTGCGGGAAAGGGATGTTTTCTAGATTGATGGGAACAGGTTTGGCCCAGCCGAAACCAACTATTAAAAGCATCAACGAACCGATGGGATCCAGGTGCTTGAGCGGATTGAGCGTCAGACGGCCCAGCCATTTGGCCGTTTCATCACCCATCTTATAGGCTACCCAGCCATGCGCCACTTCATGCAAGATAACGGAATACAAAAGCAAAACGGACAGCATGACAAATGCGGCCGGATCGCTCATTAATAAACGGATTAACCCCATAACTTTCCTTTTTCCCGAAACGACGGTCCTGACTGGCGCATGCCGGCGGCCTGTTTCCAGCCAGTGCGGCGCACAAGTCCTTTGTCATCAGGTCATTGCGCAGCATAATGCATGGCGATGGGATATTCAACAAGAAGTTTTCGAAAGAGGTATTTTGGCGGCTGGCGGCTCCTTTTATAATCCGCTACGATCGGTGAAGTGAAAATTGAATTTCCACGCGGCGGTTTTTCAGCCGGTTTTCGTCACTGGTGTTGGGAACGATGGGATGGTATTCACCGAAGCCTCTGGTGGCAACCCGTTCGGGATTGGCGCCCAGATCCAAAAGCGCTTTGGCAACCTGTGTGGCGCGGTCGGCGGAAAGCTCCCAGTTGGATGGATAGCGATGACTGCGGATGGGCCGGTCGTCGGTATGACCCTGAACCTCAACGGACAATTCCGGATGGCTGATAATAAAAGCAGCCACCTTTTCCAGCGTCGGCCCGGCAGCTGTTTTCGTCCGCGCCTGTCCCGAAGCAAAAAGGATTTGTTCAGGAAAAGTTATTACCAGAAATTGAGAACGGCGTTCCACCGTGACACCTTTCCCATCTTCCCGATGATTCATGACTGCGTGCAAATCATCTTCCAGGGTCGCCGCGTCCAGTCTGTCTGATAACCCGGAAGTTTGGCCAATGACCGGAACTGTCGTCCCCCGGCCTCCGGAAATCATGGAGGCGGTCTTTTGTCGCTCAGCCGGAAAAGCCGCAATGGCATTTTGAGGCGCAGACTTCACTGATCTGCCGGCCTGCACAACCGGCGCAGCCAGCAGGAAAACAAAAAAAATCATCAGGAGCATCAGCAGGTCGCTCAAGGTCAACAGCCAGATTTCATTGCTGTTGGCCGGCTCCGCCGCGCCTTTTAATGATCGCAATGATTGCGCTGCTTTTTGCGGAGGCAGAGGTTTCTGTGGATGTTCAGGTGCTCGTGTCATCATTTCATCCGTTTCCCTGGCTTGCGTGCAGAGTTGTTTCGACAAGCCGGATATTTGGCTTATAGGGTTCCGACGGAATGCCGGCCAGCGTTTCCAGTTTATATTGCATGGCGCGGGGATGCTCCCCGTCGCAAATATCCAGAATCCCCTCTTTAATCATATCCATTCTCAATAAATCCTGATCCATATACTCTCGAAGTTTGTTGGATAGAGGAATAAAACAGATATTGGCCAAAACGACCCCATAAAAAGTGCTCAGAAGTGCAATCGCCATATAACCGATGAGATTTTGCGGAGAACTGAGATGTCCGAAGGTGCGAATCAGGTTGACGACCGTTCCGGCCAAACCCATGGCGGGAGCCAGCCTGGCCATGCTGCAAAGAATTTTGTGTGCGGTTTCGTATTGATTGACCGCCAGCAGCGCCTCTTTATGCAGAATCTGCTCCACATTTTCGCGGTTGAAATGATATGCCAGCAGGCCGATACCAGTACGGATAAGCCCCGGAGGCAATTTTTCTCCCTCTTGTTCCAAAGCGCGGATACCGCCTTGTTTGTTGATCCGGGATAACCGGACCAGTGCCGAAATGGTCCAGCGTTCCTGTATATCGCCGCTGAAAGATTCCTTCAGAAAACGGGCGGTCATGATCATTTTCTCAACAGGATAGGCCAGCAGTGTAGCAAAAAGCGTTCCGCCCAAAACAATGATTACTGCATTGATGTTGGAGACAACCCCCAATTCCTGCACTTCCAGATAAAAGGACAACGCAAATATGCCGATCAAAATGACAAAGGAAACTATGGCTTGGACAATCATGAAAGACCTCCTGAAAAACATTCTTGAGTTCGGCTAATTTGTTGCAGGAAGTGCGCCAGATTCTATCCATAATATAAATATCTAGTTATTTCAACATATTATATATTGTCATTGTCACAGGAACAACCGGTTTGAGCAATGATGCGCAGGTTCGTCATTCCGCCGGACGGACCTTTTTTCCTCCTACACCAGGCATTATTTTCCGGGTCGTCTTGATCGCTTTTTTAATACCTTGAGCATAATTGGCGACGATTCTGACCAGATTGCGGCTGCTGCTGTTTTCGTGAATCATTTGGACCACCTTGCTGCCGATGACGACACCATCGGAAAAAGCAGCAATGTCTTTGGCCTGGGCCGCGCTGGAGATGCCGAAGCCGACGGCTACCGGTATCGGGACCGCTTGCCGGATTCTGCCGACTTCCCGTGAAATATCGTCAATTTTCGGCACGGCGGTGCCGGTCACGCCGGTAATGGAAATGTAGTAGAGAAATCCCGCGGCGTTTCTCAGGATGGTTTTCAACCGGTCTTTTCCGGTTGTCGGCGCGACAAGCGAGATGAAATCGATGTCCGCTACATCGGTATGCATCCGCAATTCGCCCGCTTCTTCCGGCGGCAGGTCAACAACCAGAATGCCGTCCACGCCCGCTTTTTGCGCGGCTTGCGCGAATTTTTCAACGCCATAGGCAAAGATGGGATTGAAGTAGCCGAAAAGGACGATGGGAATTTGCGATGTCTGGCGAACGTCGGCAACCAGTTTCAGGACGCCTTCAAGCGTGGTTCCTGCTTTCAGCGCCCGCTGGGAAGCGGCCTGAATGACCGGACCGTCGGCCGTGGGATCGGAAAAGGGAACGCCGATTTCCAGAATATCGACGCCGGCTTTTTCCAGACCGGAAATCAATTTCTTGGTTGCCGCAAGCGACGGGTCGCCTGCCGTTAAATAGACAATCAACGCTTTTTCATTTTTTACGCGCAAGTCCTCAAACTTTTTTTCTATACGTCCCATAATCAATATCCTCACATCGCGTCAATAATAGTCTGGGCGTCTTTGTCGCCGCGGCCCGAAAGACAAATCACGATCACTTTATTTTTCTTCATCCGCGGCGCGGCCTGCATCGCGTAAGCAACAGCGTGCGAACTCTCCAGCGCCGGGATGATGCCTTCCTGACGCGACAAAAAGGAAAACGCCTCAACCGCTTCCCGATCCGTCACCGTCACGTAGGCGGCCCGTTTCGTTTCCGCAAAATAAGCATGCTCCGGCCCCACGCCGGGGTAGTCCAGGCCGGCGGCAATGGAATAGGCGTCGCGCACCTGGCCGTGTTCATCTTGCAAAAGATAGGTTTTGTTGCCGTGCAAAACTCCGATTCTTCCTCCGTTGATGCTGGCGGAATGCTCCCCGGTGTTCATGCCGTAACCTGCCGCTTCCACGCCGAACATCGCCACCTTCTTTTCATTGCGGAAAGCATAAAAAGTTCCCATGGCGTTTGATCCGCCGCCGACGCAGGCCACCAGCGCGTCCGGATTGCGGCCCTCCTTTTGATGAATCTGGCTTTTGATTTCCCGGCCGATGACGGATTGAAAATTGCGCACCATCATCGGATAGGGATGAGGCCCGGCGGTTGTGCCGATGACGTAAAACGTGTCGCGGACACTTCCCACCCAGTAGCGCATGGCCTCGTTCATCGCGTCCTTGAGCGTGGCCGTGCCGCTTTTGACGGGAACAACTTCCGCACCCAGAATCTTCATCCGGAACACATTGGGCGCCTGTCGCCGGATGTCTTCTTCGCCCATGAAAATTTTGCATTCCATACCGAAGAGCGCTGCGACGGTGGCGGTGGCCACGCCGTGCTGCCCCGCGCCGGTTTCGGCAATGACTTTTTTCTTGCCCATCCGGCGGGCCAGCAGCGCCTGACCCAGTGTGTTGTTGATTTTATGGGACCCCGTGTGATTGAGATCCTCGCGCTTAAGATAAATCTTCGCTCCGCCCAGCGCTTTCGTCATTCGTTCGGCAAAGTACAGCGGCGTGGGACGCCCCGCGTACTCGCGCCGGTACCGGTCAAACTCTTTCCCGAAGGCTTTGTCTTTGGCGGCCCTGCCGTATGCCTCTTCCAGTTCCAGCAGCGCCGGCATGAGGGTTTCGGCCGCGTAGCGCCCGCCGAAAACGCCGAAATGTCCGTTTTTATCCGGTAATGTTTTCATACTGTTTCCCTTCGTCTGAATATTTGCGGCGGCTGTCCGCCTGAGCCGCAGTCTCTGATAATCTGCATGATCCGCCTGATTTTTTCCGGGTCTTTTCTGCCCGGTTCGATCTCCACGCCGCTGTTGATGTCCAGCGCGGCAGGCCCGGCCTTCCGCAGCGCCTCGATCACATTGTCTTCCTTCAAACCGCCGGAGAGAATCAGCGGCTGTTCCATTTGCGCGGCCAGATTCCAGTTGGATGTTCGGCCCGTCCCGCCGTAAAGCCCTGCGTGACGGCTGTCCGCCAGGATGGCGATCACGTCATACCGCCTTGCTTTCCGGATATCCTCCGCCGTTTTCAACTCCAGCGCCTTGATGATTCGGTCTTTCGGAAACTGCGCGCAATAGTCCGGCGTCTCGTCTCCGTGAAGCTGAATCATGTCCAGGCGGCAATCGTCAAATATTTTCTGCACGGCCGATGCTTCCTCGTTGACAAAAACGCCGATTTTCACCAGATTCTGCGGCAGTTCATCAATGATCCGTCCCACCTTGACCGGCTCAATATAGCGGGGTGACGGAGGGTAGAAGATAAAGCCCACTGCCGCCGCACCGTTTTGAGCAGCGCATAAAGCGTCTTCCGGATTCGTCATGCCGCAGATCTTGACGGGCATCATGGCACAGCCTCCCCGAGGAATCCTCGCAGCTTCCGGCCCGTATCCGGAGCGGTCACCAGCCCCTCTCCGATGAGGAAGGCGTGAATACCCGCATCCATCAGAACTTCGATGTCGGCGCGGGTTTTGATGGCGCTTTCCGCCACAACGGTTTTGCCCTCCGGAATGCCCGCTTTCAGGCGGCGGCTGGTATTGATATCCGTCACAAAGGTATCCAGGTCGCGATTGTTGATGCCGATGATGTCCGCACCCGCAGTCAGCGCTTCATCCAGTTCGCCCTGCGTATGCACTTCCACCAGCGGGCTTAAACCCAGCTCGCGGGCCAGTAATATAAATTCGGCAAGCTGCCTCCCCAGGATGCGGACAATCAGCAGGACGGCATCCGCTCCGATGGCGCGGGTTTCGTAAACCTGGAGCGGATCGATCATGAAATCCTTGCGCAAAACCGGTATCCGAACCTCGTTTTTGATCTCCGTCAGATAGTCTTTATGGCCGCAAAAATATTTTTCATCGGTCAGAACGGAAATGGCCACCGCGCCGTTTTGCTCGTAGGTTTTCGCAATGAACAGTGGATCAAAATTTTCAACCAGACGGCCGCGTGAAGGCGACGCGCACTTTACTTCAGTGATGATCGCGCAGTCTTTGCCACGGATGGCCGCGCTAAAATCCCGGCAGGGTGGAAGGCCTGCAATCATTTCCTTAAAACCGGTCACGCTTCTGCTTTTCTTCAGAAGCGCGACCTCCTCTTTTTTGGTTTCAATAATCCGATCTAAAATCATGGTTTATAAACCGTCACAATAAATGTTTATCTTTACGCAATCCCGTTAAACAGCGCACCTGAGCGCTACATAAAAAAACGTAGTGCGGGTCTTCAGACCCGCGAATAACCATCCTGGATACCGGCCTCCGCCGGTATGACGTTATTGTATTCAACTGTTGCTCATTTCAATCAGGGCCTGTAATTTTCTCACCGCCCGGCCGCTGTCGATGCAGTCGGCGGCAACCTGCACGCCTTCTTTGATATCCGCCGCTTTTTCTCCCGCTACAATAGCCAGGGCGGCGTTCATCAGCACAACGTCCCGGCAGGCGCCCGGTTTGCCGGAAAGCACGTCGCGCAGGATCCGGGCGTTTTCGGACGGATCGCCGCCGCGTATGGCTTCCAGCATGTGCGTCGTTCCGACATAATCCTTCGGGTGAATATTATACGTGCGAATGATGCCGTCGTTCAATTCCGCCACGCGGGTTTCTCCGGTGATGGTGACTTCATCGAGGCCGTCCGATCCATTGACGACAAACGCCCGCTTCGTGCCCATTTTTTTCAAAACGTCGGCAAACATCTCCGTCAGCTTTGGATCATAAACTCCCAGCAGTTGAGCCGTAGCGCCGGCGGGATTGGTGAGCGGCCCCAGCATATTGAAGATCGTGCGGATGCCGATTTCGCGGCGCGGCCCAATGGCGTACTTCATGGCCCCGTGCAGTTTCGGAGCAAAAAGAAACCCGATGCCGATCTGCTGAATGCACTCTTCCACGATTTCCTGATCCACGCTGATGTTTACCCCCAGGGCTTCCAGCACGTCGGCGCTGCCGCAGCCGCTGGAGACGGCCCGGTTGCCGTGCTTGGCCACGATGATGCCCGCCGCCGCCACAACGAAGGCGGTCGTGGTGGAAATATTGAAGGTATTGAGCCTGTCGCCTCCCGTGCCGCAGGTATCGACGATGGTGGTCGCGCAGGCGTTGACGCGCGTGGCTTTCTGTCTCATGATGCGCGCCGCGCCGGTCACTTCCTCCACGGTCTCGCCCTTCATCCGCAGCGCCGTGGTGAAGGCGCCGATCTGCGCGGGCGTGGCCTCTCCGCCCATGATTTCCTCCATCGCCGCCATCATCTCCGCTTCCGGCAAATCGATTTTCCTGACGGCCCTGTCAATGGCTTCCTTAATCATGATGAACGCTCCTTTCGTACTGCATATTTTAAAAAGTTTCGGATCACGCGTTTGCCCTGCGGGGTCAGCACGGACTCCGGATGAAACTGGATGCCCTCGACCGGATATTCTTTATGCCGGAGCCCCATGATTTCCCCCTCCGCCGTTTGCGCGCTGATCTCCAGGCAGTCCGGCAGGGTTTCGGGATTCACCAGCAGGGAATGATAGCGCCCGGCGGTAAACGGATTGGGCAGGCCCGCAAAAATCATTTTGCCGTCGTGATGAACGGGCGAAACCTTGCCGTGCATGATGCGGGCGGCGCGGATGACTTCGCCGCCAAAGGCATAGCCGATGGACTGGTGGCCCAGGCAGATGCCCATCAGCGGCACGGAGGTGTGAAACTCGCGGATCACATCCACCGTGATGCCCGCTTCGCGCGGCGTGCAGGGACCGGGGGACAGAAATATCGCCTGCGGTTTGAGCTTCCGGATTTCATCGAGCGTGATTTTGTCGTTGCGATAGACCTGCACATCCTCGCCCATCTGTCCGAGGTACTGAACGATATTGAATGTAAAAGAATCGTAATTGTCGATCATCAGAATCATGAGCTACTCCTGTTTCCCGTTCTCCAGAACAAAACCGCCGGCGGCCAGTTTCACGGCCAGTTGCATCCCGCGCGCCTTGTTTTGCGTTTCCTGCTGTTCCATTTCCGCCTGGGAATCATAAACGATGCCCGCGCCGGCCTGAACGAATACCCGGCCGTCCTTGATCAGCATCGTCCGGATCGTTATGCACAGATCCATGTTGCCGCTGAAGCTGAAATAACCCACCGCACCGCCATACGTCCCGCGCCGGACCGGCTCCAGTTCGTCGATAATCTGCATGGCGCGGACTTTGGGCGCGCCGGAAAGCGTGCCGGCGGGAAACGTCGCCGCCAGCACATCGAATGCGTCCTTTCCTTTGGCCAGCTGCGCCCGGACATTGGAAACCAGATGCATGACATGAGAATATTTTTCCACAACCATGTATTGATTGACCTGCACCGAACCGGTCTGGGCGATGCGCCCCAGGTCGTTGCGGCCCAGATCCACCAGCATGACGTGCTCGGCCCGTTCTTTTTCGTCGGAGAGCAGTTCATCGGCCAAGGCCCGGTCTTCCTGCTCAGTCCGGCCGCGCCTGCGGGTTCCCGCAATCGGACGAAGCTCCACATCGGTCTGCTCCAGGCGGACCATGACTTCCGGCGAGGAGCCAATCAGGGTCACGTCATCCAGCTTGAGAAAAAACAGATAGGGAGATGGATTGACAAAGCGCAGCGCCCGGTAAAGGTCCACCGGATCGGTCTGACAGGGTGTGGAAAACCGCTGGGAGAGCACCACCTGAATGGCGTCGCCTGCGGCAATGTAGTCCTTGGCCTTCTCCACAATCGCTTTGTACTGATCGGGTGTCATGTTGGATTCAAAAGACACTCCGTTTGCCGGCGGCGCGGAAAGAGGCGCGGCGGCGGTCGCGGAAAGACGCAGAATCATCTCGTCAATTTTTTCGCAGGCGGCCCGGTAGGCGTCTTCCGCCGAATCCGCATCGTCCATGTAAGCGCAGGCCACCGCTTTGATGGTGTGGCGGGTGTTGTCAAAAATCACCAGCGAATCGCTGATCACAAAAACCGCTTCGTCCAGATTCAGATCGTCCGGCGGCACGGAGGGCAGCTTTTCAAAATAGCGCACCATGTCATAGCCCAGATAGCCTACCGCGCCGCCGAAAAACCGCGGCAATCCGGGAGTGGCCACCGGCTGGTAGCGCCCGAGCAACTCGCGCATCGCGGCCAGCGGATCGCCCTTGTGCTCCCGCGACTTTATCAGGCCTTTTTCTTCAATGATCACCTGCGGCCCGCGCACGCGGAAGATTACCCCGGCGTCCGTGCCGATAAAGGAGTAGCGCCCCCACTTTTCTCCGCCTTCCACGCTTTCCAGCAGATAGACGTGATCTTTGTGCCGCAGTTTTCTTAAAACGGAAACCGGCGTTTCGATATCCGCCAGAATTTCCCGGTAAACGGGAATCAGGTTTCCCCTTTGGGCAAATGTTGCAAACTCTGCAAATTTCGGTTGATACATAATGATTCTCCTTATCCAAAAAAGAAAAAAGCCGTGAGTTTCGTCACGGCCTTTTCGTCGGTGCAAATAAAAAAGCCGTGGAGTCCCAGGAGAGTCTCCACGGCTTTGATTTTTATTTTAAAAGATCAGCGGTGGATCATCCTCCCTTTGAAGGTCCACCACCACCAGTTATTGAGTTTTAATATTCCAGCAATTGTCTTCATTGTTGACACATCAGCCACTTTTTTTATTAGTTTTCTTTTAGCAATATAAAAAATGGATGTCAATATTTTTTTCTATCAGGATATTACTGGTCAGCGCCAGGAAATTAATCAGTTCAGATTGACTGAAACCAAAGACGATATACCCTGCTTCTGCATGGTCACGCCAAAAAGCGTTTCGGCGACTTCCATCGTGCTTTTATTATGTGTGATCATGATGACCTGGGACTTCTCGGCAATATCCTTGATCAAACGGTTAAACAGGTTGGTATTGGCATCATCCAGCGCCGCATCAACCTCGTCCAGAATCAGGAAAGGCGTCGGGCGGTACAGCAGGATGGCAAAAATCAACGCGATGGCCGCCAGGGATTTTTCCCCGCCGGAAAGCAGACTGACATTTTGCGCTTTCTTGCCCGGAATCTGAATATCAATCTCCACGCCGGTTTCCAGCAGATCGTTTTCGTCCGTCAGCAACAATTCGCCGCGGCCGCCGGGAAAAATGTGCGCGAAAGTTTTCTTGAAGCATTCATTGACGGCGGTAAAGGTTTCGGAAAACCTTTCGCGGGATATTTTATTGATCCGGGTAATCGTCCTTTGCAGGGACGACAGCGACTCGCTGAGATCGGCCATTTGCGTCGTTAAAAACTGGTTGCGCTGATCAAGTTCCGCATATTCGTTGAGCGCCAGCAGATTCACCTCGCCGAAATTGTCGATGGTCTGCTTGTCTTTTTCCAGAAGAGCGCCCAGTTCGGCAATTTTCTCATCATCCACCGGCGTAAAATCGGCCATCAGGACGGTTAGATCAACACTGTGCTTTTCAGCAACAGCCTTTTGCAGATTCTCAATGGTCAAAGCCGCTTCGCGGTGCTGCATTTCCAGTTCGTTGGCCTGCCTTCGCAAATCATCAACTTTCTTCTTGAGATCCCGAATCTCATTTTCCTGAACTTTCAGATATTCGTCTTCCCGGGAGCGCTTTTCTTTCTTGTCCGACAATGCGGCTTCACAAACCGCCAGATTCCGGTAGAGTTCCTGCAAAGCCGCTTGATCCGTTTCAACAGCGGAAGCCAAGCCGGTAATTTGTTTTTCAAAGGAGGCGATCTCTTCTCTCTTGCGCGCTACTTCGCTGTCATTGACGCTGAGATCATGCTGCAGACGCGAAACCGTCCGCAGATCCGCGTCTTTCTTCTCCGCCAGGGAAGCCAGCAGAACTTTTTTCTCCGTAAGCAGCCGCTCCTGTGCATCAATGGCCGTCCGCGATTGCTGACGGCGGCTGTTGAAGGCGGAAATGACTTCGTTGAGCTCTTTTTCCGTCGCTTCCTTCTGAAGAATATCCGACCGGGTCTCGATTAATTTTTGTTCGGCCTGAGCTTTTTCCGCTTTAATATTCTGACGGTTGAACTCCAAAACGGCGATTCTCTGATTTAATCGTCCTGTTTCATCTTCAAAGCGTTCTAAATCCTTTTTCCGGCCGTTAATATCTATTTCCAGACGGTGCGCCCGGTTTTTCAAGCCGCTGAGCTCTTCATCCCAGCGGGTAATCGACGAGGCCAGCCGCTTCTTCTCCTGAAGTTGAACTTCCAATTCGCCGGAAATCCGGGAAACTTCCTTTTCCAGATCTGCAATTTCCCTTTTCGTCGCCAGCAGACTTTTCTCCACAGCGGAACCGCTGCCTCCGGTCAGCACGCCGTGCGGGCTGATGGTATCGCCTTCCGGCGTCACAAAGGTCCCCCGGAAACCGTTCTTCTTCCACATATTGACGCCACTTTCCAGAGACGGCGTGATCAGGACATCGCCCAGCAGACAATCGGCAATCTGCTTGAATTCATCCTTCACCGCTACTTTGCGCAGCAGAGGCTCCGCCTCCAAAAGATGTTCGGCGCTGTAAGTTTCCGCGTAACCGGCGCGTAATTCCACAGGCACGAAACTCCCCCGGCCCAACTGGTAATTTTTTAAATAGTCAATGGCGCGCACGCCTTCTTCCTGATTTTTCACGACGACGTATTGCAGCTTGTCGCCCAACACCGCTTCGACCGCCGATTCATATTCGCGCGGAACGTCAATATGATCAGCTACTACGCCATAAAACGCGTCTGGCTTATCCTGTGTTTCTATGACCTTTTTCACACCATCATTGGACCACTTAAAAGCGGCCTGAAACTCGGCCAGCGACTGCAAACGCGACGATTTGCCGCCCACCTCTTCTTTGATTTGCATGATGCGTTCTTCGACTGTCTGCAATTCAAACTTATCTCTTTCCAGTTCGTCGGCAGCCATTTCTTTCTGCTGAACCAACCGGGCAAATTCTTCTTCTTCCCGGAACAGGCCATCTGAAAGCAATTTCAATTTCTCCGTCAGTTCGGCAAGTCTGGTCTTGTCCTGTTCAATCTCGCGAATCTCCCTTTCCTCTCGCCTCTTGAAATCCTCCATGCTTTTGTTGAGGCTTGCCGCAATGTTATTGAACTTCGCCAGATCCTGCATGACATCGATGTAGCGGATCTTATGCTCTTCCAGCTTTCCGTTGATTTCCCGGTCGGCTTCCAGAATCCCCTGGAGCCTCCGCCCGCCCTCATCCAATTCCTCCTGGATCCGCTCCATCGAGCTTCCAGCGGCGGCGGCCTTTTTTTGCAGATCTTCAATCTCAACAGCAAGATTCGATTTCTTATGCTCCATCGAATCAATTTCAGTCTGATTTTTTTGTTTGCGTTCTGAAGCTTCCGTCATCCGGCGGCGCGAAAACTCAATGTTCTTTTCTTTGATATTGATTGAATTTTTACTCTCGTAAAGATCAGTTTGACAGCGGCTGATCCGCTCATCGCTTTCCAGAAGCTTCGCCTTCATTTCCGCCAGCGCCGACTCTTTCGCTTCCATTTGCGCCTCAATGATCTGAGCCTCACCGGATATTTGCTCACGGCCATTCCGCAATGCGGCGTTTTTATCAGCCAGCCTGGCATAACCCTGACAGGACATCGTCAGCTCCGTCTCTTTCATGCGCAGTTTGACGGCCTTGTATTGTTCGGCTTTTTTCGCCTGACGGGTGATGGCGTTGAGTTGGGATTTGACTTCTTTGTGAATGTCGTTAAGACGAATAATATTCTGTTTAGTGGCTTCCATCTTGCGGACAGCCTGTTCTTTGCGGCTTTTGTATTTGGATACACCGGCGGCGTCTTCGATAAACAGGCGACGGTCTTCCGGCCTGGCTTCCACCAGCGTGGCCACGGCCCCCTGCTCGACCAGTGAATACGTCCGTGCGCCGACACCCGTGCCCATAAAAAATTCTTTAATGTCGAGCAAACGGCAGGACGCGCGGTTGATGCAGTATTCGCTCTCGCCTTCCCTGACAACTTTGCGCGAAATGGAGACTTCCGATAATTCAGTGTACGCACCGGGAAAAGACGCTCCGTTGCTCGCCAGCGTCATCACAACTTCCGCCATGCTTACAGGCGCGGCGTCCTCACTGCCGTTAAAAACCACGTCGTCCATTTTCTTTCCGCGCAGGGCCTTGACGCGCTGCTCACCCATAACCCATCGAATCGCATCTACCACGTTTGACTTGCCACAGCCATTGGGTCCGACAACCGCGTTCACACCTTGAGTAAAATCAATGACAACCTTATCGCGAAAAGATTTGAAACCTGCTATTTCTAATCGTTTTAGTTTCATAGCCTATCTTCAACCAGAATGTTTAAATTTCGGCAAAGCCTAACAAAAGATATTTTCTTTGTAAAGAAAAAATACAACAAAATGTATAGATGAAAAAATTACACCACAACATATTGTGCTTTGAGTCATTGACACAGGAAAAACATCATGCAACTGAAATTTGTCCGGAGTAAAAAATATCTTACAAAAAAATGCCCTCGAGTTCCTTTCCACAATAAGGGCACAATGCATCTGAAATATTATTGTCAATAATGTTATAACCATAACGTCTGATGAGCAGATTATGGCAGTTTGCGCAATAGGTGTTTTCCCATTCATCACCCGGCGCATTGCCGCTATAAACGTATTTTAATCCGGCAGCCTTCCCGATCTGGCAGGCGCGATGCAGAGCTGCCAAAGGCGTCGGAGGTCTTTCGAGCATCTTGAACTGAGGATAGAACCTGCTGATATGCCAAGGGGTTTCCGGTCCCAGACTGGTAATGAAAGCGGCAATATCTTTTAATTCGTCGTCCGAATCATTAAGACCCGGTATCAGCAGCGTAGTAATTTCCACCCAAACACCCAAAGCCTTCATTTTTTTCAAACCATCCAGAACCGGATTGAGCTTTGCTCCACATTGCTTTTTGTAGAATTCATTTCGAAAGGACTTTAAATCCACATTCGCTGCGGAAATATAAGGTGAAATGACTTCCATAGCTTCCGATGTCATATATCCATTCGTCACCAGCACATTTTTCAGGCCTTCCCGACAGCTAATCTTTGCTGTTTCAAAAACCGTTTCTAGATAAACCGTCGGTTCCGTATAAGTGTATGCAATCGTGCGGCAAACGCTCTTTTTGGCGCGCTCCACAATCACCTCATGGTCTGTATCTTCCCCCATAATCATCAGTGTGGAGCGGGACATTTGCGATATTTCAGCATTTTGACAAAAAACACAACCGAAATTGCAGCCAACCGTGGCAATGGAATAGGATCGCGAGGCCGGATAAACATGAAAGAATGGTTTTTTTTCAATCGGGTCAACATGCTCGGCAATCAGCGTCCCGAAAACAAGAGAGTACAACACACCTTCTTTATTTTCCCTGACGCCGCAAAGTCCTCTGCGTCCAGGGTTGATCTGGCACCGGTGAGCACAAAGCGCGCATCGGACGCGGTTATCTTCTAGTTTGTCATAGAGCATCGCTTCGCGTATCATCGATCGCCTCCCCGCAGCATGCTGCGCACTGTCTCCGGCATCGTCGTCCGCGACTTCGCTTTCAACTCCATGGAATTGATGAGCGGAGTTTGCAGGGTTCGAAAAGAATACCGGACGGGAAATACCATACCGACAAATGCTCCCAGCGGATTTTCTTTCATAGGAAAAAGTTCCTCCAATTCTGAAAAAAGCTTATAAGCCGGCGCTGGAAAATAAATTACGGAACCCCAAGTGAGATAAGGATTCGGCATTGCTTTGCGAATGATCGATTTCATTTCGGTAATGCTGAAAAAGCGCATGGGTGATGATCCTGACAGGCCAAAGAGTTTCCGTACGGACCATTCCGTTCCCGCCATAGAATACTTGTGGTAAAAACCGATGAATACGCGGTTACGGCTGACTCTTACGGCTTCCGTCAGCAATTTTTGCGGGTCGTCCAGGGTCCGCAGGCCGCTGAGCATAACAATGTCAAATTCATTATCGGAAAAGGGAAGACTTGCGGCGTCTCCCTGAATCATCTCATATGTAGCTCCCAGCGCGATTCGCGCTTGTTCCAGAAAATCCGCTGACGCATCACCATTTTTCCGCTGGAAAAGCGGTAATGGTCCCCCTCCTCCGCACTCCACATGCAGAAGTGATTCACCGGCAAGGGGCTCGATCAAATCCAGCATTAATTTTTCCTGACGGGAGAATATATATTGGATCAAGTCTGTTTCCAACTCATTATCTCCGAATTCTGCCCGAGACTGCGTTTATCATCGATCACTCAACAATTGCATTCACTCAGTTTTTCAACCGCCAATATCGGACATATCCCGGGAACATTTTTTTAAATGCCTGTCGGTGCAATCCAAATCGTGTTGTTTGGGCTTCAGGTGTATCGCCTTTCGAATCAGGCCGGCTAATTCATCGTCATCGCAACAACGGCTCAACGGCTCTTTTAAATCAATTTCCATTTCATTCAGAAGGCAGGCACGCAATTTCCCATCCGCCGTCAAACGCAGTCGGTTGCAGGTTGCACAAAAATGATCGCTCACCGGATTGATAAAACCAATCTCACCCAAGCCGCCTTTAATCTTATATATTCTGGCCGGTCCGTCAAATTTATTTTTCTTGCCTCCTGAAGGTTCAAGTTGGAAATGTTTGCCAATCCGGCTGAGTAACTTTTCTGTGGGCAGAAATTTATCCGCTTGATGCATATTGACTTCACTGACTGGCATCATTTCAATAAAGCGAATCTGGAAGGGCTTTTTTACCGCCCATTTCACAGCGTTGAGCACTTCATCATCATTGAGGCCGTTGATTAAAACGGCGTTAATTTTTATAGGAGAAAAACCGGCTTTTTCCGCGGCGGCAATGCCCCGAAAAACATCATCGATATTGCCGCCCCCGGTAATCAAAAAATATTTTTCTTTGTTCAGTGAATCGAGGCTGATATTGATGCGGTGAATTCCGGCGCGAAAAATGTCATCCGCAAAACGATCCAGCAGAATACCGTTCGTGGTCAGGCTGATGTCCTGAAGACCTTCTATCTTTTTCAGGGCGGAGGCAAATTCGACAAAACCACGACGGACAAGAGGTTCGCCGCCTGTCAAACGGATCTTAACTAAACCCATTTTTACGGCTTGGTCAACAACACGGAGGAGCTCCTCATAACGAAGAATATCGTCATGACCTTTCAGCGCAATTCCTTCCTTGGGACGGCAATACGTACAGCGAAGATTGCAGCGATCGGTAATTGAAACTCTCAAATAATTGATTTCCCTGTTATAATTATCAAGCATCTTGAATGTGGCTAGTTCCTTTCACATTACATCATTGCTAAATAACATAAACTTTCAGACAACACAACGGCAGCATGAAATCGTTCGACAAAAAACCTAAACAGGAACGTTTTTCCTATATATACCTGAAACAAAAAGTGAAATCTTTCTTGACAGGACGCTCCTTCTCGTTTAAAAATGACCAAAAGACATTCCTGCCTGTTGTTGACTAATTCATCACGTCAGAGCAAGACCATGGAATATGGAGAATTTATGAGCAAGATACCTATTACCAAAGATGGCTTTGAAAAATTGAAGAAAGAATTGGAATTGATTAAGAACGTTTCCATTCCGGAAAACGTACGGGATATTGAAGTGGCCCGGGCACATGGCGATCTTTCGGAAAACGCGGAATACGCAGCGGCTAAGGAACGTCAGTCTTATCTTTACGGCAAGTCGCAGGAGCTGGAAAATAATCTGGCTTCGTGCAGTATTATCAAGTTGCCGGATAAGGTCAGCGGAAAAGTAGTTTTTGGATGTTATGTAACCATCGCCAACACAGACGGCGGAGAAGAAATCAAATATCAATTGGTTGGTCCATTTGAATCAGATATCAACGAAAATAAAATCTCCGTGACATCGCCGATTGGCAGAGCATTGATCGGAAAAGGCATCGATAATGAAATCGTTGTGAAAACACCGGGAGGAACGCGTAATTTTCAAATTATTGACATTTCTGTCGAATAACAAATCCATGTTATTATTAATAAAGTAAAAAAGGCAGTTCTGATAGAACTGCCTTTTTTACTTTATATTTACAACAAATTAGTTCGGCGATAATTTTTCCGCGACACTAATCCGGTTAACTGCCCGCGCAAGAGCCAGTCGCATTTTTTCGTAGTCATCATGCTCTTTGCTTAACTGTGAAAGGCCTGCTTCCGCTTTTTCTTTGGCTCTAAGCGCTCTATCCTTATCTATGGCGTCCGCTCTTTCGGCTGTTTCAATCAATACCGTCACTTTACTCCCCGTAACCTCGGCATAACCGGTATTGACGGCATAATTTGTTTTTTTACCGCCATTCAAAAAATAAAGCTCCCCGATATCAACAGAGGTCAGGAAAGGTTCATGACCCCTCAAAACACCGAATTCACCTTCTGTTCCCGGAATGGTCACTTCATCCACTGTTCCGGAATAAACGATCTTTTCCGGTGTCACAACTTCAAGAATTAATTCTTCAGCCATTGAAATCCTCGCTTATCAGGAAAGCTTCTGAGCTTTTTCTATAGCTTCTTCAATTCCACCGACCATATAGAAAGCCTGCTCGGGTAAATCATCATGTTTGCCTTCCAGAATTTCCTTAAAACCCCGAACCGTATCAGGAACGGAAACAAACTTCCCTTCTGTTCCTGTAAACTGAGCAGCAACAAAGAATGGCTGCGACAGGAACCTCTGAATTTTTCGAGCACGGCTGACGGTCAGCTTGTCAGCTTCGGACAACTCATCCATGCCCAGAATGGCGATGATGTCTTGTAAATCTTTATATTTCTGTAAAGTCACCTGGACCTGCCGGGCTACCTGATAATGATCCTGACCGATAACATTCGGATCAAGAATACGTGATGTGGAATCCAGCGGATCCACAGCAGGATAAATACCCAGTTCGGCGATCGGACGGGACAAAACGACTGTTCCGTCCAGATGAGCGAATGTTGTAGCCGGCGCCGGGTCGGTTAAGTCATCGGCGGGAACGTACACGCATTGAACTGCCGTAATCGATCCTTTATTCGTGGAAGTAATGCGTTCCTGCAATTCACCAAGATCGCAGGCCAGCGTCGGCTGATAACCGACGGCGGAAGGCATACGTCCCAGCAGAGCGGACACCTCAGAACCCGCCTGTGTGAAACGGAAGATGTTGTCAACGAACAAAAGCACATCCTGACCTTCCACATCGCGGAAATATTCCGCGTTGGCCAAAGCTGTCAGAGAAATTCTGGCCCGGGCTCCGGGCGGTTCCGTCATCTGGCCATAAATCAGAGCCGCCTGTTTAATAACTCCTGATTCCAGCATTTCACGGTACAGGTCATTTCCTTCACGGGTTCTTTCACCAACGCCCGCGAACACGGAAATGCCACCGTGGTGCATGGCGATATTATGAATCATTTCCATCATGACAACAGTCTTGCCGACGCCCGCACCCCCGAACATGCCCATTTTACCGCCGCGTGGGAAGGGAACCAGCAGGTCGATAACTTTGACGCCTGTTTCCAGAACGTGTACAGACGTATCCTGCTCCAGGAAAGTCGGCGAAAGTCTATGAATCGGCATTTGCGTCTCGGCATTAATGGGCCCCAGACCATCCACCGGACGACCGACTACATTCTGAATTCTGCCGAGGCATGATTTGCCTACGGGAACGGTAATCGGCGCACCCGTATCTTTACATTTCATTCCGCGAACCAAACCGTCGGTAACATCCATGGCAATGCAGCGGACAACGTTGTCTCCCAAATGCTGCGCAACTTCGACAACCAGATTATCTTCATTGTCGTTGATCGCCGGATTGGTAATTAAAATAGCGTTTAAAATACTGGGAAGCTTTCCCTCTTCAAAAGCCACGTCAACAACGGGTCCAATAACCTGAACAATCTTTCCGATATTCATAACTATCTCCTTGCAAATAGTCGCATTAATATATTTTACATGCGGCAAATCGCCGCAGAAAAATTAACCTTTCGCCAAAGCTTCGGTGCCGCCGACAATGTCCATCAATTCCGCCGTAATCGCCGCCTGTCTTGCTTTGTTCATTTTCAATGTCAAACTGCTGATTAACTCTTCACAGTTGCTGGTGGCATTATCCATGGCCGCCATCCGCGCTCCGTTTTCGCCTGCTGACGTTTCCAGCAGAGCCCGGAAAACCAAAACATGGACATACATCGGCAGCAGCTTGTGCAGCAAAACTTCATCCGAAGGTTCATAAGAATAATCCAACCGCTTATCAGATTCCAATTCCGTTTCCTGACCAATGGACGGCAAGGGAAACAACCGGACCACGGTCGGCTTCTGGACGGAAACATTCACAAACTGGTTATATATCAAATACAGTTCGTCATACTCTTCCTTTATAAAAGGCGTAATGACTTCATCGGCAATAGAAACCGCCAACGTCATGTCAAATTTACTTAAAACATCTGTCTTATGGGCAATCACATTTGCTTTTTTCCGGAAAAAATCTCTCCCCTTCCGGCCGACATTGATCAGCGCGACTTCTTTGCCTTCCTGATTCTTTTCTTTTAAAAACCGCTCTGTCGCCTTAATCAGGTTTGTATTAAACCCACCGCAAAGACCGCGATCGGATGTCATACAAATGACCCTGATTTTTTTGGGATCACGCACCGCCAGCAGAGGGTGCGACGAACTATCCACTCTTAAAGCAACGCTGCTGAGAACATCCATGAATTTCCCAGCGTAAGGACGAAAATTCTCCATCCTCAATTGCGCTGACTTGAACTTCGACGCCGCCACCATGTTCATGGCGCGCGTAATTTGCTTCGTCTTTTGAACGGCGCTAACTTTTCTTTTTATGTCTTTAAGCGAGGCCACTGATAACTCCCCTCAACTGTTTATTTTTATATATTTATTCCGCTACAAAAACGGACTCGAAGGATGTCAGCATGTCCTTCATCTTCTTTTCCAGCTCGGGCGAAATCACCTTTTTATCTTCTATTTCCTTAAGGATATCATTATGTTTGCTTTCCACAAAACTCAGCAACTGTTTTTCATAGATCTGGACTTTATCAACATCAACTTTATCAATAAAACCTCTCGTTCCGGCAAACAGGACCACAATTTCCTGACCCAGAGACATCGGCACATATTGAGGCTGCTTAAGCAGTTCAACCAAGCGTACACCGCGGTCCAGTTGCGCCTGCGTGGACTTGTCCAGATCGGATCCGAACTGGGCGAAAGCGGCCAGTTCCCGGTACTGAGCAAGATCCAGCTTCAACGTACCGGCAACCTGTTTCATCGCCTTTACCTGAGCCGCGCCGCCGACGCGGGACACGGATAAACCAACGTTGATGGCCGGACGGATACCGGAGAAAAATGAACTCGGTTCCAGATAAACCTGACCGTCGGTAATGGAAATAACGTTCGTGGGAATGTAAGCCGACACGTCGCCAGCCTGTGTCTCGATAATCGGAAGTGCGGTGAGCGATCCTCCACCTAACTCCTTACTGACGCGCGCTGAACGTTCCAGCAAACGGGAGTGATTATAGAAAATGTCACCAGGATAAGCTTCACGCCCGGGAGGACGACGTAAGAGCAGTGAAATCTGGCGGTAAGCAACAGCTTGCTTGGACAAGTCATCGTACACAATTAATGCATCCTGACTTTTATCCCTGAAATATTCACCAATACTGCAACCGGCATAAGCAGCAATGTATTGAAGCGTCGCCGGGTCAGACGCGCAACCAGCGACAACGCATGTGTAAGACATCGCGTCATGCTGCCTTAATTTTTCCACAACCTGCGCCACCGTGGATTTCTTCTGGCCGATGGCAACGTAAATACATTTAACGCCCGTGTCTTTCTGGCGAATAATTGCATCAACACAGATCGCCGTCTTGCCAATCTGGCGGTCGCCAATAACCAGTTCGCGCTGACCGCGTCCAATCGGCGTCATGGCGTCGATGGCCTTCAGACCCGTGTACATGGGCTGATTAACGGGCTGACGCGCGATCACACCAGGGGCAACCATTTCTATACGGCGAAACTCATTGGCCTCAATCGGACCTTTGCCATCCAACGGCGCTCCCGTCGCATCAATAACACGGCCAAGCAGTCCATCACCCACCGGAACCTGCGCGATTTTACCGGTTCTTTTAACGATATCGCCTTCCTTAATATGGGTCACTTCTCCAAGAACGGCAACACCGACGTTATCCGCTTCCAGATTGAGAACCATGCCCAAGATGCCGCCGGGAAATTCGAGAAGCTCCATAACCATGGCGTTTTGCACACCGTAAACTCTCGCGATACCGTCGCCGACGGACAAGACGGTTCCCGTTTCACTTATATCCAGCTTTTTTTCGTAGCTTTTAATTTGCTCAGAAATAATTTGACTGATTTCTTCCGCCCTGATTGCTTCCATGTCTTATCTTGCCTCCCCTAAGAGATTCCTCATATTATTCAATTGATTTTTAATGCTGCCGTCATAAAGCGTATCGCCAACGCCAATAACTATGCCACCCAACAGGCTCTTGTCATCTTCCATTGTGACTTCTATTTCCTGTCCGGTCATTTTTTTCAAATTTTCTATAATATATTTCTGCATATCGCCGGAAAGAGGAAACGCCGTCTTCAAAGTTACCCGGACCTTCCGAAGAGTTTCATCCATCAACAACCTATAGCAGGTCTCAATATCCGGAAGAACGTCAATCCTGTTCTTGTCCGTCAATAACTTCAAGAAATTGATGGTCATTGGAGAAAGCGCCAACTTTCCAATGATCTTCTCCAATACTTTCTTCTTTACGTCCTGCTCGAAAATCGGATTGGCTAAAAACCCTTCAAGATCTTTATTTCCTTTGACAATTGAGGAAAATTCGCAGAGCTCATTGTAATATTGCTCAAGTTTCTTTTCTTCCTCGGCGATTTCAAAAAATGCGCGGGCATATCGTTTTGAAATATTGCTGATCAATGTTTGGTCACCACCTTATCCATGTATTCCCTGACCATGACTTCATGATCCTGTGCTGTTATGTTTTTCTTCAAAATTTCCTCAGCCATTTGAACTGAAAGCGCAACAGCCTCAATCTTCAGCTGACCGGATGCCTTTTTCAGTTCCTGTTCAAGGCGCGCCTGAGCGTCTTCCTTCATTTTCTGTGCGACTTTTTCTGCGTCTTCAATGATTTTCTGCTTTTCCACAACACCTTGGGCTTTAATCATTTCAAAAATACCGTCAATCTCCTGGGAAGCCTTGTCAATTTTTTCAGCGTATTCCCTATATTGCTTCTCGGCATCCGCCTTTTGAACGGTCGCATTCTCTAAAGACTCTTTGATTTCCTGACGCCTTCCACCAAAAAAACCTTTCATTTTGGGAACGAGGAGCCACCCCAGAAAGCCAACAATGATGGCCGCGTTTAAGCTTTTCCAAGCAAAGTCTTTCCATTGTGTGGCGGATGCGCCATGACCTTCTCCACCGCCAGATGCATAAGCTAAACAAGTCGAAAGCAAAACCATCAGCAGGGAAAGTATCAACGAAATATTGATTGATCGTTGTAAAGATCTCATTGCACGCTCCTTCCCAGAACCTTTTCGGAAATTTCCAGAGACAACTTACGGGATTGTCCACTCAGAATTTCCCGGGCGGCCTGCATTTCTTTATCCATTTTTTTCTGCGACTCTTGAACCATCAAGGGAATTTCATTGCGGACGGCATCCACGATACTTTTAGCCTGCTTGGCGCCCTCGGCGATGATTTCTTTTTTCAAATCAGAGCCCTTAGCCTTGGCATTGTTCAATTTTTCATTATACTCCGCAGCCTTCTTATCAACAGAGTCTTTAAAAAGCTTGATCTCATTTTCAAGTTCATCAAGCTGTCTTTTACGGCGATCGATGATAGATAAAATAGGTTTAAAAAGAAGAAGGTTGAGAATAAAAATTAAAGCTAAGAAAATAGCCATCTGAACAAACAGCGTTAAATCAGGAATTACGGTAACCACAACTTACCTCATTAATCTTTTTTCCATACTTACCGTCATGGCAGCTTCGCCATCACGATAAGGTAAAAGAAATTTTACCTAAATGTCAAACTTAACGTAACTTATCGCTGCGGCAACTCACAATAAACTTTGAAGCCCAACAGGCCTCATCAAGCTCTACCTCACCGCAAGGTTGGAAGGTTACTAATCATAACCTTGTCCAGTTGTCAAGCTTTTTTATGACCGTCGGTCTAATTTTAGTAATTTAGTCATTAAATCAGTCCTAATAAAGACTTAACCGAATTTAATCCACTGTTGAAGAAATATTTTTCTTCTCTTTCTCTTCGATCATGTGCGACCGGCCATCAAAAAGCGCGCCCTCTTCCATAATAAATACCGGTGTTCTTACATCGCCCAGCAATTTGCCTGTGGAATGAATGCTGACTTTTTGTTTAACATCAATACGGCCCTGAACTTCGCCGCCAATGTGAACGCTGTCCACCAGCATATTCGCCTTGACCAAAGCGCCCTCGCCAACATCAACAGACCCTTGCCCGAAAATCTCTCCCTGAAAATCACCATCGATACGAACATTGCCATTAAAAATTAATTTGCCGATAAATTCGGCGCCCTTCCCTAAAAAAGCTTTCGTATCTTCGTGTTTCTTTTTTTCCCACATCATTTTCTCCTTGAGAGTCCGAATGAAAACATATCAACGCTGCAAAATAAATCTGCGAACGCTTACATTCATTAACAATCCTATCGCCGCCAGCAGAGAAGCCATTGCCGATCCGCCGTAACTTAAGAAAGGCATGGGAATGCCGACAACCGGCAATAGACCCAAAACCATCCCCATGTTAATCACCATTTGCCAGGCGATCAGCGCCGTAATGCCAAAAGCCAGCATCGTGCCCAATAAATCTTTGGAAAGCAAGGCAATTTTTAAACCCCAGATAATCAACGCCATAAACAGCGCCACCAGCACGAAACCGCCGGCAAATCCCCACTCCTCGGCAAACACGGAAAAAACAAAATCCGTTTGCTGTTCGGGCAGAAACTTCAGCTGGGTTTGTGAACCTTTTAAAAATCCTTTGCCCAGAAATCCTCCTGAACCAATAGCAATCATGGATTGAATAATGTGGTAACCCGTGCCCAGAGGATCGCTTTCCGGTGAAAGGAAAGTCAGCAACCGGTCTTTCTGATAGTCTTTTAAAAAATGCCAGGCCACAGGCAACATCACCAAAACAGTGGTCAAGGCAATCGCCATAGACCTCCAGTTCATGCCGATAAAAAGAATCATAGAGGCGGAAACAATAACGATCATCAACGCTGTTCCCAAATCAGGCTGTCGCAAGATCAGCAGACAGGGAACCATCACCATCAGAAAGGGAACAAATAATTCCCGCAACAGATATGGTTCATTTGATTTGTGGTCTTCAAAATAACGCGCCAAAGCGATAATGATACTCACTTTCATGAGCTCAGACGGTTGAAATAAAAAGAATCCAAAATTGATCCACCGCTGAGCGCCATTGGCGATATGGCCGAAAAGCGCGACAAAAATCAAAGCCAGAAGAGAGATTGCATAAATAACATAGGCGGCATGATTAATGGCGTGATAATCAATTAAAAAAATCATCACCATTAAAAACATGCCGAAGATAATCCACTGAAGTTGTTTTATGTAAAGAGGGGCCTGATTATTCATCAGACTGAAGCCTGTAGAGTAAATGTTGATAATGCCGATGGCGCAAATAGACAAAACCAAAGCAAACAGCGTCCAGTCAAAATTCTGGAATATCCGGCGGTCATATTTTAAAAAAATCATCGTTTTCCTTTAATCAATGCAAATTCCGTATGCGCATATCACATTATTCAGAGCCGGCATGGCTGTTCGGCCAGATGTTTGCGACGGCCTGGGTCGTTTTTCTTTTTTTCTTCCCGTCGAAATAGGCGTTCAGAATTTTACGGGCAATCGGAGCGGCAACCGCACCGCCGCCGCCTGCGTTTTCGGCAACAACAACTATGGCAATTTCCGGCTTTTTCATCGGAGCATAACAAACAAATAAAGCATGGTCCTTATGAAAGGAGGCTATTTTTTGCGCGCGGCGGGCTTTTTCGTTCTGAGGTAAACCGATAACCTGTGACGTACCGGTCTTACCGCAAACATCCGCATAAGGCCTTCTTGCCGCGGCGCCGGTGCCCCCCGGTTCATTCACCACGCCCCAGAGTGCGCGGCTCAGCGCCGTTAACGTCTTCGGGCTTAATTTCAGTTCTCCCTTTTTTTCAGGTAAGAACTCTTTCACAATGCTGCCATCGGATAATTCAATCCTTGACACAAGGCGCGGTTTCCATACGACGCCGCCGTTCGCCAAAGCGCTGTAAGCCCTCACCAACTGAACCGGAGTTGTTAAATTGAATCCCTGACCAATGGATATTGATATGGTTTCGCCAAGCCGCCACGGTTCTTTCATGCGCGCCAGTTTCCATTCTTTTGTGGGCACCAGCCCTTTCCTTTCATGCGCTAATTCAATACCGGTAGCCTCTCCCAGACCAAACCGTTTGGCGTATTGTGCTATTTTATCCACGCCCAGCATTTTTCCCACCGTGTAAAAATAGACATCGCAGGACTGCACCATCGCCCGGTGCAGATTGACCGAGCCATGTCCATGCTTGTTCCAGCATCGGTAGGTTCTGTTGCCCAGGGTAAAAGACCCGTTGCAGTGGATGGCGGTGGACGGTGTAATTACACCTTCTTCCAGAGCCGCCGCGGCGACAATCAGCTTGTAAGTTGATCCGGGCGGATACTGTCCGGAAATGGCCCTGTTTGATAAAGGATTGAGCGGGTTTTTTTGCAGATTCTTCCACGCCTCAGGATCAATGCTGCTGCAAAATAAATTCGGATCAAAAGATGGCACGCTAACCATCGCCAGAATCGCTCCATCCCGCGGATCCATTACAACCGCCGATCCGGTCAGACCCGCAAATGCCTCCCATGCCGCCTTCTGCAAATTAGCGTCTATCGTCAGCACAACGTTGGAGCCGGCAAGAGGGTCAATTCGGCCCAAGTTCTTAATCACCTTGCCGAACGCATTCACTTCGACCAGCTCATTGCCGCGGCGTCCGCGAATGTAAGAATCGAAAACTTTTTCAATTCCGTGTTTTCCTGTAATATCACCGGACAGATAATCGTCTTCTGATTTTTCCAATTCCTCTTTGCTGACTTCTCCCGTGTAACCGATAACCGGCGCCAGCATTTCTCCATCCAAATAAATGCGGATCGGCGCAACATCAACATAAACACCGGGTAAATCAACGGCGTTTGTTTCCACCAGTGCGATTTTTTCCATGCTGACATTTTTCTCCAGGCGAACAGGCAAATATGGTTTAACCGTCCGGGGAAAGGGAGCATTGGATGAGAAATCAAGCGACTTGGCTTTATAAATATCTTTAATCCTTTGCAGCAGCGCCTCATGATTCACGCCTTTGGTCGGCATGTACAACACGTCAAACGAAGGACGGTTGTCCACCAGAACCGAGCCTTGGCGATCCATCACCAGACCGCGCAATGGCTGGATATTGCGAAAACGTACGGCGTTGCTTTCCGACCGCTGCCTCAGTTCATCACCCTTGATAATCTGTAAATACCAAAGGCGAATCAGCAAAACAAATAGAGCCATGCCAATCAGAACAACAATTATTTTAAGCTTTTGCCGAAACTCGGTTGGTTCCGGACCGTTGCTGAGATTGAATTGTTTTTCCATACATCAATCCTTCCACCTTGCGCATCACATTGAAAAAACCCACGGAGAGAACACTGATCAGCAATGCCTGCGGCACAAATATGGCAAGTACGTTGCTCAGCATGTCAAACTTATAAACACAATGGTAGAGTAAAATCAGCATGCATGATTCGAACAGAGAACAAATGAAGCTGAACAAAGCAATCAGATAAAGCTTTCCCGAATCGATCCGCAATGAAACAAAAAATGAAAGTAAAAAAATGATCAGGTAAATCAGGGTAAATAATCCCAGAAATGTTCCCGCTACACAGTCAAATACAAATCCCGTCACAAACGCCAGAGTAATGCCTTGCAACAGATCCAGATGAAATCCGGCATAGATTACGACAATCAGCGACAACTCCAGCGCCAGCCATCCGGAAAAAAGAATATCGGCCAAGATGGTTTGCAGGGAAACGATCCCAATGGAGACAAAAGGCAATAACAAATAATATGTCATTTTGCAGGCTTCTTTTTTTCGGAAACGTCCTGTTTTTCAGTCGCCAGCACCAGGACTTCCTCCAGCGTGGAGAAATCAACAAAAGGAGCCACCTGGATTTTCAAGAACAATCCGACATCCATGTGGTCAACATGACTTACCCTGCCAACAAGCAATCCTTTGGGAAAAACATTGCTCAGACCAGACGTGACAATCAAATCTCCCTCTTTAACATCCTGAAGTTTTGAAATATACCTGACCACGCAACCGCGTGATCCCGCGCCGCGAACAATACCCTGAACGCGCGTCCGTTGCACCATAACATCCGCGTTGGAATTTTCATCAATCAACAAGAGAACCTTAGAACTGCGCCAGGAAACATCCGTCAATCTTCCCACCAACCCGGGTGGCGCAAGAACCGGCATACCAGGCTTCAAACCGGCCGCGCTGCCTTTGTTGATCCAGATGGTTTTGGAAAGGGCCGCCTGTTCTCTGGCAATCACCCTAGCGGCAACGAATTTGTGAGGATATTCGTCCTGCAGGGATAGAAGTTTTTGCAATCTTTGCGATTCCTGATACCCTTCTTTATAAAGAACCAATTCCGTCTGCAACTCTGCAATTTTGTTTCTCAGGATGCGATTTTCTTCCGTCAGCCCCACCAGATGAATATAACGCGCCCAGGCATTTTCAACGCTTTTAACAGAAGCGCTGACCAATATTTGCACGGGCGCGGACGCCTCCAGCACAAGATTTCTGACGACATTCGCACCGGAATCCTGCTTCAAGCTGTAGGAAAGCAGGATAAGAGCGACAGCAATAACCGCAATAACCAGGATGACCGTTCGATAGTTCTTAAAAAACATTTTCTGCCTAAAGATCTTCCGCTAAGGAAGACCGCTTCAGTAAACTATATCAAACCTGGATGGTCACCTCTTTCAAAACATCCAGCTGATCCAGAGCCATGCCCGCGCCGCGGGCCACGGCTGAAAGCGGATCATCGGCAATCGTAACGGGTAAACCGGTTTCTTCCCGCACCAGAACGTCAATATTTTTCAGCAAGGCGCCGCCTCCGGTCAGCACAATTCCCCGATCAACGATATCACCGGCCAGCTCCGGCGGAGCGTTCTCCAGGGCATCTTTAATGGCGTCAACGATTAACGTCACCGGCTCCAGAATCGCCTCCCGGATTTCTTCGGAATTTGTTTCAATCGTCTTCGGAATACCCGAAATCAAATCCCGTCCCTTGACGTCTATCGTTTCAATTTCATTCATAGGGTAAGCGCAACCGATTTCTGTTTTGATGATTTCCGCGGTTCTTTCACCAATCAACAAACTGTATTTCCGCTTCATATACTGGACAATTTCTTCATCGATTTTATCGCCAGCCACCCGCGCTGATTTGGAATAGACGATACCGGAAAGTGAGATCACGGCGACTTCCGTGGTGCCGCCGCCGATGTCCACCACCATGGAACTCGTAGGTTCGGCGATTGGCAATCCCGAACCAATCGCCGCGGCCATGGGTTCCTCAATCAGATAAATTTCCCGGGCGCCAGCCGACTGAACCGTTTCGCGCACCGCGCGTCTTTCCACCTGCGTAATACCCGAGGGGACGGAAACAATAATACGGGGACGCACCAGGGATTTCCGATTATGAACAGACAGGATAAAATGCTTCAGCATGGCTTCCGTAGTGTCGAAATCAGCGATGACGCCGTCGCGCATGGGACGTATTGCGACAATATTGCCGGGCGTTCGTCCCAACATGCTCTTGGCTTCATTTCCCACCGCCAGCACCTTTTTCATTCCGCGGTGATCCTTATGAACGGCTACAACGGACGGCTCATTTAAAACAATGCCTTTTCCTTTCACGTAAACCAAGGTATTGGCCGTTCCCAGATCAATCGCCAGATCATTGGAAAATTTTCCTAAAATATAATCAAACAGCATGCATCCTCCCGTTTTTCCCCTTAATATAACGTATTATTTATAATTTTTTATTTATAACGTATTTCATTCCTCTAAGCAACGCATTTTTAAAATGTATTTGCAATTTACCTGTGACTGTAATACTAGGAACTGGGAATTTACCTGTTTTGCTACAATTTACATTTGTTTACGAGGTGAAGATATGCTGCAATTTTTCCGTAAAAACGCGCGAGGCTGGTTCATGCTTGTTTTCATGGCCATCATTATTTTTGTTTTTGTCCTGTACTTTGGAACAGACAGGGGCTCGCGCACAGCCAATGCTCTGGCCACCATCGATGGCGTTATTATCAGTGAATCCGAGTATCATAATGAATATTCAAAAATGATGGATATGGTCAAAACCCGTTATGGAGGAGCCTTAACGGCGGATATGCTCAAACAGATGGATTTGAAAAAACTGGCCTACGACAACCTGATCAACCGTCAGATTATTATCGCCAAAGCAAAGGATTTAAAGCTGCAGGTCTCCGATGACGAACTCAAAGAAACTATTACAGCTATGCCCGCCTTGCAAACGGATGGAAAATTCGACAGCTACAAATATAAGCAATTACTTCGTTACAATAAATTAACCGCCGAAGATTTTGAAGCAGATCAGAAAGTCAATCTTGCGGCTGGTAAAATCGAAAACATTATTCGCGAAGGGATCAAAGTATCAGATCAGGAGGTGATGGACTTATATGCGTTACAAAATCAAAAAATCAATCTTCTGTTTGTTCAAATCGCCGGCGCGGATGTAGCCCAGCGCGTTAATCCGACGCCCGATGAGCTGGAAAAATATCTTAAGAATAACAGCAATGCTTTCCGTATGCCTGAACAAGTTAAAATTAAATACCTGTATTTTGCCGGCGAGATGTTTTCTTCCGCAGAAATCAGTTCATCCGACATCCGGGATTATTACAACCGGCGGAAAGAAAACTACAAAGGCAAAGACGGCAAGCCAATGCCGCTGGAACAAGCCACCTCCATGATCGTCAAAGAAATTAAACAAAACAGGGGAATGCAGAACGCCTTTACAGAAGCGAAAAAAGCGCATGATACAATTTATCAGGAAGAAAACTTTGACGAATATGCCGCAAAAAATAATCTGAAAGTTCAAACAGCCGATTTCTTCCCGTTGAACAGTCCACCGCAGTCAATCGCTTCCGTCAAAGGTTTGGCCGAACAGCTATCCGGCTTGGAAAGGAAGGAAATCAGTAAAGTTTTGACCGCAGACGGCGGTTATTTTCTGATTCGCATGGAAGATAAACAGGCCGCCTATACGCCAAAGCTCAAACACATTGAAAATGCGGTTCGGCAAAGCTATCTCAGGGATGAACTGGCTAAAATAGCCGCCTCGGAAGCAGTGACGATGACCGCCAAACTACAAAAAGGAGAACCCCTGGAGAAACTGGTTTCGGAAAAAGGTTTCAAAATACAGGAAACCGGTTTATTTCAACCCTCCGATAATATTCCAAAGCTCGGCTCTCATCCGGAATCTATGGAAATCCTGCTGTCTCTTTCCCTGAGTAAACCCTACACGGAAAAACCGTTGATAATCAACAACACGCAAGTCATCTTCAAACTGAAAGAAATTAGCTCTTTGGATATGAAAGATTTTGAAGCCAAAAAAGAAATATACAGGAACGTGGCGCTCAACCTGAAGAGAGAAGAAGCGATGAAGTCATGGCTGGAAGGAAACAAGACAGAGATGATTAAAGAAAAGCGCCTAAAAATCAATAAAGAATTAAAAGACTTATAATTTCTCTGGCTTCTGCGCGAACATATTTAAAACCGTCCTTAAGATTAAGAGGGAAGAACCGTTACGGGGTTCTTCCCTCTTGATTTTGGTGGAGATGAGCGGGATCGAACCGCTGGCCTCTTGAATGCCATTCAAGCGCTCTCCCAGCTGAGCTACACCCCCATTTTCGGCATCCGGATTAGAGAGGCCCCTTAACACGGGCATTTGCAGATTGTCAACAGATTTTAGCTTGACATTTTACCCTCCCCCTATATAATCGCGCCCGTGCCGGAGTGGTGAAACTGGTAGACGCAGGGGACTCAAAATCCCCCGCTCGCAAGGGCATCTCGGTTCGATTCCGAGCTCCGGCACCATAGAAAATCAAGGGTTTACGAGTTTCAAGGGAAATTTGTAAACCCTTTTTTTGTGATGGGGATAAAATGATGAACAAATCCACGTTTAGCCTCTGGCAAATAAGCAAAAGCAATCTTTTACCAAACAGTCGCCATAAGATGCTTTTGTCCGGCATAAGAGGTGTTCAATAATGCTGACAAAAGATGATAACCGGGCCTTTAATATACAGGATTGGATAGATGGAAAATTGATATTGGATACTTTTCCGGTGGAGTTTACGATCGGCGTCACCCGCCGCTGCAATTACGCCTGCCGGATGTGCTACCGTCATCAATACGACGCCCGGCACAACCGGATGGAGCTTGACCAATCTGTTCTGGAAAAGCTCCGTCCCTATCTGGAGTATGCCACCACCTGCCGCTGGCATTGCGACGGAGAGATATTCGCCGCATCCGGTTTTGCCGGAGTGTTTGAACTGGTCAGGCATTGCCGCGCCGAGATCAACGGCTTCAGCACAAACGGCTATGAACTGCTCCATCATGTGGACGAAATCGTCAACAGCAACATATCCCTGATCAACGTCAGTCTGGACGCGGCGACGGAAACGACATACGCCGCCATTCGTAAAGGCGGCGGCGCGTTTGGACGGGTGCTGGAGGGAATTCGTCAAATCATTGCTCGCCGCAGCCAAAATCCGGAGATCGAGCTGATGTTTATCGTGATGAAACCCAACATCGCGGAAATGGAGGATTTTATTCGCCTGGCGTCCAACGTCGGCGCAGACCGGGTTTTCTTCCAGCGGTTTAATCCCAATGTCGTCGGAAAAGACATCCGGAACTGGCGTGTGGAAAAGCAGGAAGAGGCGGCTGCTTTTGGAAAGGCCAGAACTCTGGGAAAGGCATTAAACATTCCGGTCAGACATACCTGTGAAGATGAGTTAAATGACATGCTGGGAGCGACTGGAGAAGTGATTCGTTGCAGTCTTCCGTGGCGGGGCTTTCTGGTGGAAGTGGACGGAAATGTCAAGTGCTGCTGTTTTCAGAAAAAGCCGCTGGGCAATCTCCATCGTCATTCCTTCGCGGAAATATGGAACGGGAAAGACTTTCAGGCCTTAAGAAGGGCTGTGCATGAGGAGCGTTACCGGGCTTTTTGTCTGCCGGATTGTCCTCACGTTCCGCAGGGGAAAAAGGGGGCGGCAAGCTTCCTGCGGAAGTTAAAAACCGCCTTAATATCAAGATAATCCTGCTTGTTTAAGGCTCGGCTACGGCAGTCCTGTAATTTTTCAAAAAATTGGCGAAGATTTTGTGCGCGGTGCGAAATTCGAATTGTTTAAGATAAATCAAATGGATGATCCTTTCCATACGGCAGCCGGCAATGGGAATTTCAAAAAGCAAGCGGGAAGACAATTCCCTCTCCACAGCATGTATGGATAAAACGGAAACACCGAGACCGGCAATGACCGCTTCTTTAATCGCCTCGGAACTGCCCAGTTCGCCGCAAACATTCAACAGGGACAGATTCGATTTGTTTTCTTTCAGATAGGATTCAAATACGTCGCGCGTCGCCGAGCCCTTTTCCCGTAAAATAAAACGTTCCCGCTGGAGATCGGATATGCCGATGGATTCCTTTTCCATCCAGCGATGATTTTCGGGAACAACTAGCGCCAGGCGATCACGCCAGAGCGGTTTGGCAATTAATTTCCGGTCCAGCGGCTTTTTTCCGATGCATCCGATTTCCACCGCTTTATCCAGCACCATGTTCATCACTTCTTCGCTGTCTTCCGTCCTCAGAAAGATCCGGATATCCGGATAATCTGTTTTCAGCTGGCTCATGGCTTTCGGCAGAATATAGGTGGCGGGAATCGTGCTGGCCGCGACGTAAATATCGCCCCCGGATTCTTCCTGCATCTGCTGAACTTTTTCTTCGGCTTCCTTGCGAAGTTTCATCATCCTCTTGGCAACATCGTAAATGATTTTCCCTTCGGGCGTCAAAGAAACCCCGACGCTGCTGCGATTGACCACTTTCACGCCCAGACAATCTTCCATATTCCGGATATTTTTGGTCAGCGCCGGCTGCGTCAAGTACATGCGCTTGGCTGCGCCGCTGAAACTGCGCTCCTCGATCAGGTAAATCAGCGCTTCCAGTTGCTGAAGGGTCATATTTTTATATCGGTTATCCAGTTTATCCATAATGGAACCCCCATAACACAAGTTCCTTTGATCTGCAAAATTTATGTGATGAAAATGCGCTGGACAGCGCCGGATCGCTCCCGTCATCATTATTTTAGTAACAACATTTCAGGGATTGTGGTAATGTTCGCCCGTTGTATCGGCAAAGAACCGGAGCATTTCCGGTCAATCATAAGTTTTAAGGAGGCGTTTATGAAATTAATGGATATGTTTTCTCTGAAAGGAAAAGTAGCGCTCGTGACGGGCGGCGGCCGGGGCATCGGCAAGTTTATCGCCACCGGGCTTGCGGAAGCGGGCGCGAACATTATTCTGACATCCCGCAAAATGAAAAATCTGGAAGAAACAGCCAAACAGCTGGAAGCCGAACAGAAAATTCAGGCTCTGCCCATCGCCTGCGATTTGGCCAGGGAAGACGCCATCGAGGCCATGCTTCAGGAAGCAAAAAGCAAATTCGGCCGCATCGACATTCTGGTCAACAACGCCGGCGCAACCTGGGGCGCTCCCACGCTGGACTTTCCGCTGGAAAAGTGGGACCAGCTCTTCAATGTCAACGTGCGCGGTGTCTGGATTCTGACCCAGAAGGTCGCCCGCATCATGAAAGAGCAGGGCGGCGGCAACATCATCAACATTTCCTCGGTGATGTCTTTCCGCGGCTCTCTGGAAGAAGCTCACCCGGCCATTCCCTATAATTCGACAAAAGCCGCCATCAATTTGCTGACGATGAATCTGGCGGTTAAACTGGCGCGCTACAATATTCGTGTCAACGCCATCGCTCCGGGTTTTTTCCGTACCGACATGATGGCCTATATCGAAAAGCCGGATTTTGCGCCGATCCGCGACTTGATGATTAATGAAATTCCGCTGCGCCGTATCGGAGACATGGACGACGTGAAAGGAATCGCCGTATTTCTGGCGTCTGACGCTTCCTCCTACGTGACCGGCCATGTCCTGGTGGCCGATGGCGGTCTGATTTCCAAATAAATTTCACTCCATGAATAAAAATAACGCCCTGAATCTTTTCCAAAAGATTCAGGGCGTTATGATGATCAACCCCGGTGGTCGGTATCAGGGTTATAAAAATCCGTCTTCTCCCCGCCCTCAACGGGAAGGTGAAAAAGCAGTCTCTAGAATTTAACCTTTGGCGCGGTTTTGGCTTCTTTGGCCGATTCAAAGAAAGCTGCTTCCTTAAAGCCGAACATATTGGCGACGATATTAGCCGGGAAGGTCCGGACGGCCTGGTTATAAACCTTGACCGCTTCATTGTATCTCATTCTCTCAATGCCAATGCGGTTTTCCGTTCCGGCCAGTTCATCCTGCAGCTTCAGAAAGTTCTGATTCGCTTT
>CAZBGE010000012.1:0-7150 GCA_964491435.1 uncultured Smithella sp.
GACGCCAAAGACCTGATTTACGAAGGGATTGCGACTACGTGTGTTTTCGGCGCGTTCGGGGAACGCGCCCTACTATGATATGAAGCCCTGGACTGCGTTGTGATATGAAGATCATGGTCATGAAATTGAAAAGGCGTTTTTCAAAGTTTTCAATAAAAAAACGGCGTCTCACGGCGCCGTTTTTTTATTGCGGAAAGATGTTGCCGCTCGCTCAGCCGTCCAGCGCCCCGGCCATCAGGTCACCCAATAACTTGCTGAACCGCGAAGGATTTTCCAGTTTGCCGCCTTCCGAGATAACCGCCATGTCAAACAGCAGGTCCGTATAGTCTTGCAGCGCGGGAGCTTCCTTGTCTTTGTCGTGCAGCGCTTTGATTTTTGCCAGCAGGGGATGATCCATATTGAGTTCCAGAGTTCGCTTGGTCTGGGGAACTTGCTGGCCGCTGGCCTTGAGGATCCTTGCCATGTAAGCGCTCATGTCGTATGCTTCTCCGGACAGACAGGCAGCGGAATCCTTCAGGTGGGTGGAAGGTTTAACCTCTTTGACTTTCTCATCCAGGCGGGCTTTAATGAAATCGAAGAGGGCGGCGTATGCTTCGTTTTTCTGGTCGTTTGCCTTGTCCAGATCGAGATCCCCCTTTTCGGCGCTCTTGAAAGTTTTTTTCTCGAATTCGTGAAGGTCGCGGATGACCCATTCATCGATGGGGTCTGTCATAAGGAGGACTTCCAGGTCCTTTTCCTTCAGACGTTCCAGATAAGGGCTGTTGGCCAGAGCAGTCAGGTTGTCGCCTGTGATGTAGTAGATTTCTTTCTGATCCGGTTTCATCCGGGCGACATAGCCGGCCAGCGACGAATATTTTCCGCCGGAATGGGTTGTCTTGTAGCGCAACAGCGCGGCGATCTTCTCCTTATTATCAAAATCCTGTGATATTCCGGCTTTGAAAATGTGGCCGAACTCCGCATAAAATGTTTCGTATTTTTCCTGTTCCATGTCCGCCAGGAGGTCGAGAATTTTTTTGACCAGGTTCTTGCGGATGTTGCGAACGAGGGCGTCCTGCTGGAGGATTTCACGGCTGACGTTCAGATTGAGATCGGGCGCGTCCACGACGCCTTTGATGAAGGCCAGGTACTGGGGCATCAGCTCCTTGCAGTTCTCCATGATAAAAACGCGCTTGGAGTAAAGCTGGATGCCGTGCTTCTGCTCGTGGGTGAACAAATCAAAGGGGGTTTTCGAGGGGATGTATAAAAGGGCGTTGTATTCCGTTGCTCCTTCCAGTTTTACGTGCAGATGGGCGAGCGGGGGATTCCAGTCGTGGCTGATATGGCTGTAGAATTCTTTGTAATCGTCTTCCTGGACTTCTTTTTTGTCCCTGGCCCAAATCGCCTTCATGGAATTGAGGGTTTCTTCCCGGATGACTTTTTCGGTTTTGTCTTTGTCCGGTTTGCCGTCCTTGTCGAGCACCGGCTCCGTTCTTTCCACATCCATCACGATAGGATAGGCGACAAAATCGGAATGCTTTTTGACGACGCCGCGGATCGTCCACTCTTCCGTGAAATCCTGCTCGTCTTTTTCAGGCTTTTTCAGTTTCAGAAGGATGGTTGTGCCGCGGGTTTTCTTTTCCGCCGGTTCGATGCTGAAGGAGCCGTCGCCTGCTGATTCCCACTTTGTGGCCTGCTCGTGGCCCGCCGCGCGGGTGGTCAGAGTCACTTTTTCGGCGACGATAAAGGCGCTGTAAAAGCCCACGCCGAACTGTCCGATCAGTTCCGGTGTTACGGCGCCCTGCCTGGCGTTTACGCCGACTGCCTCCAGAAATCCCGCGGTGCCGCTTTTCGCGATGGTTCCGATATTTTCCACAACCTCATCGTAGGTCATGCCGATGCCGTTATCCGAGATTTCCAGGGTTTGGTTCTTTTTGTCGGCGGAAATGCGGATTTTCAGTTCCGCGTCGTCGCGCAGCAGCTCCGGCTCCGTTTGCGCCCGGAAACGGAGTTTATCGATGGCGTCTGATGCGTTCGAGATCAGCTCCCGCAAAAATATTTCCCGGTGGGAATAGAGAGAGTGAATAATAATATTCATGAGTTGCTGGACTTCCGTTTTGAATTGATGGGTTTCTTTTTTTCCTTCCATATAACCTCCAGACCACTGACGTTTGATTTAATCTGATATTTGAGCGTCTTACCGGACGCCGCGGCGCTATATTGGTCATTTATTCCGGATTGTCAAGTTTCCCGTTCCCGCGGCGAGACATCAAATTATCGCTTTGACCTGATCCCGATTAAGTTGTATTAACTAAAATCATTGGAAAAATTAAGACAGGCGATGACGCATGATGAATGGACAAAAAGATAAACCGGCGCGGCGTAAAATCAATAGGGAATCTCTCAAGATGCGGGCGGCGGGCTTCTGGGATGTGATGTATGACGCCGTCAATAATTTCAGCAATAACGGAGACGCCAATCAGGCGGCGGCTATTGCGCTGTACGCCATTCTTTCCGTAATTCCGCTTTTTATTTTAACCATCATCGCCGCCGGTTCTTATTTTACATCCTATCCGAATATTCAAACAGACATTGTGGCGGCCATTCGGAATTTTCATCCCTATTTTTCCGAAGATATTCTCAAACAATTGGGACAACTCGAAAGCAAAGGGCAAATTTTAGGATGGATCGGCGTCCTTGGCCTGATCTGGTTGTCGGCGGCGATTTTTAACGCGGTCGAAGCGGCGCTCAATATTATTTTCCGCTCTCAGGAGAAACGTCATTATGTGGTTTCCAAGCTGATCGCCTTTGGCATGATTCCAACGGCCTGGATTATCGGCGGTTTAAGCGTGCTGATCAGCTATGTGACGGCCCTGGTGGCCAGGACCCCCCTGATGCTTCCCGGCGACATACAAATTTCCCTGACGATACCGGCGCGGATTATGCTTGGGTATGTTGTTCCGTATTTCATTGTTGTCGTTTTGATTACCGCCGTTTACCGGATAATTCCGACCGCAAAAATCCGCTTTTCCGTTATTTTGGCGGGCAGTTCCGCCTTTGCGCTGCTGATCGAGATCGCCAAACAGTTTTTTACCTGGTATGTCGCCAACTACACTCGTTACAATGTCATTTTCGGGTCGCTGGAAACGATAGTTATTCTGGTTATCTGGGTTTTTTACGTCGCGCTGATCTTTTTATTCTGCGCCGAGGTGATGTCCTCCTATGAACGGCGCGATATTCTGCTTCTGGAAAGGGCCTTGCTTAAGCCGCGTCAGTCCTTGCTGAAGGTTGATGAGCGGCTTTTTAAAAAATTCGGCCGCTCTTACGCGCAGGACAAAATCATTTTCCACGAGGGAGATCCGGGACGCGAGATGTTCTATGTTCTTTCGGGGCGCGTTTGTCTGGAGCGGGTTCATGGCCAGGTCCAAAAGACGCTGGCGGAAATGGGTCCGGGACAATATTTCGGCGAAATGGCCACGCTTATTGATGTCCGGCGCACTGCCACGGCGCGGGCGTTGGAAGACAGCCATCTGGCGGTGATTGACGACGTGACGTTCCATAATCTGATGCGGGAAAGCCGGGACGTGGCGCTGGCCATGCTCAGGGAATTTTCCACACGTCTGAAGAATTCAAACGCCGCGCTGGAGGAATACGGGTACCTTTGGAATTCTTTGATCATCATCATGTATTTTCTGGATCAGCCCCGGGTGGACATGGAGGAACACATGGCCGCGCTTTCCGAACTAACTGGAAAAGAGCCGGCCGAAATCAGAAAATTGATTCAAGACCTTGCCCAGCGGGGGATTTTGGTTATCCGGAATAATATTATTCTGGAAGTCGTCCGTCCAAAAATGTGGTCCATGTTCAATTCCGGTGCGCTGAAAAAAAGCTTTTCCACGGAGGACGGAAATAAGACGGCTGACGCAGGCGGGGGGAATCGCCAATGACTGGGAGGCAGATCAGTTTTGACGAGACCATCAGTTTTTACACTTTGCGCCTGACGAGACGTTTACGGATCACTTTCTTGGCAACGCCGGCCGGCGGGGCGGCGGGCGCCAGCGGCTGGCGATGCTGACAGGTGGCTCTGGGGCATTTTAAAATAATTTTTCCCGTGCTGTCTTCAGCTTCCACCATAAAAGAATTCTTGCAGCGCGCGCACGGAACCTGATGCGGTCTGCCCCAGCTGATGAAGTTGCATTTTTCTGAAGTGCAGGAATAAAAATTTTTCCCCGCGGCCGTTGTTTTTTCTTTCAGGACGCTTGTCTTGCAGATCGGGCACACCAACGCCAGTTCCTGTTCAAAGGCGGCGATTTTTGCAGCGATTTCATCATCATCCACGATCCTGCTTTCCGCTTCCGCCGGCGGCGCCTCTTGAATTTCCGCTATGGGCGGTTTGTCCGGCGTTGTTTCCGCCTCCCGCATGCTCTCTTGCCCAACGGTGATGGGTTCAGGGCTCTCTTCCGGCTTTGCCGTTTCCGGCGGCGCCTGCTCATTGTTTTCAGGTAAAACCTGGTTCGGAACCGCGGCTTTATCAATTTTTGCCATCACGCCGGCGCTGGATACGACATAATCGCGGATAATTTTTGAGCTGCCGGCCTTGTTTTCTTCACTTTTTTTGGGCAAAACCGGTGCTTTGGGAGGCGGTGTGATGGTGGGAATCTTCGGCTTCGGCAGCGGCGCGCCCTGTTTGTTCAATGTTTGATCAAAACGGGAGAGGGCGGCTTCGCGGTCAATACGGCCGCTTTCCACTTCCTGAATGGTCTGGCCGATATAAGCCAGCATATTTATTCCCTTCATCTTGGGATAAATACGGTTGAGCATCCTCGCGGTTTCCCGGGTGGCCTGGTAAGAATAAAAATGATTGTCGGGCTGCAGATGCAGGAATTTTTGCGCGACCATATCGGAAATGGCTTTATACAGTAGTTCGCTGGTTTCAATGCCTGCTTCTCTGGCGTCCGCCATAAATGTTTCCATCGAATAGCGTTCGCTGACATCGCCGTAAATATCTTCAATATCCAGTTCCCGTCCGCCGAAGAGAATGAAGCAGACAATGTTTTCCAGCGTGAAGGGCAGGCCGCCGACGGATTGCCTGGAATTCGTTAATCGTTCATAATGAGATGTAAATATTTGCTCGAACTGGAGTTTCAGGGATTCATCCATGGTTATCCTCTCATCTTGTCCGCTTTATCAATTGATGTAGTTTGTTCAGCGTTTTACGCTTCGGCCGTATCGACAAAATATTGCTGTTTTTTTAAACTTTTTTTGATTATTCTGCAAGCATGTTTGCGCCGTAAATGAATTTTCCAGGATATTCCTGGCGTTTTTTTGTCATCAGGAGATTGTGTCATGGCTATTATCGTTAAAATTCAGGATATTGACGAAGCGATTGAAAATCTTCGATATAAAAATGAAACGACGCTCAAGTCCAGGCTTTTGCGCGCGGTGCGGCAATATTATACAGACGATGTATCTGCCGAATCTCTTCAAACAATTGATACGGAAGATCTGGTGAAAACTGTCTGGGAGACAGGCGAAGACGGAGCCTTGCTCAAGGCTAAACGAAAGAATTTCAGCAGTCTCAAATCCAGCGTCAACAGCGATTTGAAAAAACTTTACGCAGAAGGAAAAAATCCGCAAGGCATTATCATCAGTCACAATAATATTTTCAGTATTTCCGACGAAGCCAAGGATAAAGCGCTTGCCGGCATCATGGATGTCTTCAAGGAAAAAGGCATCGATACACAAACCAAGATCAGCGAAATCCTGTCCGCCCTGAGCGATATTTTATCCACCGCCGTAACCGATACGGAAGTCGAAAATACAAAGGAAGAGATCGACCGGCTAAAAGATATTCTGGGTGGAATATCCGGAAAACTGGGGTTGTCCCTGCAGGAAACCATACGACGCGGAGAAGATAAAGGCGGCCGTGACAGGAAAACGGCGGAAAAAGTGGATGCGCCGGGTAAAACAGAGGATCTTTCCGGTTATATTCGCAGTGGAATTTCCATGATTGACCAGGCTTTGCAGGGGTTGGTCCGGGAAATTGAGGATGCAGCTTCCCTTCCGTCAAGGCAAGGCATGGTGGAGTCGGTGCGGACGGCGATTGAGGACATTGTTCAGGTTCTCAAGGAAGCCAGGGCGGATGAATCCGGACAGGCCCGGAAAATCATTGTATCCGCTGAACAGATCATTGCCGGCATAGTCGATGATCCCGCAAGCGGTTTGTCCTCTGGGCAGGCGGAAAAGATCAGGGAAATCTTTCATGAAATCAGTGAAGGAGCGGAACAGGGCGGGCTTTCGGCGGACCATCCGGCAACACCCGCGCAGCTTGCCGGCGTCAAGTTGCTGGCGGAAGTTTCCGCAATTCTTGGCGCTGAAGGCCTGGGCGCGGCAGAGAAAATCAGCAGAATCATGGCTGTTGTCAGAGAGATGGCAGACGGCGCGCTGGCGGATGCAGGTGTTGCACAAAGCGATGCGGAGCAGTCGCAAATACTGGAAAAAATAGATAATATCTCCGAAAGTATTGAGGCCCTGATCCAAAAATACCTTACCGGAATGCAAGCGGACGCCATCCGGGAGGACGTTCTGCGCCGTGCGCTCCATGATATTACCCGGACGATTTTGGATACTGGAACAGATGCCGGTGAAAAAGCCGGAATGATTCTCAAAGTTGTGGAAGGCATGCTGGATCATGCCCTGGAAGCGCCCGGCGCCTGTTTGCCCGATGGTCAGGCTGAAAAGCTCAGGCAAATTTTTCATGAAATGTCGGAAAGCGCAGCTTACGGCATTCAGTCCGGAGAACAGTCCTCTTTGACCAGTGGGGAGAGTGACGGACTGTTTGCATCCGTTTCCACGATTCTTGGCGCTGAAGGTCTCAGCGCTTCCGGCAAGATCGGCAAAATCATGGAAGCCGTCAATGAAATGATCAGCAAGGCGATGGCCGGTGCGGATTCCGGATTGAGCGCTGAAGATCAGGAGCACATTCGGGAAATCATGGCTAATCTTACCGGGAATCTTGAGGTTTTGGCCGGTTTTGAGGTTGTTGAAGAAGTTATTGAGGGTGGCGCGGAGGCGCCGTTGGCAGCCGGGGAAGAAGCGGCAGAAGAAACGGGCGAGGTTGCCGGTTTTGAGGTTGTTGAAGAAGTTATTGAGGGTGGCGCGGAGGCGCCGTTGG
>CAZBGE010000012.1:7250-39158 GCA_964491435.1 uncultured Smithella sp.
GAGCTGCCGGTGGAAGTCAGTGAAGAAGCGTCAGGGGAAGCGGGTGAAGCTGCCGGTTTTGAGGTTGTAGAAGAAGTGATGGAAGGCGGCGCGGAGCTGCCGGTGGAAGTCAGTGAAGAAGCGTCAGGGGAAGCGGGTGAAGCTGCCGCGGGTGAGCAAGAAGACCGGGAACAATCCATCCGGGAAGCGATTCAGAATATTAAAAATACTCTTCAGGATTCCGGGCTGAGCGCCGCGGACAAGATCAGCAGAATCTTCTCTGCTGTCAATGAGATGGTCGGTGAAGCGCTTGCGGCCGGGGGACGCAGGCCGGACGAAGAAGAATTGGCCGGCGTCAGGGAGATGATAGCCAATATTACCGGTAATCTTGATGTTTTGGCGCGTGAAGATCTGTCCGGTTTTGATGTTGTTGAAGAAATTGTTGATGAGGATACCGCGCAGGGTGGCGCGTCTTTGGAAATTATTGAATTGGAGGAAACACCGCCGGGGGAAAGCATGGAGACACTTTCCGGCGCGGCGGATCAAGAGATTGCCGTGGAAGCGGCAATTGAAGCTGTCGATGAGCCGATGACGGAATTGAGCGGAGTCGAAGAAATATTTCAGGACGCCATTCAGGATGCTTTGGGGATGGAAGCGGGTGAGCTGGCAGAATCCGTAGCAGGCTTTGCCAGTGAAGCCGGGGAGACGGTTGAAGAAATTATTGAAGAGACAGTTGCGGGAGAGGGTGGCGCGGGATATGCCGGAATGGAGGATGCGGCAGGGGAAGCGCCGGCAGAAAGCGATTCGCTTGAGGTGGCTGAAGAAGTTGAGGAGGTTGTTGAAGAAGCGGGCCGGGAACCGTCCGCCATTACCGTCATCGCCGTGGACGGCGCTACGGACAGCGAATTACGGGAGAAAACAGATTTGCTGACGCGTTTGGCGGAAGCCGCCGGTGTGCTGCGGGGGTTGGGACCTGATTTGAGCAGCAGCGTCTATACGGAAGAAGAAATCCGCGGCAGTGCGCGTTTTCTTTCCGAAGAATTCGACCGCTACCTGAGTATGCGTGATAAATACTACAATGCCCATATTTTGATAAAAGGCGGCGATTTCCTGGTGGGAGGCGAACATCTGGCCAAAAGCGTACTTGAGGAACAAATCGTTACTCTGCCGGATTTTTTCATCGGCAAATTTCCCGTCACCAACGCGGTTTTTGAAATTTTTGTGGAACAAACAGGCTATATCACGACCGCGGAAAAATATGGTTACAGCTTGGTTTATTTTCCCCGCATGCAACGCAGCCGTGACCCGGTTACCGGAGTTGAAAGATTTGCCCTGCATAAGCAGGCTTATAGCAGAAATGTGCCCGGCGCCTGCTGGCACATGCCGTTTGGACCGGATAGCTCGCTTCATATGAAAAGATCTCACCCGGTTGTGCAGGTCAGTTTTGAGGATGCGCAGGCTTTTGCCGCATGGACGGGCAAGCGCCTCCCGACGGAAATCGAATGGGAAGCGGCGGCCCGGACGCCCCGCGGCCTTGTCTATCCCTGGGGCGGCCAGTGGCAGGAAGGCGCCTGCAATATCGAGCAGAGCCTGCACGGCGATACGACACCGGTGGACCTTTATATAAAATTTGCCAATGCGGCGGAAGTTGCCGATATGCTGGGCAATGTTCTGGAATGGACTATCGATGTGATTGGCGATCAGGAAACGTCGGAAACGCATATTGTCAAAGGCGCGAGCTGGATTTCTCATGATGATGCCAGTCTTGCCGACCGTCACTATATTGAAAAGAAAACTGCGTCCAATATCCTGGGATTCCGCTGCGTCGCCATTTAAATGGATGGCGCTTTGACAGCCGGTTCAGGTTTTGAAACAGATTTACATTGATTGATGAAGGCGGAGACATTACCGCCGGAGCAATCACGCTGATTGCTCCGAAATCTTCCGGTTCAAACTGCAAGCTTGAACCGGCTAAAAGTCAACTAATGACGACGTTTCCGTCATTTTATTTTCCCTTGTACAGGTACCGTTCGAAAAAGCGGTTGTAGGTTGTCCAGTCGGAATCGGCATTGGCGGCGTCGGCGGCGACGAAGCTTTGAAATGCGTTGATCTTGGCGTCGAGGTCGTCCATATAGTGAATAACCAGCGCCTCCAGCGTTTTCGGGCGTTTGGGGGAACCGTACTCGAATTCACCGTGATGACTTAAAATAATGTGACGCAACTCAAGCGCGAGTTGAGGAGGAAAATCCGGGATGGCGTCGATTTTTTTATTGATCATTTCCACTCCCATGACCAGGTGGCCAATCATCCGGCCTTCGTCGCTGTATGTAATAAGGCTGTCATAGGAGAATTCGTAAATTTTCCCGATGTCGTGCAGGATGCCGCCGGCGATGAGCAGATCCTTGTTTAATTGCGGATAATGGTCCGCCGCGCGGTCCAGCAAAATTACAACGGAAAGCGTATGTTCAAGCAGGCCGCCCAGGTAGATATGGTGAAAGCCTTTGGCTGCGGGCGCGCGCCGGAAGAGTTCCGCTGTTTTTTCGTCTTGAAAGAAAGCAGAGAGTAGTTTTTTTAGCGGTTCAGATAAAATGGCGTCAATGTAAGCCAGAAGGTTCCGAAACATGGCCTGGGTATCCATTTTGCTGACCGGCAGATAATCCGACGGATCAATATCTTCCTGGGCGCAGGGTTTAATGGTGACGATGGATATCTGAAGCGTGTTGCGATAACTCAACGCCCGGCCTTCGATAAAAATGATGTCGCCTTTTTTAAAAACGCGATCCCATTCCACGGCGTTGTCCCAGACCTTGCCGTCTGTTTCGCCCGTTTTGTCTTTCAGGCGGACGTTCAGATAGGCAGATCCTTTCTGCGAATAGGCCATGCTTTTTTCCGCAACTAAAAACGACGAAGCGATCTTGTCGCCCTGTTTAATGTCCTGCAGGTAGATTTCCTTGGTTTTCAAATGAACCGCCTTTCTGAAAATAAATTTCTTATGCTTTGCCTCAGGGTTTTGCCCGCAATATCCTGTGATCCCCCACGCGTACGGTCAGCTTGTTCATGTCAAAATATTCCATCAGCGGAATGATGTATTTGCGCGAAAGCCCCGTTAATTCTTTGAACGTTGCCGGTGTTGCCTGGCCGTCCCGGATCAGCTGTGTCTTGTAATTTTCCCGCAATTTGTCCAGCGCCGTACGGGCAAAACAAAGGTCTTCGTTGATTTTGACAAGCTCGCCTTCTTTGATCATCAGCTTGATGATATTTTGCGCGTTGACCTTTGAATCCTTAAGGCTACTGAGCACGTCGGAAAGCGAGGGCGGAGTCAGGCCGGCCCGCGCGTAAGTTGAACTGATGGATTGGCGCAAGGAATCCTCTTCGCCGGCAAGAAGCACCTGATGGGAGGCTAGACGAATGTTGTCTTTGTCGCTTACGACCTTTTCATTTTTCCCGAGGCTCACCAACGCCATATTGAATAATTTTGCCGAAACCGTGGATGACAGCGCCGCTTTGAGTTCTTCCTTGGGCATGCCTTCCTGCAACGGATTTTTCTTGTGATAGTCCGCAAGGCTTTTTATCAGTAGCTCTTCGAGTTGAGAATACAGATGAATGGAAAGAGCGGTAGTTTCGTCGCCGCCCAGCTGCACGGCTTTGCGGCCGGAAAACAGTTTTTCCAGCGCTTCCCGGATTTTTTTGACATTTATTCCCAGCCGGAAGGCGAGAGCCCGGATTGTCATGCCGCCGAAACCGGCCCGCTCCAGAAGAACGGATATTTTTTCCGGCAATGCGCCATTTTGCAAGATCTGCAAATCATCGAGTGTTTTTTTGGTTTTTCTTTTGTGTTTTCCCGGCAGCGGGTCGAGAATCAGACCGCCTCCGATTGTGGTTACGGGCGAGTAACTGCGCAGAACGAAATGGTCGCCTGCGACTACCACATCTTCATCCGCCAGAATAAGCTGGGCGAAGGTTTCTTCTCCAGGGGAGAGTTCATCCGCATCCAAAAGAACAATGCGCGTCATGATTTCCGTGGTGCCGGTGTGCAGGCGAGCCAACGCTCTGTTTTTGAGCTTTCGGGTGTTGGACGGCAGGTATTCAAAAAAAACATCCAGTCTTTGGGTGGGCCAGACAGTCTGTGGACGCACCAGGACATTGCCTCTGGCGAGGGTCGATTTTTCGACGCCCTGAAGATTGATGGCGGTGCGCTGGCCGGAAAATGCTTCTTCCACGGGCGAATTATGCACCTGGATTCCCCTAATGCGCGCAGAAATATTTTCCGGCAGAATCTGGATTTCCTCGCCCACTTGAATCTTGTCGGAAATAAGCGTGCCGGTAACCACGGTGCCGAAACCTTTCATGGTGAAGATGCGGTCAACCGGCAGACGAAAAATACCGTCGTCTGATTTTTGCTTCAACCGGATCACGGTCTTATCCAGTTCGGTCAGCAGTTCCCGGATGCCGGTTTCCTTAACCGCTGAAACGGGTATAATGGGTGCGCCGGCAAGAAAAGTGTTTTTCAGATAGTCGGCAATTTCAGAACGCACCAGCTCCAGCCAGTCATCTTCCACAAGATCAATTTTGGTCAAGGCGATCAGGCCGGTTTTAATGCCCAAAAGCGAACAGATTTGCAAATGTTCCTTTGTCTGTGGCATGACGCCTTCATCCGCCGCGATGACCATTAAAACGAGGTCAATGCCCGCTGCGCCGGCCACCATGTGCTTGATAAATTTTTCATGTCCCGGCACATCGACAATTCCGAGTGTGTGGCCGGAAGGAAACTGAAGGGAGGCAAACCCCAGTTCGATGGTAATGCCCCTCTCTTTTTCCTCTTTGAGACGGTCGGTGTCAATGCCGGTCAGGGCTTTGATTAAGGATGTTTTGCCGTGATCGACATGTCCGGCAGTTCCCAAAACGAAATGTTGCATATTCATTCCTGCTGTCCCGATTTTAACGCAACGTGGAGATAACAAACTCCCGTCATTTTCACAACACCATATTTGCGCAAACCGAAGCGGGCAAGTTGCCGGTTTTGCGTGGCGTGCAAGATAGCCTGTGATTTAATTCTTGAAAAAGTGATTTGGAATTGTTAGAGGACTCCTGAAGCGAGGTGGTTTTTGCGCATTCTTGGTTTGGATTATGGCGAGAAAAGAATCGGCATGGCCGTTTGCGATGAATTGGGCATGACAGCGCAGGGATTGCCGACACTGATGCGTAAGACGAAACAACACGATTTGGACGTTTTGAGCCATTGGATACAACAATATGCGGTTCAAAAAATTGTCGTTGGCTACCCTTTAAGGTTGGATGGTTCCGAAGGCATTCAGTGTGAAAAGGTTAACCGTTTTATCGGCTTGCTTGATAAAACTTTTATGTTGCCTGTCATTAAATGGCCGGAGACGCTATCAACCAAGGAGGCGGAAGAAATTTTAATTTCATCCGGTGTCCGCTGGCAAAGAAGGAAGGAAAAAGTTGACAGGCTGGCGGCTTGTCTGATTTTGCAGAATTATCTGGATTGTGCAGACAAATCAAATGCTGGAAAGTTTTGAATTCGGTCGTTCTGTTATTTCCTGTCCTAATAATGTTCTGATGTGTTGTGTAATGCAATATGAGAAAAACGATCAATAAAATTTTATTATTTGTTTTGATGCCGCCCTTTGCTGTTGTTGTTATTTTCGGCGCCTCGCTGTTTATTTACGCCAATACGCCCATTGATTCAGGAAAAACAGCAACCATTCTGGTTGATATTCCGACGGGAACGGGTTTTGTTAAAGTGACGGAAATTCTCAATAATGCCGGTTTAGTTAAAAATAAGCCTCTGTTTTACGGCTTGGCGGTTTTAAAAAAGGCCACGCGATCCATTCGGGCCGGCGAGTATGAATTTACCACGTCTCTTTCCCCTTCTGAATTGGTGGATAAGCTTCTTCATGGAGATATTAAAGAATATCACGTAATCATTTATGAAGATGATTCGCTGAAGAAAGTTGCCGCACACCTTAAACAATATAAGTTAATTGATGAAAATTTGTTTTTTGAGTTGGCGGAAGACAGACAATTTTTATTGTCTCTTGGGATACGGGGACCCTCCATTGAAGGATACCTTTTCCCGGACAAGTATTTCCTGAATCGTTCCATGACGACGAAACAGATTATGCAAAGAATGGTAAATCGTTTCTGGTCCGTCATTTCACCGGAGATGATCGAAAAGGCGGCCCAAAAAGGTCTTACACCACACCAATTTGTGACTTTTGCGTCACTTGTCGGCAAAGAAACCGGATATTCTGCGGAAAAGCCCATGATCGCGGCAGTTTTCTATAACCGGCTGAAAAAGGGAATGCCCCTGCAGAGTGATCCCACGGCTGTTTACGATTTGCATAATTTCAATGGAAAAGTGCTCCGCAGGCATTATAGGAGAGAATCTCCTTATAATACTTACATGATCAGGGGATTGCCGCCAGGTCCGATTGCCAATCCGGGGCTGGATTCTTTCAAGGCGGTTTTAAATCCGGCGACGGTCAACTACCTTTATTTTGTATCCCGGGGGGATGGCACCCATTTTTTTTCATCATCATTTAATGAACACGTCGTTGCGATTGTGCGTATTCGTAATGACACAAAAAGCAGCGGCGATACTGGCCATAATGTTGTTGATGATAGCATCGGTGATAGCGGCAGTGATCTTGAATAGCAAGCATTCGTGGTGTTTTGCTATTGATCTGTTTGGTATTATTGCTTTTAAATATTTTGCCCCGCCTGTTTTCTGTTGTTTTTTCCGAACAATGAATATTTTCCTGAACGGTTGTGAAAATTTTTCGGGTTAGTGGAGTTCCCAAGACGTTTCACGTGTCCTGTTTCCTTAGTAATTTTAGGTCACTTGATTGGGGAAAAAGATTTGTTTTTTTTCTTGACAAAGCGAAATTCCCTCTTTATAGTCGCTCACGTGGAGTAAAGTGGCTTAAAGTGGAGGGAAGTCTTCAATGCCCGTATTTCGTGGAAATTATCACCACAGCATTGACGAAAAGGGAAGAATTATTTTTCCATCCAAGTATCGCGATGTTTTTGCCGAGCATTACGACAATAAAATGATCATCACGAACTTTGACGGGTATTTAATGGTATTTCCTTACACGGAATGGCTGCGTATCGAAGAAGAAGTATCCAAAAGACGCATTCTGGATAAAAAAATTCGCGATTTTCAAAGATTTTTCATGTCCGGAGCTGTGGATTGCAATCTGGACGGTCAAGGGCGGGTGCTGATTCCGCCGCACCTGCGGGAATATGCGCATTTGGAAAAAGATATTGTTCTGGTGGGAATGCTTCGGAATATTGAAATCTGGTCTACAATTAAATTTGATGAAAGAAATAAACTGGCTGGCGAGAAAGTAGACAGGGATAACGAGTTAGTCGATATTTTGGGGATCTGACCATGAGCGCCGATTTTTCCCACGAGCCGGTGATGAGCGGGGAAGTGCTCTCCTGGTTGGTGGGAAGCAAAACCGGCATTTTCGTGGACGGTACTGTGGGTGGAGCGGGGCATGCGCGTGCCATTCTGGAGCGGACGCAAGCCCGGTTGATCGGAATCGATTGTGACGCGGATGCGATCGCCGCCGCTGAAAAAAGGCTGGCGCCGTTTGGATCGCGTAAGGTTCTGGTCAAGGCGAACTTTGCCGATCTGAGTTTGATTCTGAAAGATTTGCATATTGATAAAGTTGATGGCGTGCTTTTGGATTTGGGTGTTTCTTCCCATCAACTGGATACGGCGCACCGGGGATTTAGTTTCAGCCGGGAAGCAACGTTGGATATGCGGATGGATCAGGATTTGAAGATCCGCGCTTATGAGATTGTCAATCATTTTGCGCCAACTGAGTTGGAAAAGATCATTCGATTATACGGGGAAGAAAAAATGGCTGCAAGAATCGCCAGAGCCATATTGCGAGCAAGGCAAATTTCACCGATCGAGACGACGGTGGAGTTGGCCAACATTGTAGCCCAAGCCATGCCGGAGATCATGAGACGTCAGAAGATTCATCCCGCCACACGAACTTTTCAGGCATTGCGGATAGCCGTCAACCATGAACTCGATTGTATTACTCCAGGAATAGAAAGCGCGGTTGACGCGCTTTCGGCTGGAGGACGCATCGGAGTAATCTCTTTTCATTCGCTGGAGGACCGGATTGTTAAAAATAATTTCCGGGAGCTGGCGGCAACCTGCATCTGTCCGAAAGATATTCCTTATTGTATTTGTCAGAAAAAGGCTTTGGTGAAGGTGCTGACACGGAAGGCCGTCGCGCCTTCTGATGCAGAAATCCTGCAAAACCCGCGCGCCCGCAGCGCAAAGTTTCGCGTGGCGGAAAGGATTTGACATGGCGCAATCGACAGGCACCCAGGCCATCGGGCAGGGAAAGCCCATGAAGGAAGACAAACCTGTATCTGTGGACATGAAATACCCGACGTTTATTGTGGTGGCTATTGTATTGATGTTTGTGGCTCTGATTTATGTTGGTTCGCATATCCGCATGACTAAAATGGAATACGATATTGCGGCGGCTTTAAATACCAAAGAAAAATTATTGGAAGAGCAAAAGAAACTGAAGTTGGAGCTGGCAATGCTTAAATCACCGCAGCGCATTGAAAATATTGCCAGAAACAAGCTGCAGATGACCTATCCTGCTGTTGAACAGGTGATCAGTTTAAAACAAACGGGGAAATGAATATGGCGGCAGACTCGAAAAAGTGGTTGAAGTTCAGGCTGGCCAGTATTCTGGCATTTTTTTTGATTTTGTTTATTGCTTTATTGTCCCGCGCTTTTCAATTGCAGGTTTTATCCGGCGAGAAATTAAAAACGCTGGCCCAGAGGCAGCACATCACGACGCTGCCCATTCAGTCCGAAAGAGGCATGATTTATGATCGCAACGGCGAGAAACTTGCCATGTCCGTACTGGCGGACTCCGTGTGCGCGGATCCGACCCGGATCGCCGATCATGCGAAAGTATCCCGCCAGGTTGCGGAGATCCTGAATCTGAATGCGTCAGACGTTTATGAAAAAATTTCCGAACCGAAAAGTTTCTGCTGGCTGGCCAGAAAGATTTCTCCGCAGCAGGCGGCTCGAGTGGAAACGGCGAACATTGAAGGAGTTTTTCTGATCAAGGAACCGAAGCGCTTCTATCCGAACGGTCAGCTGGCGGCACACTTAATCGGATTTTCCGGTTTTGACGCCGAGGGTCTGGAAGGACTGGAAAAGAAATATGATAAGCATTTAAGGGGAATGCCGGAAAAGCTGACCTGGGCGAGGGACGCCAAAGGGAAAAAACTCTTCCTGCATGTTGAACACAACAATTCCCCAACGGGGGCGAGTACAAATCTGGTTTTGACCATTGACAGCCGCATTCAATATCTGGTGGAAACTCATTTGAAGGAAGCTGTTTTGGATAAGGGAGCAAAAGGCGGCGTGGCCATTGTCATGGATCCGAAGACGGGCGAGATTCTGGCCATGGCCAATGAGAAAGCTTTTAATCCCAATAATATCAAAGGCTTGACGTCGGAGGCCTGGCGAAACCGCGCTATTACAGACTCCTTTGATCCCGGGTCAATTTTTAAACCTTTCCTGGTCGCTGCGGCTCTGGAAGAAAAAGTTGTTAAAGAATCGGATCGTTTTTTTTGCGAGAATGGACATTATGCCGTCGCCAATCGGGTAATCCGCGAGGCCAATCGCAAACAACATGGTTATCTTTCCGTGCGTGAGATTTTGAAATACTCAAGCAATATCGGTTCCGCAAAGATCGCGGAAAAGCTGGGACGGGAAAAGTTTTATTCCTACATAAAAAATTTTGGTTTCGGAACGAAAACGGGCGTTGATTTAGCCGGTGAATCTTCCGGACTATTGAGGCCGGCGGCGAGCTGGACGAGAGTCGATACGACAAACATCGGTTTTGGACAAGGAATTTCTGTAACGGCCATCCAGATGATTACTGCTTTGTCGGCGATTGCCAATGAAGGGGTTCTGATGAAACCGCACATTGTACGAGGTCTGACTGATAAAAATAACAATCCGATTAAAATGCATGCCCCGGAAATGGTGCGCCGGGTCGTATCTCCCCAGACGGCGAAACGTCTCACCGCTATGCTGACAGATGTCGTCGGGGCCGAAGACGGCACCGGGAAAAGAGCTCATATTGTGAACGTTGACGTCGCCGGTAAAACCGGTACGGCTCAGAAATTTGATTTTGCCCGCCGTGTTTATTCATCAGAAAGAGTGCGCACTTCCTTTATTGGATTTTTTCCTGCTGATAATCCTCAGGTGGCGATGATTGTTATGTTGGATGAGCCACAGCGGGACAAGTGGGGCGGCGTAGCCGCCGCGCCGGTATTTAAAAATATCGGCGAACAAATTCTCAATTGTTTTAAGACGAATATTCGTGAAACGCCGGATTTCGGAACGAAAAAGCCCGACAGTCTGCAATTAGTGACGGCGGAAGAATCTCTGGTAGAGAAAGTTATGGAAGATAATTTCGACGATGAATCCCGTATGCCGGACTTTAAGGGGTTGACCATTCGGGAGGCGATGAAGCGAGCGAAATCCAGAGCAATTGAACTGCAAGTGGCCGGCAGCGGCTGGGCTGTTCGTCAGACCCCGCAGCCGGGTTCCGCTTTGGGGAATGAACGGCTGTGTAAAATAGAATTTGAAATGCGATACTGAGGAATGATGGACCTGCGGCAATTACTACGTGGCATTGATGTTATTGGAAATAGGATAGAGACGGCGGCTGACGTATCGGCTGTCTGTTACGCTGCGGGGCAATGCAAAAAAGGAGCGTTATTTGTCGCGATTTCAGGACTGGCTCACGATGGACACGATTTTATCACTCAGGCCATTGAACGCGGCGCCCGCTTTATTGTTCATCAAAAAGATATTCGTCTGCCAGACGGAATCATGGCTATCAAGGTAGCCGACAGTCGTCGCACTTTAGGCAGACTGGCGCAAAATTACTTTGAAGATCCGTCTTCACGGCTGACGCTTATCGGCATTACAGGAACCAGCGGCAAGACCACGATTACCTACTTGCTGGAATCGATCCTGGCAGCCGCCGGTTTTCGTTGCGGTGTTTTGGGCACGGTCAATTACCGGTATAACGGGAAAGTATTGCCCGCGCCCAACACCACGCCGGAATCTTACGAAATGCAGAAAATACTGAACGAGATGGCCAATGAGGGCGTGACGCATGTGATCGCAGAGGTGTCGTCGCATGCGCTGGATCTCAGGAGAGTTGACGATTGCGATTTCGATTTGGGTGTTTTCACCAATCTTAGTCCGGAACATCTGGATTACCATCAAGATATGGAAGATTATTTCCAGGCGAAAAAACGATTTTTCACCGAGATCCTGCCGCAAAGCAAAAAAAATCGTCCGCTAAAAGCGATTATTAACGCAGATGATGTCTGGGGGAAAAGGCTCCTTGGCGAAGTTTCCATGCCCGTGCTGTCTTACAGCATGGAAAAAAATGACGAGGCGGCTGTTGATCATAAAAAAATAACGCTGGACGGCATCCGGGCCAATATCCATATTGGCGGAAAAAAAATAGCCGTAACATCCGGACTCATTGGCGGATTCAATCTTTCCAACATTCTGGCGGCTTGCGCCGCCGCGTCTGTCCTTGGTGTTACGCCTTCCGTGATAGAGGCTGGGATTAAAAATTTATCCTGTGTGCCGGGGCGTTTGGAAAAAATCGGTTCACCCGCCGGCATCCATGTTTTTGTCGATTACGCCCACAAACCGGATGCATTAAAACAAGTAATGCAAAATTTGGACAAGCTGAAGCAAAAAAAGATATTGACCGTATTTGGCTGCGGCGGCAACCGCGACCGCGCCAAGAGACCGCTCATGGGCGATGCGGCGACAACTTACAGTGATTTGACCATTATTACCTCCGATAATCCGCGCAAGGAAGATCCTTTGTCCATTATCAGCGAAATTGAGACGGGAATTAATCCGCAAAAGGTAAAGAAAATGCCGCCGAACTTTTTGCAGCTTAAAGAAAATGCGCATGTCTATACGGTTGTCGCGGATCGGAGAGCCGCGATTTCGGCTGCAATCAATCTGGCCGGGGCAGGCGACATTGTCTTAATTGCCGGCAAAGGTCATGAAGATTATCAAATCCTGGGTGAAACAAGAATACCATTTGATGACCGTGTTGTAGCAGCGCAGGCTTTGCAGCTTCGTTCTTGCGGGTTTTCAGAAGCGATGTCCCCGATCTTTTCCCTTGATGATGTTTTAACCGCCACTGGTGGACGACTGACGGCCGGAAATAAAAAAAGTATGGTTTATGGTGTTTCCACCGATACCCGGCGCATTTGTCGGGGTAATCTTTTTATCGCCCTTGCGGGAGATAATTTTGATGGTCATGCTTTCGTTCAAAAAGCTGTGGAGAATGGCGCGCTAGGTGTCATCGTTTCGGATGCGCGTAGGATCGATGCTGAAAAGATTGGCGTACGGGTTCCTGTTGTCGAAGTGGACGACACCTTGCGGGCGCTGGGCGACCTGGCGCATGTGCACCGCCGGCGTTTTTCATTACCCGTGATTGGACTGACCGGTTCTTCGGGAAAAACGACCACCAAGGAAATGCTGTCTCGTATTCTCTCGCGGGAAAAAAAAGTTCTTAAAACTGAAGGGAATTTCAATAATCTAATCGGTGTGCCGCAAACGATCTTCCGCATGAACGAACAGCATGAAATCGCTGTTTTGGAAATGGGAACCAATAAGCGCGGTGAAATTAAGAGGCTGACGCAAATTGCCGCGCCGGACATCGGGCTTATTACCAATGTCGGCCCCGCGCATCTGGCGGGATTCGGTTCGGTTGATGTTGTGCGCGAGGAAAAAGGTGATTTGTTTTTAAATATGATGCCGTCAGGGATCGCCGTTGTTAATCTTGACGATGGCGCGGTGTGTCAGGTGGTAGAACGATGGCTTGGCCGTTGTGTGACGTTCAGTATGAGCGCCCACGCCGATGTCGGTGTCAGCGATGTCAGGAAAAACGGCGCAAAAGGAATTAATTTCAATTTACTTGTCGGGGGCAATGTCTGCAAGGTGGAGATGAAAGTTGCGGGCATTGCCAATATCTATAACGCGATGGCGGCGGCGGCAACCGCCTGGGCCGCGGGGGCAAGCCCGGAGTCCATTCAGCAGGGGCTGACGATGTTTGAAGCGGTTAGCGGCCGCATGGAGATGATCAGACTGCAAAACGGCGCGTATGTGATGAATGATGCTTATAACGCCAATCCCGCGTCCGTGCGGGAATCTCTGTTGACTCTGAAGGATTTGATGGCCGGTCACAGCGCGTTTGTTTTTTTAGGCGACATGCTGGAACTGGGTGACGCCGCCCCGGAAATGCATCACCGGGTTGGAATACTGCTGGCGACAATTGGCGTGACGGCTGTTTATCTGCAGGGAGATTTTGCGGACGTGACGGCTGCGGGCGCTTTGGATGGCGGCATGACGAAGGAACAGATCATTATTTTGAAGGATATCCAGGGTGTCGTTGCTGATTTAAAAAAGCAGTTGCGGAAAGGCGATTGGATTTTAGTCAAGGGATCCCACGCAATGAAGATGGACGGAATTGTCACAAAAATCTGCGAAGACATGGGTGTTGAAAAAACAGAAAACAAACCGGTTGTGACCTGAGGCGGGAGAAGAAAAATGATTTACGAATTTTTATATCCCCTGCATACGATGTTTTCGTCCTTTAACGTGTTTCGTTACATCACGTTCCGGACGATTTTTGCATCAGTTACGGCTTTGCTGATTTGCCTGCTCATGGGACGCTGGTTCATTCAGAAACTGCAAAATCTGCAAATTGATCAGCAGATACGTGAAGACGGACCGCAATCGCATCTGGCCAAGAAAGGTACGCCTACCATGGGAGGCGTTCTTATTATTTTTGCGGTGGTTATCTCCACGATCACATGGTCCAATTGGTCTGTGGGTTATGTCTGGCTGGCTCTTCTGGTGACGGTCGGGTTTGGTCTGATTGGGTTTATCGATGACTACTGGAAACTGGCCGGCAAAAGTTCCAAGGGCGTTTCCGGAAAAACAAGGCTGGCTGCGGAGATCGCCATCGCTCTTTTTGTGGGCATTATTTTATATTTCAAGCCGGGCTTTAACGCACAGGTGACCATTCCCTTTTTCAAAACGGTCTTGCCGGATCTGGGCTGGGGATACATTTTGCTTTGCATTTTTATCATTGTCGGCGCGGCCAACGCTGTGAATTTGACAGATGGATTGGACGGTCTGGCGACCGGTCCCGCCGTCGTCTGTTTTGCCACCTACTTGCTGTTTGCCTATTTCGCCGGCAACGTAAAAGCGGCGCATTACCTGCAAGTTCCTTACGTGCCCGGCGCCGGGGAATTGTCCGTATTCTGCGGGGCGTTAATTGGCGCGGGACTTGGCTTTTTATGGTTTAACGCCTATCCGGCGGAAATATTCATGGGTGATGTCGGATCATTGTCCATGGGCGGCGCGCTGGGAACGGTGGCCGTCATGACCAAACAGGAAATATTGCTGGCGATTGTCGGAGGCGTTTTTGTCATGGAAACTTTTTCCGTGATTTTCCAGGTTGGATATTTCAAACTAACGGGGGGCAAGCGGATTTTCCGGATGGCGCCGATCCATCATCACTTTGAGCTTAAGGGTTGGCCCGAATCGAAGGTGATTGTCCGGTTCTGGATTATATCGATACTGCTGGGGCTGCTGGCGATCAGCACCTTAAAGTTACGTTAGAGGAATCATGGAGCTTGCAGGCAAAAAAATAGCTGTGATCGGCATGGGGAAGACGGGGATCGCCACCGCCGCTTTTTTGGGCGGTTGCGGAGCGTCGGTCGTCGTGGCAGATGAGAAGCCGCCGTGCGGCTGGGGCGATGCGTTTGAGCCGCTGGCCGGCCAAGCATGGCTTGCCATCGGCAGCTATGAGCCAGCGCTGCTTGATGGCGTTGACCTGGTGGTGCCGTCGCCGGGGATTCCTCCCTGCAATGATATTTTAACAGCTGCGCTAAAAAAGAAAATTCCCGTCATCAGTGAACTTGAACTGGCGTATCGTTTTATCCGGGCGCCCATCGTTGCCGTGACGGGCACCAATGGTAAAACGACTACGACAACGCTTCTAGGCAAGATTCTGGCGCATGCCGGGAAAAAAGTATTTGTCGGCGGGAATATCGGCAATCCTTTGATTGAATATGCCGGGTCTCAGCAGACCGATGATTTTGTCGTCGCCGAGGTCAGCAGTTTTCAGCTTCAATGGGCGGAAACATTCCGGCCGCATGCCGCCATATTGCTCAATATTACATGTGATCATGTCAATTATCACGGATCGTTTGACGAATACCGGCGCGTTAAGGTCAGTATGTTTGGACATCAGCGTCAAAACGATTTGGCGATTTTGAACGCCGAGGATGATGCGCAGCAGGGTTTGGCCTCTGCGCTAAGGGCGCAGGTGGCGCCGTTCAGCTCAAAACGGAAGCTGCCGGCGGGGGTCTTTTTACGCGATGAGATGATCGTTTACCACAAACCGTACGGCGCGGAGGAGTTTTATCCATTGAGCATGATTCACCTTCCGGGTTTGCATAATGTGGAAAACGTCATGGCGGCGTTGGCGGCGGCGCGTTTTTGCGGGTGTTCCCGTGAGTCGATTGTGGAGGCCGTCTCCTGTTTTCGCGGGTTGCCGCATCGCATTGAATTTGCGGGAGAAAAAGGCGGAGTCCAATACTATGACGATTCCAAAGGCACCAATGTTGATGCAGTTCTCCGGGCGCTTCAGACTTTTTCCACGCCGGTCATTTTGCTGTTAGGCGGGCGCGACAAGGACGGAAATTTTGGGGCATTACAGCCGCAGCTCAGAGCCAAAACAAAAGAGGTTGTTTTATTTGGAGAAGCGCGTGACTGCATTGAACCTCAGATCGGCCAGGATGTGCCGGTCAGCAAGGAAGCGACGCTCAAGGCAGCAGTCGAACGTGCTTTTCACACTGCACGGCCGGGTGACATTGTACTGCTTTCGCCGGGATGCGCAAGCTTCGATGAGTTTGCCAATTATAAAGAACGAGGTAACTACTTCAAAAAAATGGTGGAGACCCTTTAATGGAAGCGGCAGTCAAAAAAGAAACCAATACGCCGGATTTGATATTACTGTTGGTGACCTTGATCCTTGTGACGGTGGGGGCGGCGATGATTTATTCGTCGAGTTCCATTCTGGCCATGGAGAAATTCAAGGACGGGCAATTTTTCATCAAGAAACACCTGTTTTTTGTTTTTGCCGGGCTGGTGATGATGATCATGATGACCAAGATTCCCTATGAGCAATTAAAGAAAGTGGCTTATCCCGGCGTGATTATTTCCATTGTTCTGCTGCTTTTGCTGTTTATTCCCCATGTTGGCATTAAACGGGGCGGTGCGACCCGTTGGATCAACATGGGTATCTTTCAGTTTCAGGTGACCGAACTGGTCAAGGTGGCAATGGTGATTTTCCTGGCGCATCTTCTGACACGCAAGGCGCATCATCTCAAGAAATTCAGCAGGGGCGTTTTGGTTCCCCTGTCGGTGACAGTGGTGATCATGGGACTGATTATTCTGCAACCGGATCTCGGTACGGTCATTATTATCGCGTCCATTCTGCTTTTGATGCTTTCACTGGCCGGTTCCCGGATCACGCATCTGATGTTTCTGGGCGCGGCCTTCATTCCCGTGGTGATCTGGCTCATCATGCACAAGGGCTACCGGATGGCGCGCCTGACGGCCTTTCTGGACCCCTGGAAGGATGCCGATAATACCGGCTTCCAGCTGATCCAGTCGCTGCTTTCCTTTGGATCGGGCGGCGTCTTCGGACAGGGCATCGGCGACGGCATGCAGAAACTGTTTTACCTGCCGGAGCCGCACACGGATTTCATCCTGGCGGTCATAGCGGAGGAGAGCGGTTTCATCGGCGTGACGATTGTGATCTGCCTGTTTATGTTCTTTTTGCTGCGCGGCTTCATGATTGCCTTTCGCGCGCCGGATCTTTTCGGAACGCTGCTGGCCGCCGGACTGACCATGCTGATCGCCATGCAAGCGTTTGTTAATATTGCGGGCGTCATGGGTTTGATTCCCTTGAAGGGACTGGCGCTGCCTTTCTTAAGTTATGGCGGCACGTCTTTTGTCATGAGCATGTTGATTGTGGGGATTCTGCTGAATATTTCCACGCAGCGCACATAAAAGGAGAAGAACGTGCATATTGTTATCGCGGGCGGGGGAACGGGAGGGCATTTGTTCCCGGGAATTGCCGTCGCGGAGGAATTTATCAAGCGCGATCCACAGAGCCGGGTGATTTTTGTCGGGACGAAAAGGGGTATTGAACACAGGCTGCTGGGGCCGCTGGGTTATGAACTCAAAGAAATTGATGTTGAAGGATTGAAGGGAAGAGGGATCAGGGCGTTGATCAAAGGCATGTACGATATACCGAACAGCATGTGGCAGTCCCGGCGCATCCTGAAAGATTTTGCGCCGGATATGGTCATCGGTGTCGGCGGCTATGCGTCGGGACCAGCGGTGATGGCCGCGTTCCTGATGGGTTATCCCACGGCCATTGCCGAGCAAAACGCTCTGGCGGGAAACACCAATCGTATTCTGGGACGGTTTGTTCACAAAATATTTTTAACCTATGAGCAAAGTAAAAATCAGTTTGCGGCCCGGAAAGTTGTTGTAACGGGAAATCCGGTCCGGGCGGCGTTTGCGGCGGGTCTTGGTCAGGCAAGCCGGGAAAAGGGACGGCGCCGGCTTTTGATATTCGGCGGTTCACAGGGAGCGGCGGCCATCAATGAAACGGTGGTGACCATGTTGCCGTTACTTGCGAGGCTGAACGATAGAATCAGCGTCGTCCATCAGACAGGCGAGAGGGATCTGGCGATGGCGAGGCAGGCTTATGAACAATACGGCATAGAGGCAGAAGTCAGTCCTTTTATCGTCGATATGGCATCCGCCTATGAGGCCTCCGATTTGATCATTTGCCGCGCGGGGGCGACATCGCTGGCGGAAATTACGGCGGCGGGGAAAGCCTCTATTCTGATTCCTTTTCCTTTTGCTGCCAATGATCATCAGACAATGAACGCGCGGGCGATGGCCAAAGCCGGCGCGGCCGCCGTGATTCCTCAGAGGGAACTGACCGCGGAAAAACTCTCTTCGCTCGTGGAAAGCTTACTGGGAGACGAACAAAAATTACGGGACATGGAAGCCAAATCAAAAAAACTGGGCAGGCCCGATGCGGCGGCAAGAATTGTTGATGCCTGCCTGCAGCTGGCGCGGAAGAATAAGCATTAAAGTGAAAAACGAGGGAAAAGTTAAAATGGGAAAAGATCGGGAAACCGGTTTCATGCAACGCAAAGTCAAACGCATCCATTTTGTCGGAATCGGCGGCATCGGGATGAGCGGCATCGCCGAAGTGTTGCTGAATCTTGGCTACGGCGTGAGCGGTTCGGATGTTCAGGCGTCTGACACAACGAAACGTTTGCAGCAATTGGGAGCGAAATTCGCCGTTGGACATGCGGCGGAAAATACCGGCAACGCAGATGTGGTGGTGACATCCACCGCGGTTAAGAAAGATAATCCGGAAGTGGCGGAGGCGCATCGCAAGAATATTCCGGTGATTCCACGCGCAGAAATGCTGGCGGAGCTTTTAAAGATGAAATTTTCCGTCGCCGTTTCCGGCAGTCACGGCAAAACAACCACGACTTCCATGATATCGACTATTTTGGCCGAGGGCGGTCTGGACCCGACGATGGTGATCGGCGGCAAGCTGGCCTCGATTGGCTCCAATGCCCGGCTGGGCGATGGAGATATTATTGTTGCGGAGGCGGACGAGAGTGACGGCTCATTTTTAAAATTGTCGCCAACCATCGCCGTCATTACGAATATAGACCGTGAACATCTTGATTTTTATCCGGGCATTGAAGAAATCAAGGCCGCCTTTTTAAAATTTGCCAATATTGTACCCTTCTATGGCTGCACCGTGATGTGCAGTGACAATGAGCATGTGCGTGAGATTGCAGGCGCCATCAAGCGCCGGGTCATTACCTACGGCATTGATCATCGGGCGGACTACGCCGCAAGCGATATCCGTTTTCTGGAGTCGAAAACTTTGTATCGTCTGTCTTTTAAAGGTGAAAATTTAGGAGAGACCGCATTGATGGTGCCCGGCCTCTTCAATGTTTATAATTCCATGGCGGCGACGGCCGTCGGACGTGAACTTGGGCTGGATATGGCCACTATCCGTAAAGGCCTGCTTGCTTTTTCCGGAGTGCAACGCCGTCTGGAAATCAAAGGACAGGCGAATGGGATCAAGGTCGTAGATGATTACGGACATCATCCGACGGAAATCATGGCGACGCTGGCTGCGGCCCGCCAGATGTGGAAGGGCCGTCTGATCGTTGTTTTTCAGCCGCATCGCTTTACGCGCACCCGGGCGCTTTTTGATGAATTTACCCGGTCGTTTGGTGATGCGGATCTTCTGGTGCTCAATGACATTTATCCTGCGTCGGAGGCGCCGATACCTGGAATCAATTCCGCCGCCCTATGGGCGGCCATCAAGGAAGCCGGCCACCAGTGTGTGGAATACGTTGGCCAAGCGCAGAACACAGTCGAGTTTCTGCTGGCCAATGCGCGGCCAGGCGATACGGTGATCACGCTGGGCGCGGGCAGTGTTTATAAAATAGGCGAGGCGTTTCTGGAACAGATGAAACAGAGGACAAAACAGCCATGACCGATCATCAGGCGATTGCTGATGCGCTGAGTGGTCTGCCGGACGGCAAGATATTGTATGACGAGCCGATGTCGCGTCATGCGTCGCTGAAACTGGGCGGCCCGGCAGATGCGCTGGTCACGGCTGAAAGCGAGGAACAGCTGGTCGAGATCGTTTGCAGATTGAGAGGAAAAAACATTCCGTTTTTGCCGGTCGGGAATCTCACCAATATTCTTGTGCGCGACGGCGGATACCGCGGAGTGATGTTATGGATGCGCGGATTGGGTCAGGCGGCCTGCGTGGCCGGAGAAAACGGCCGGTATTGGATTGATGCACAGGCGGGCGTGGCGCTGTCACGGGTTGTCGGACTGGCGGCCGCGGAAGAATTGACCGGACTGGAATTTTGTTCGGGGATTCCCGGCAGCGTTGGGGGCGCCGTCCGGATGAATGCCGGAGCATATGGAAGGGAAATCAAGGATATTGTCCTGCAAGTGTCGGTGATTGACGGACAAGGGACAAAGAAAATCCTGCAATGCAGTGAGATTGCTTTTGCCTATCGTACGTCCAATCTGCCCGCGGATGTCGTCATCTGCGGAGCGCGCTTTCTCTTGCAAAAGGGAAGCGGGGCGCAAATCCGGGAGCGGATGGCGGAAATCATGAAGTCGCGGCGGGAAAAACATCCTCTGCAATATCCCAGCGCCGGGTCGGTTTTTAAAAATATTCCCGGACTTCCCGCCGGGAAACTGATTGAAGAGCTGGGATTGAAAGGCGTGCGGCGCGGCGATGTGCAGGTATCGAACAAACATGCCAATTTTATTGTAAATAAAGGCCGGGGCACGGCCAGGGATGTGCTTGCCCTGATTGCGCTGATCCAGGAAAAGGCCGGAAAAGAGAAAGGCATTGAATTGGAAACGGAGCTTGTTGTTGTCGGAGAGGATCTGTGAGCGGAAAACTAAGAGTCAGTCTGGAAGCCAGAAAAAACCGTCTGCGCCGGCGCCTGCTTGGAGGATTGGGCGAATCACTGAGCGCCGTTGGTTTGCTGTTTGCCGCAACCTTTTTCAGCACCCTGTTTATCTATGCCTGCTGCGCACTTTTAAGCGCGGATTATCTGGAAATCAAAGAAGTATCTGTGCGCGGGGTTAAGGAATTGACGGAGCAGGACATTCTGGCGCTGGCGAACATTACACCGCACGCGAATATCTTGTCCTTGAATACGGATGCCGTGGAGAAGAGAATATCCGCCAATCCCTGGGTTAAACAGATTCACGTGGGACGTGAACTGCCGGACCGTCTGGTGCTGGACGTGCGCGAGCGCAAGCCGATCGCTCTGGTTAAACAGTCCGGCGCCTTTTACCTGATGGATGCCGGAGGTTTTGCCTTTAAAAAATTATCCAAAGGCGATGATGTGGATCTGGCCATCGTGACCGTTGTAAATATTCAGGACCAGTTGCAGTCTGGTCTGCTTGCCGACGCGTTGAAGCTTCTGGAAACTTTGTCCGGTGCGGATCATCATGTGTATTTGGGGACAGTATCCGAGGTTCATGTTGATGAGTTGTTCGGTGTCTCCATTCTGACAGATAAGGGATTACACTTGAAATTGGGCCGGGACAATTTTGCCGGCAAGCTGCAACAGCTAAATGTTGTTTTGGCGGATCTGGAAAAACGGGGAATGAAAAACGGCCATTTATTTGTTGATCTGGCGGATATCGCCAAAGTGACCGTGCAACGTAAAGATGCGCTGGGAAAAGCGCGCGAGAAGAAAGAGGGGCCGCAGTATAGACTATAAATCAAGATTTGGCGGTTATGGAAAAGGGTGAGACTATGGGGAAAAAAAGTAACGTTCTTGTGGGAATCGATATTGGAACCACGAAAACGGCGGCGATTGTCGGCGAGGTGACGGAAACCGGCATTGACATCATCGGCATGGGGATCACGCCGGCCAAAGAATTAAGAAAGGGCGGCGTGGTCAATATTGACAGCACCGTTGAGGCGATAAAAAAAGCCGTGGAAGATGCTGAACATATGTCTGGCTGCCGGATTAATTCCACTTATGTCGGAATTTCCGGCAACCATGTTAAGGGACAGAATTCGCTGGGTATTGTCGCCGTCAAAGGCCGGGAAGTCGGCGAAGACGATCTGCAAAGAGCGATTGAAGCATCGAAAGCCATCGCCATTCCCGTTGATCGGGAAATTCTGCACACGCTGCCTCAAAACTATGTTGTGGACGGCCAGGACGGCATCCGCGATCCCGTAGGGATGTCGGGAGTGCGGCTGGAAGCGAAAGTGCATATCGTAACGGGCGCCGCCGCTTCCGTGCAAAATGTCGTTAAATCTGTCAATCGCGTCGGCCTGGAAATCGACGATGTTGTCCTGGAACAGCTGGCGGCCAGTGAAGCGGTTCTCAGCGCCGACGAAAAAGATCTGGGTGTCGCCCTGATCGACATCGGCGGTTCGACGACTGGCATCGCTATTTTTGCGGAAGGCAGCATCAAATATACGGCCACTTTACCGGTAGGCGGCAACTTTTTGACCTCGGATATCGCCACCGGTTTGCGTACGCCGTTTGCGGAAGCGGAGAAGATCAAACTTAAACATGGCTGTGCTTTGACGTCGATGATTCCGAAGGAGGAAACCATTGAAGTGCCCAGCGTCGGCGGCCGGGAAGCGCGCATGGTCTCGCGTCAGATCCTGGGCAGGATCATGGAACCACGTATGGATGAAATTCTTAATATGGCGCTTAAGGAAATCGTCCGTTCCGGTTATGAAGAACTTCTGGCTGCGGGAATTGTGCTGACCGGCGGCGCATCGCTTTTGCCGGGCATCAATGAAATGGCGGAGCAGATTTTTGATATGCCGGTGCGTCGCGGCGATCCCGTGGGCGTTGGCGGCTTGAGCGATGTTGCCAATTCGCCGGCGTTTGCCGTAGGCGTTGGCCTGATTATCTATGGCGGCAAACAGGGGGCGGGCGATTCCGTTTATCGAAAAACGGGCAACGCATTCAGCGAATTCATTAAAACAATTAAAAAATGGTTTTTAGAGTTTTTTTAAACAAAGGAGGGGGCGGGCATGTTTGAATTAACAGAAGTATGCGCTGAAAATTCGGCAAAGATTAAAGTGGTGGGCGCAGGCGGGGGCGGCGGCAACGCCGTCAATACAATGATTTCATATTCTCTCCGGGGTGTTGATTTTATTATCGCAAACACGGATGCCCAGGCTTTGGGGGCGTCCGATGCGCCCGTGAAAATCCAGATCGGAGCGGAAGTCACCAAAGGGCTGGGAGCTGGCTCCAATCCGGATATCGGCAAACAGGCGGCGTTGGAATCCCGCGACGAAATCCGCCGGCAACTGGAAGGCTCGGATATGGTATTTATTACGGCGGGACTCGGTGGCGGCACGGGGACGGGCGCCGCGCCCGTCATTGCCGAAGTGGCCCGTGAGTGCGGCGCTCTGACCGTGGCTGTCGTCACCAAGCCTTTTCAGTTTGAAGGCAAAAGAAGGAATTCACAGGCCGAGGAAGGCATTGTGCAATTGCGCGATGTGGTGGATACTCTGATTGTTGTCCCCAATCAGCGTCTGCTGAGCTTGGGGGGGCGGGGGCTTTCGCTGCTGGACGCTTTCAAAAAAGCGGATGATATTCTTTATCAGGCCGTGAAAGGCATATCCGATTTGATTATTGTTCCGGGCCTGATCAATCTCGATTTCGCCGACGTGAAAAACATTATGAGCAACATGGGCATGGCCTTGATGGGCACCGGCACGGCCAGCGGCGAAAATCGCGCCGTGGAGGCTGCGCAGCGGGCGATTTCTTCGCCGCTTCTGGAGGATAACACGATTCAGGGCGCGCAGGGGATTCTGCTTAGCATTACCGGCGGCCCGGACATGAGCCTGTATGAGGTCAATGAAGCCTCCTCGCTGATCCAGGCCGAGGCGCATGAAGACGCCAATATTATTTTCGGCACGGTCATTGATGAAAACATGACGGATGAGATTCGGATTACCGTGATTGCGACAGGTTTTGAAGACACGATGAAGAAGAAGCAAACATCGTCAAACGTCGCCCATATGGGCGGGTACCGGAAGGAAGATTTGAGCACACCGGCTTTCATGCGCAAGGAGAGAGCGCGGGATCAGGCCAACGTATTGACCTTGGGCGTCAACGATGAAATTGAAAATGTCGATATCGAGATTCCGACGTTTTTGCGCAGGCAGGCGGATTAGAAACCTGTTCACGGTCTTCTGACGAAAGACAAAGGGACGGAGGCCATGAACAACACATGAACTGGCAACAGAAAAAAAAATACGAAACTCTTTTAGCTCGTGAACGGGGTTTTGTGAAAAAAGTCTGGGGAACCTGCCATACGGTTTGCCTGGCCTATCCCAATGTTTACCGGATCGGCATGGCCAACCTCGGATTCCAGACGGTTTATAAGATATTGAACGAGATTCCCTCCTTTCTTTGTGAAAGAGTGTTTCTGCCCGCCGGTGACGACGCCGAATTCGTCACCGGCGCGGTGGAAACGGTGAGTCTGGAAAACCAAAAGCCCCTTCGTGATTTTGATATTCTGGCTTTTTCCGTTTCTTTTGAAAACGATTACCCGTCCATTCTGAAAATGCTGGATCTTGGCGACATGCCCCTGAAAGCAAAAGACCGCACCGAAGCGCATCCCCTGGTGGTGGGCGGCGGCATTGCGCTCACGCTGAACCCCGAACCGCTGGCTGATTTCTTTGATGTATTTATTCTGGGCGAGGCGGAAGAAGTTCTGCCTCAGTTCGCGCGCCTGTTTGCGGAAGCGCGACGGCTTGAACTGGATCGAGCATCATTGCTGATCCGGCTGCAAAAACAAATACCGGGAATTTATGTTCCTTCCCTCTATGCGCCACGTTATTTTCCTGACGGAAAAATTCAGGCTATTCCGCCAATTATCGAGGGGTTATCCGGGAGAATTCAGGTTTTCCCCATAAAAAACATCAGTAATTTTTACACAACCGAAGTCGTCAGCAGTCCTGAATCGGAAATGGCGGATATGTATCTGGTAGAAATTAACCGCGGCTGTCCGCACCTTTGCCGGTTTTGTGCGGCAGGGCATGTTTATGCGCCGCCGCGTTTCCGCGGTTGTAAAGAAATCATTTCGGCCGTGGATCGCGGTTTAATGATGAAGAAAAAAATCGGACTGGTCGGCACGGCGGTTTCCGACCATCGCGATCTGGTGAAGATTTGTCAGTACATCGTTGAGCACCATGCTCAGGCCGGCATCGGTTCGCTGCGCCTGGACCGGATGGGTGAAGCAACAGTCGATATGCTCAAGGCGGGCGGCATTGAAACGGTCGCACTTGCGCCGGAGGCGGGGAGCCAGCGGCTGCGTGATCTGTTGCGCAAAGGAATTACCGCGGATGACATTTTACAGGCCGTGCGGGTGTTCATTGAAAAGGAGATATGTAATTTGAGGTTATATTTCATGGTGGGCCTGCCTTCGGAGACGGATGAGGATGTTGAGGCCATTATTGATTTAGCCAGGAAAATTCAGCATACCGCCCTGAACCAAACGAAAGGCAAACGGAAATTCCGCCGCATTACGCTCAGCATCAACCAGTTTATTCCTAAACCCCGCACGCCGCTGCAATGGTGCGCGCTGGCGGATGTTCAGGACGTCGGTAAAAGAATTAACAAGATTGCCGCGGCGTTCCGGCGGGACAAACAAATTAATGTCATTGCCGATGTGCCGAAATGGAACTATGTGCAGGCGCTTCTGTCGCTGGGAGACCGGCGCGTGGGAGATATTCTGCTGGCCGTTCATTGCGGAAACGGCAACTGGACGAAGGCGCTGAAAGAGGTTAATGTCAATCCCGACTTCTATGTTTATCGGCAGAAGGATTTGGATGAGATTCTGCCGTGGGATATTATCGAGGTGGGTGTGCCCAAAAAGCATCTGCTTGACGAATACCGAAAAGCGCTTTGTTAGGCGTGTATGTCCATTCTTGAATACTTCGATGGTGTTACTTGCCGGGAATCATTTAGCTTTCCCAGGTGGAATACCTGATGCTGGATAACCTTTCCTTCCTCTATGATTTGTAGATAATTGTGCCGGCAGGTTTTCCATTGAGGGCCTTTGTCAGACTGCCTTTTTCCAAACCGTTGATAATCTGAATTTTGTCAATGACTTCGCTGTTCTGAAGGATGTCCAGGCAAGGCCGTTCAATGATCAAATCGTCGAGATTCCTGGACAGAAGATCTTTGACGCTGATCTCGGGAATAAACGAAGCCTTTTTGTTTTTCTTCGGATCATCCGTATATAGTCCCTGCTCGTCTTTGACAAAGATGCAGCTCCTGGCTCCGATCAAATCGGCGATGACCAGAGTTCCTACATCGGTTCGATGAATGGGAATGCGGGACTTCGGAACGGGCAGGGCAAAATAATCATAAGGCGGCATGCCGTGCATCACAGGGATGCAATCCTGGGCGAAATAATTTGACAGCTTTGTCACTTCGTCATGGCCGATTTTGATGCCCCCCCAAGGGGCGAGGAGAGTGGAAACCAGCAGGGCGTTTTGTTCGGATACGGAACTTCCGAATTTGGCAATAATACCGGTCGGCATGCCCAATTCCAGGCCGATGGAATAAATATGACGGCTCCTGGTGCCGCCTCCCGTGGTCAAAAGGACCTTGTGTTTTTTCTTGGCGGAGACAACTTCTTGCATAATGGCGGGCAACGCCTTAATGCCACGATCACAGATGGATTGCCCGCCGATCTTGACGATATGAACGTCAGGAAAAAGCCTTCTCTGGGGAGCAACCTGGAGGCTTTCCATAAATGTCTTGCCCACCAGGCTTTCCCCCATGAGCTTGCTTTTCACATGTAGTCTTCGTCCGTCTCTTTCTCTGAATAACGCCATGACTTACCGTCCTTCTATTACTTCACTTCAATCTCCTCGTCTTTGAGGCTTCCGTTCTTAGGGGCCTTGAGCAAAACGAGATCCGCGCCGACAGCGGCGGCGATTTCTTCCAGTTCTTTTTTCTTCAGATGTTCGGCGTAAAAGGTTATGCTGACATCAGCAACCGCCACCAGTTTGAAACGCGGTTTTTTTTCTTTTACTCCCACTTTCAGCCGCTCGCGAAAAAATATTTTACCAGCCATGATCACACCTCCCTCATCCTTATGGTTTTTTAGGGTTTCGTTTTTTGCCCACGCTTTCCCAAAGACCGGCGCCCGCAGGGTTTACGGGAAGGACGGCCTGATGTCCCCAAAGCCTGGGCCTCAACCAGCCATTTGTATTTACCATATCTTCGGGATGCGGGCAACAGGCATCCCGATCCAGGGAAACCACGCGCACGCCTTTCCGCGACAGTGCTGCAACAGTCACTTGAACAGGAAAATCCCTTAGTCCTGAATATTCGATCAAACGGCCGCTCCACCCCGAAGCGGTAAGGCCGACAGCGGCGGCGGCCCCGATGATGCCGCCGTTTGTGCCGCCGTGACCTGAAAGATGGGCGCGTCCCGCAGCCAGCAGCGCATCACGTTGGGAAACTACCTTCTCTGTACACAGCAGTCCGAATGATTCAAGATCCGGCAAGGCCGGATCTTCTTCGCCAGCCAGGCAGAGACCTGGGTCGCTGCCTGGCCAGGACATGGTTTCTATGTGAGCAACTGCTGTGCTTTGCAAATTTTCGACATAAGACAGATCCGGACAGTCCACGACAACACAGGCTGAACTGTTGTGAGAGGTGTAGGGTATGGCCGGATCCACCAGAAGTTGTTGACGGACAACCCCCCAGATTTTACATTCTGCGGGAATCAACTGCTCATAGCGACGGGCCAGCTTTCCCGTGCCGAACTCCGAATTTAAAGCATCTGTATCGTCAAAGCCAATATAAATAAGCATTTTATGCGTTCTTCTTTATCGGAATATAAGCGTCATCCGCATGGACTTTATAAAATTATCAGCCCTGGATGTCAAACAGATATTGGCGACAGGCCCGGTAGTTTATTATTCTTGAGCATTTCAACAATATTTAAAGGGTAACCGCCGGTCAGATCCGCCAGACCTTGAATATAGGTTTCGGACCAGTTTAAATGATATTTTTCAGGGCGCAGCCGGAAAAAAGAAATAACATCTTTGTTTTTTAAATTACGAAGAGAAACGATTTGGGCGGGATAAAGCTGCGTTTTCAATGTTGACAAATCGTTCTCCGGCAGAAAATTTTCCACAATGGCGATGAACTGAAAACGATCTCCTTCAATCAAATTCCTGAGAAATATTTTTTTCTGAGGAGTTAATTTGCGACATTATCAAAAATGATAACTATTTTGTTCTTATGGGATAATTTAACGGCGGCAAGGTGATGGCGCATGGACTTATATCCCAGTTGCGCGGCGGTTTTTTTGACTGCAAGGAGAGAACAAGTTCTTTCATCAGTTACCGGCTCATTTTGCCGGGCGTTTGACCGAAATCAACAAAAACAAATTTTTTTACATCAGCAAGCCGGTTTGCGATTTCCACGGCTAAAGTCGTTCTGCCAACGCCGAATTTTCCGCCAAGAATGATATTTCCGCCCTGGTTAAGCGATTCAATAATTTTCTTTTTTTCTTCTTTTCTGCCGATAAATGACATGATCGATCTCGAATAAATTCAGCAACATAACATTAAATTGACGATTTTTCTATTTGCGCAATCATTTTTTTAATGTCCTCCGTTTGTCCTTTTGTCCCGGAAATCAAGGCTTCAATCGTTGAAATTTCTTCATGAATATAGTGAATAGACTGCAGGCGCATTTCTTCTGTGCAATTTTCTTCTTTGCTATGCATGGAGAATCCTGCCGGAATCTTTGAAATTGTAGTTTCCGATTTTTTCGACGCGTTTTTTCAACTGTTCCGACTGAAGGATTTTGATGAAAGTCTGAACTGATGGTTGGAAAAACGTGTCCTTACCCATAATCATGTCAAAACGTTCGCTGACCAGCGGCTGAAAATGCAGATCCAGTATTTTCGCCACGGCGGCCGATGCGATTCCGGCGTTAGCCTCGCCGGAAATCAGGGAAAGCCCGACTTCAAAATGTGTCAAGACTTCGTTATCGTAACCCGGAATATCGCCGGAGGAGATGCCTCGCCTGGTCAGTTCAGCGTCCAGCAGCATTCTGGTGCCGGAACCTTGCTGCCTGTTGACAAAGCGCAGACCCGGATGCGCGAGGCTTTCCCATCCTTGAAAAAAATCAACCCCGGATTTGGCGATGACAAACCCGATTTCACGATAAAAAAGATTCACGACGACCGGATGATGATCAGGGCAGTATTGCTGCAAATATGGCGTATTGTAGTCGCCGGTTTGCGGGTCGAAAAGGTGGGAAAAAGCAATGTCCGTCAAACCTTCATGGATTGCTTTCAAACCATTGACGCTGCCGGTATTGGATGAAAAAATATTCAGGGCGGGATGCTCTTTTTTGGCGGCGGTCAGAAGCATGTCCATCACCGGATCATTGCTGCCTGCCGCCAAAAGAGCGCCTTTAATTTGATGGACGCTTTTTCCGGCTTGCTGAAAAGATTCCTGGGAGGTGGTTTGTATCCAATCATCAATGAGCTTGACGGGGAAAATGTATTTGCCGGTTACCTTTGTGCAGGGGATTTTCCCGGACTTGATGAGCAGATAAACTTGTTTTTCATGAATGTCGAGATACCGGGCGACTTCTTTGGTGCTCATCAATGCGCTGGACATAACCCTTCCGCCTTATCGGATCAATTTCTCAAAGTCCTGGCCGGCCGCATGCAGCAGTTGCTCAATATCTTTTTCCAGCTTTTCAAAACGGTCGATAATGGCCCGCGCTTGCGGTGTGAGCAAGGTGGATTTTTCCCGCACATGGATGTCAACCAGTTTCATTCCCGTGCGCTCTTCGGATGCCTTGAGCTTTCCCCATACCGCCCGGTAGGACATTTCCAGTTTTTTGGACGCGGCATTAAGGCTGTGCTGTTCGTCAATGGCTTTGAAAATAGTTTCCCGGCCCTTGCCGAACACCACTTTTCCGTCTTTTTCAATCCAGATTTTATACTTGATCTCCATCAGGCATCCCTTGCTCCATTATCTTATTACTTTTATAACACATAGGGTTTTTATGATGCTTAGTCAATATGTATCCTTTTTGACATCAGTCATAAATGACAGAATTGACAATAAGTTAAGCATGTTCTAAAAGATCCGGACTTTGAAGTATTATATTTGCACAATAGGATTTGTTGTCATCAATGATTTTTCCGAATGAAGAGAAATCTCGGAAATGCGATTAATAATGAGGTAAGGTAATGACCATATTTTTTAACTATCATCGCATATGAGCCGTCTCTAAGGAACTTGTAGAGTTCCTGCAAGACCGTTTCGCCGTTTCTTCCCTTTCGCAGACCAGCTAGGTTCCCTCCTGTCCTGCCGCGGGAAAGCGGCGGCGCACAGGAAGGAGATCCAAGTTTGGTTATCAAAATCCAAACCCGTATTCCTTAAATAAAATATCAGTCAACCGGATTCATAGCCATCTATTCGCGTCTTCCATGAAAAATCCATGAAGCGCGAATATTGGATTTAGCCGTAAGCGGCCATGCCGCCCGAAGTGCGAAAGGATGGTTTCATGAACGGAATATTTTATTATTTCTAAAAAAGGAGAAAGGAAGAAATGAACGTCAGCAGAAGAGGTTTCTTGAAGCTTTCCGGTGCCATCGCCGCGGTAAGCGGTTTGGGTGTGAGCCTTGCACCCGCATCCGCACACGCGAAGGAACTGAAAGTCAAGTACGCTAAAGAAACAACCACGATTTGCCCTTACTGCGCCGTCGGTTGCAGCATTATTGTATCCGCCCGCGACGGGAAGGTCATCAACACGGAGGGGGATCCCGACAGCCCCATCAATAAGGGCGCGCTATGCAGCAAAGGCGGCTCCATCTATCAGATGTTGGACAATAAAAATCGTCTGACCAAACCACTTTACCGCGAGCCGTTTTCCACCGAATGGAAAGAGGTGGAATGGGAATGGGCGCTCGACAGGATCGCGGAAAATATCAAAAAAAGCCGCGACACCAGTTTTAAGAAAACCAACGCCAAGGGTGAAGTTGTCAACCGCACCGAAGGGATTGCTTCGGTCGGCTCGGCGGCGCTGGACAACGAAGAGTGTTTTACCTATCAAAAATTTGTCCGGGCGCTGGGGCTGATTTATATCGAACATCAGGCCCGCATCTGCCACAGTTCGACGGTTCCCGCTCTGGCCGAGTCGTTCGGACGCGGCGCCATGACCAATCACTGGATTGACATGCGTAACAGCGATGTGATTCTCATTATGGGCGCCAATCCCGCTTCCAATCATCCTATTTCCTTTAAGTGGATACAGGAAGCCGTTGATAAGAGAGGCGCCAAGATTATCTGCGTCGATCCGCGATTTACGCACTCGGCTTCCAAAGCGCATCTTTACGCGCCGCTTCGTTCAGGAACGGACATCGCTTTCCTGGGCGGCATGATCAAGTACATACTCGACAACAAACTTTATTTTGAAGAGTATGTCAAAAACTACACCAACGCTTCTTTCCTGGTGAATCCGGCCTTCAAGCTTCCCGGTGACAACAACGGTGTCTTTTCCGGTCTGGTGAGCGGCAAGTATGAGAAAGACACCTGGTCTTATCAGACGGATGGCGCGGGCGTAATCCGGAAAGACCCGGGCATGCAGGACCCCGCTTGTGTTTTCCAGCTCCTGAAAAAACACTATTCCCGCTACACGCCGGAAACGGTTTCCAAGATTACGGGGACGCCGGTGGAGAAGCTGATCGATGTTTATAAGCTCTACGGTTCAACAGGCCGGCCGAACAAGGCCGGCGTCGAACTCTACGCCATGGGCTGGACGCAGCATACTGTCGGCGTGCAGAATATCCGCACAATGGCCATTATTCAGCTCCTGCTGGGCAATGTCGGCATCGCGGGCGGCGGCGTTGCGGCGATGAGAGGCGAAGGCAATGTGCAGGGATCCACGGACCACGGCCTGCTGTTCCACATCTGGCCCGGTTATCTGGCAACCCCCGCGGCATCGCTGGCCACATTGAAAGCTTACAACGAGAAGCATACCCCTACAACCAAGGAAAAAGAAAGTCTGAACTGGTGGAAGAATAAACCCAAGTATGTGGCAAGTTTCCTGCGGGCCATGTATGGAACAAATCTGAGCTTGGAAGAAGCCTATCAG
>CAZBGE010000013.1:0-38067 GCA_964491435.1 uncultured Smithella sp.
TGATCAACATCTTCATCGTGATCTTCTTCATGTGTCTGGCGCTGGCCTTCTTTAATCCCTACTTCTTCATCGGTTACCTGATCGGCATCGCCTTCTTCGGCCTGTTCCAGGCGATCTTCATGGCTAATGCCGGCGGCTGCTGGGATAACGGCAAGAAGATTGTGGAAGTGGATCTGAAGATGAAAAACACCCCGCTGCATGAAGCCAGCGTTGTCGGCGACACCGTCGGCGACCCCTTCAAAGATACATCTTCCGTGTCTTTGAACCCGGTTATCAAATTCACGACCCTGTTTGGATTGCTGGCCACGGAAATCGCCGTGACCATGAAGGATCAGAATTTAAAGACCGGCCTTGCGGTATTTTTCTTAGTGATTGCCTTGATTTTCGTGTATCGTTCTTTCTACAGCATGAGAATCTCCGCTGAGAAACTGGGCTAATCAATAAGTTTCAACCTTAAACCCCAAAGGCGCTCCCGAAACGGAGCGCCTTTTTTGTGAGATGAAAATTAATGCCCTGCAATCATGCAGAGAGAGAACCTGTGAACGCAAGAAATTTTATGCTTACGGTCGCCAAATTATAAAGGAGGAGCGCAAATGAAAGTTGATTTTTTCTGCTGGAGCAAGTGAACAACGTGCCGGAAGACAAGGGAGTTTCTCTTGCAAAAGAAGCTGGTGTTTAATGAACGCGATTATTTTAAAGAACCGTTTACACAAAATGAGATGGAAAGCCTTTTGCGGGGCCTGCCCGCCTCGGATATGTTCAGTTTCAAGTCGCCGGGTTTCAAAGCGCTGGGCCTGAAGCCGGAGACACTCACGGATCATGATTTGATAAATCTCATGCTTGGGGAACCTCGCCTGATCCGCCGCCCGGTTGTAAGAATTGGCGAAAAGGTTTACTTCGGCGCGGACAGCAAAATGCTGGCGGGGATTTTGAAATAGTAAATATCAAACGGTTGTTTCTCTATGCTCAAGGAAAGCAGATGAGGAGAAGCGGCAAGGCGGCGCCGCCCGATCCCCGGAATGCCCTCCAGGGAATAAAGATATTGAACTGACAAGATGATTGTGTTAACAGAATCCAAAATTGAGCAAACAATTCAAAGAATAACGGGAGGAAAGGATGGCCTTTAAGGAAATAGATAAAAACCTGAAATACAAAATTGCAGATTTGTCGCTGGCTGCCTGGGGAAGAAAAGAACTGGATTTGGCGGAAAATGAAATGCCTGGTCTGATGGCGGTGCGCAAGAAATACGGGCGCAAGAAACCGCTGAAGGGCTTGAAGATCATGGGCAGTTTGCATATGACGATTCAGACGGCCATGCTGATCGAAACGCTCAAAGAGCTGGGCGCGGATCTGCGCTGGGCAAGCTGCAATATTTTTTCGACGCAGGACCACGCGGCGGCCGCCATCGCCCAAGCGGGCTCGGCGGCGGTTTTTGCCTGGAAGGGAGAAACCCTTGAAGAATACTGGTGGTGCACAGAGCAGGCGTTAACCTGGCCCGATGGATCGGGTCCTGATCTGATCGTGGATGATGGAGGTGACGCGACTTTATTTATTCACCAGGGTGTCAGAATTGAAAAAAATCCGCGGCTGCTCAAACAGAAAGTCGATAACAAGGAATTTGCCATTATTATTTCCCGTCTGGAGCAATCCTATAAAAAGAATTCACAACACTGGCGGAAAGTCGCCGCAACTATCCGCGGCGTGTCGGAAGAAACGACTACCGGCGTCCATCGCCTCTATCAGATGCAGGCGGCGGGAGAGCTTTTGTTTCCGGCCATTAATGTCAATGATTCCGTGACGAAATCAAAATTTGACAACTTGTACGGCTGCCGGGAGTCCCTGGCGGACGGCATTAAAAGGGCAACGGACATTATGATCGCCGGTAAGATGGCGGTGATTTGCGGCTACGGTGATGTCGGCAAAGGCTGCGCCCAGTCGATGCGGGGTTTTGGCGCCCGCGTGGTCGTGACGGAAGTTGATCCCATCTGCGCCCTGCAGGCGGCGATGGAAGGGTATGAAGTGAAAACATTAGAAGAAGCCGCGCCGGTGGCGGATATTTTTGTGACGGCAACCGGCTGCTGCGATGTGATTACGGGCAAGCACATGGAGATGATGAAGAATGAGGCCATCATCTGTAACATCGGCCATTTCGACAGTGAAATCGATATGAACTACCTGGAAACGACGAAGGGCTGCCGGAAAGATACGATCAAACCGCAGGTGGATCAATGGACGCTGAAATCGGGCCGTACGATCATTGTGCTGGCCGAGGGGCGTTTGGTCAATTTGGGCTGCGCCACAGGCCATCCGAGCTTTGTCATGAGCAACAGTTTCACCAATCAGACGCTGGCGCAAATCGAACTGGCCACGAAGCAATATGACGTGGGCGTTTACACGCTGCCCAAGAAACTGGATGAGGAAGTCGCGCTGCTGCACCTGGACAGGCTGGATGCCAAAATTTCCAAACTGACGAGGAAGCAGGCCGACTACCTGGGCGTGCCGGTGGAAGGGCCTTTCAAGCCTGATTATTACAGGTATTAATCCTGTCTTGAGCAACGCCTCTTTCGCGATGTTCCGTGGAAGGGGCGTTTTTTTGTGTCGTCAAGTTCTGACGCGATAGAACAGAAAAGCCGCCAGACCGCAGAAAAGAATATTTGCCGACCAGGCGGCCAGCAGAGGGGGCAGGATTCCCGACCGTCCCAGAGACATGCAGAAGGCGTGGACAATCCAGTAGGAAAAACCAATGAAGATGCCCAGCGCCACGCTCTGCATGACGCCGCCGCTTCGCTCCGATCGGAAAGAAAAGGCCATGCCGATAGGAACCAGAATCAGGCAAATCAGCGGGAAGGCGATTTTGCCGTGCAAATCCACCAGGTATCTGGAGACATTGTATCCTTCCGCCTTGATTTTATTAGCATATCTCCTTAATTCAAAGTAGCCCATTTTTTCCGCGTCTTTCTGAATGATTTTAAAATCGTTTGGCTGTTCAGGCAGCGGAATAACTTTCTGTTTGTATCTTTCCACGGAAGGCGTATTGTTCCGGTTAAATGTCGTGATGATCAGGTTGAAAAAGACCCATTGATTATTTTTCCATTCCGCCCGTTCGGCGTCAATGCGTGTTTTTAGCGTGAAATCGGGATGTAACTGGTTAATGGTAACGCCGCGCAGAATATTGTTTTCAACGTCAAACATTTTAAAGTTGTAAATGGCGTGATTGCCGCGGTACCAGAGTTCGTCCTGTTTAAAAGCCCCAAGGGTTTTCTGCTTTTGCACGTCAACTTTTACGATATATTCCGTCTTCTGGATGGAGGCCGGCGTGAGCAGCTCTGAAAAAAAGAACAAAAAGACAGTGGTAAACGCAGCCACCGTCAAAGCGGGCAGAGCAATGCGGTAGAGGCTGACGCCATTGGCTTTCATCGCGGTGATTTCACTGAACTTGGATAAATAGCTGTAAGTCAGCAATGTTGACAGGAGCATTGCCGCCGGTAGAGTCAGGGAAATGATCACGGGCAAAGAATATAAAAAATAGGACGCCATCTGGGCCGTCGTGGCTTTATTGCTCAAAAACATGCGTATTTTTTCAAAAAAATCAATAAGCAGGTACAGCGCGATGAAAGTGACGCAAGTAATGAGGAAAAATCTTAAAAATTCTTTCAGGATGTATTTGTCGAGCAGCTTCAAGTAATTACCTTCATTTTATTATTTACTTCGTCCAAAGAAATGACGGGCCGTCTGGACAAAAGAAATCTCTTTGCTGGTCTTATAAAAAAGACCAAGGCCCAGCAGGGCGAATACCACATTCGGCGTCCAGACGCCGACAATCGGGGAAAGCCGTCCCGTTTCCACCAGCGCTTCGCCGCCGATGCGCAGGAGGTAATAAGCGGCGACGACCATCATGCCCACGGCGAAGCCGCGTGATTTCACCGCGCGATGATGGGTGATGCCTAAAGGGACGGCCAGCAGGCCGAAAAAAATGCAGGACAAAGGGATGGAGAACTTTTTGTGAACTTCGATGGCCAGTTCACGAACGGCTGCATCTTCCAGCCCCGGTTTTTTCATCCGGTCCAGAAGTTCCGTCATGGTCATTTCCGTGCTGGACTTGGATTCGTCGGTAAAAGCCGTCATCGATGTGGAGAGATCCAGATTGATGTCATAGCTTTTAAAATTAATCGTGCGGTACTTTTTAAGATCGGAACTGACGGTATGAATTGAACCGTTTTCCAGGCGCAGCTTGATCATCATCTGTTTTGGATTGGAAACAAGGAACGCTTTCTTGGCGATGATCGTATTTTGTTCGCCGGTGATGCGGCTGTCTGAAATCAAAACATCTTCCATGAATTCACCGCTTGCGGGAATTTTATCGGCGTACAGCAGCAGGTCTTTGAAATCGGCGTTAAATACTTTTTCCTTGATGCCGATACTGGCGTTTTGCGAGGCCAGCTCAAAAAGGAGTTTTTTGACTGCGAAATTGCTTTGCGGCACAAGAAAATATCCGATGACAATTGCGCACAGAAACGCCAGTCCGGAGGCGACCGCGGCGGGATAATAAATCTGGACTAAACTGACGCCGGAAGCTTTCATGGCGGTAATTTCATTATCGGCGGAAAATCTGCCCATGGCGATGAGGATGGCCAACAAAAGCGCCAGCGGAATGGTGAACAGCATGAAATTGGGCATGATCAGAACGATCAGATGGACAATATCCAAAACGCGGATGCCTTTGTTGACCATCAGATCCATGATTTGCAGAATCTTCCCCATCAGCAGGACAAACGTCAGGACAAAAAGGATGATGAAGAAGGGAAAAGAAATTTCCCGGAATATGTAACGGTTGATAATTTTATTCATATCATTATTAAATTTTTATAAAAACTATCATGGATTCCTGATTTTGCACAAGCAAAACATGATGAAATTGCATTGTTTTGTTGACAGCCCGGGGGATTTTGCTTATATTCCGGCCATCTTTTAACGGCCCCGCGTGTTGGAGAAGGGAAGGGATTTGATCATGAAAGTGGATACCATGCGCCACATAGATTACTATATCGGCGTCCCCCTTTGTTTCATAGGCACTCTCCTGTATAAATTATGCCGTCTGTTTGTCAAATCCGATCAGAAGACGCCGCATAATGTTTTGTTTATTGAACTATCGGAAATGGGCAGCGCCATCCTGGTGGACCCGGCAATGAGAAAACTGCGCCGGGAAACGGGGGCGCATCTCCATTTTGCCATCTTCAAAAAGAACAAGCCGAGCCTTGAGCTGCTGAAGACCGTGCCGGATGAAAATATTTATACCTTCCGGGACACAGGTCTGTTGTTTTTAATGATCGATACCTGGAAATTTATTCTTTGGACGCGAAACAGAAAGATTGATGCCGTCATCGATCTGGAGCTTTTCTCGCGGGTGACCGCTTTACTGACCGGCGTATCCGGCGCGGCGGCCAAGGTCGGTTTTCACGCCTTTTACAACGAGGGGCTTTACCGCGGCGGTTTTTTAACCCACAAAGTTGCCTACAACCCTCATATCCATATCGCGGCGAATTTTATCGCGCTGGTCAACGCCTTGGAATCGGAGAAGGTGGAAATTCCTTATTCCAAAACGAAGATTGCCCAGGAAGATCTTGTGCTGGCTAAAGCGGACGTGTCGCAGGAGGAGAAAAACACTGTGCTGGAAATTATTCGGGAATGTTTTTCAGGTTTTGACCCGCAAAAGCATAAGATCATTCTGATTAATCCCAACGCCAGCCTGCTTTTGATTCAAAGGCGCTGGCCGCCTGCTCATTACGTGCAATTGATGAAAATGATTCTGGAGAGATGTCCGCGCGCGGTGGTTATGATCACCGGCGACCCCAATGAAAGAGCGGAAGCCCGGCAGCTGCAAGAAAATGTCGCCAGTGACCGTTGCGTGAATTTTGCGGGAAAGGTTAAATTTGCGCAGTTGCCCGCCCTGTATTCGGTGAGTGAATTCATGGTGACCAACGATTCCGGCCCGGGGCATTTTTCTGCGGTAACCGATATGCCCGCGTTTGTCATTTTCGGCCCGGAAACCCCGGAGCTTTACGGATCGCTGGGCAACAGCACGCCGATCTTCGCGGGACTGGCCTGTTCCCCCTGTGTCAGCGCAGCCAACCACCGGAAAACCGCCTGTTCGGATAATGTGTGCCTGCAGGTCATCAAGCCAAAGCATGTCTTCGACGCCATTGCCCCATGCCTGGAGAGGATCAATGCCCAAGCCTGAAAACCGGATATTTCTTCTGATACTGGCGTTTTCTTTGATCCGTCTGGCCACTGCGCCTTTTTTCGGTCTGGGCGTGGATGAGGCCCATTATGTTTTATACGCCAAATATCTGGACTGGAGTTACCTGGATCATCCCCCTTTGGTGGGATGGCTGCACGCGCCTTTCTACTACATTTGGGGCGCGAATGAATTGCTGGCCCGCCTGCCGGCGATTCTACTTTTTGCCGCCGCATCATGGTGCTCCTATGTGTTCATGCTCCGGATCACGCGGTCGATGGAGCTGGCCCTGTGGTCCGTTCTGGCCTTGAATTGCTCCTTCATGCTCAATGTGCTGGGTCTGATGCTTTTGCCTGACAGTATATTGCTTTTACTGGTATTTTTACTGATTTTTGTCGCGGAAAAACTCGTCCGGGAGCAAAAGCCGCTGGATTTTCTTTTGCTGGGCGTCATTTTAGGACTCATGGGACTGGCCAAATACACGGCCATTCTGCTGGTTCCGCCGCTTGCCGTCTTTTTCCTGATGAAAAAACGGTATGACATTATTTTTTCACCATGGATGTTTTTTGCCGCCGCCATTGCGCTTGCGCTGGTGATGCCCGTATTCTATTGGAATGTGACGCATGATTTCATCAGTTTCCGGTATCAGGGATCCCATGTTTTCGGGACGCTGGCGGCCAGTTTTAAAAATTTCTTCGAATCACTCGGAGCCCAGTTCGGCGCATACAGTCCGTTTTTGTTTATTGTCGCTGTTTACGGTTTTTTTAAAGTGCTGCGTGATAAGGATGATTATCTGCGTTTGGCTGTTTTGTTCGGCGGAACCATCATGGCCTTTTTTCTGGCGACATCTTTGTCGGAAAGAACGCTTCCGCACTGGCCGTCTGTTTTCTATCTCCTGTTCATTCCGATTGGCGCCTGGCAGTTGCTGAATTCTCCGAAGAAATGGCAGGGGACATTTTTGTACGTTTCCCTAGGCATCAGCCTGTTTGCTGTATTGCTGGCCTGTGCGGGACTGGCCGGGAAGTTCATCCCGTTTCCCGAGTACAAGTCACCCCTCCGCGATATTTACGGTTATCCTGAAATGGCGGCCCGGGCGGATCGAATTATCAAAAATACTCCAGCGGACCGTCCCAAAGCGTTGGCCGTGACGAACTGGACCATGGGCAGCCGGGTGATGTACTATGATATTCCTTATGGCCATGATGTTTTTGTCATGGATCAGCGCAAGGATCAGTTTGATGTCTGGCAGACAAAATCGCCGGAGGGATTTGATCTGCTGTTTCTTAATACTCATTTTGAAAACATCGATGTGGCTGGTTCTTTCCTGTGTGATGAGGTGAGCGTTGCCGGTAAAATGGATCTGACCATCAGGGGCTCAAAAGTAAATAGCGTGGAATACGTCTGGTGCAGGAATTACCGGGGAGTGAGAAATTGAAAAAACGGTGGATTGCGCTCCTGGTTGTTGCGTCAGGCGCTGTTCTGGCCTGCTTTTCCTATAGCCAGTGGGACATTCCGGTTGCTTACGCCTGCCGCGGCTTGAGCCGGCAGGTGCTGGATGCGGCCGAGATGGTCACGACTGCCGGAGATTCGAAATGGTATTTTATGTTATTCATATCTGCTTTTATCTTTTTCAGGTTTGTGAAAAAAAACAACGCATGGGCAATGAAGATGCTGTTTTTCGTGATTGCGATATCTGCATCCGGGTTGATCAGTACGCTGATCAAATGGATTGCCGGAAGAAACAGGCCGGTCAATCTGTTTAATCACGGATTATACGGATTCGATTTTTTTAAAATGGGTTATGAATTGAATTCTTTTCCATCGGGTCATTCCGTGACGGTATTTTCGCTGGCAACCGCTTTGAGTATCCTGTTTCCCCGTTTCGGGTTTCTGGCTTTTGTGTCTGCGGCGGCCATCGCCTCCAGCAGAGTGCTTCTGACGTCGCATTATGTCAGTGATGTGATTGCGGGTGCGGCAATTGGTATTGTCTGCACTCTGGCGGTAAAATATTATTTCGACCGTTTTCAGATTGAACTGAAGTCAGAGAATAAGGTGTCGTAAATGAACAAGAAAACGGTTCTGTTTTTGATTCCATTCATTCTGTATGTCGCGATGCTGGGCGTCATGCCGCAGATGGAGCCTGATGAAGCCCGCTACAGCCTGATTTCCAGCGCGATGAATGAAACGGGCAACTATGTGACCCCGCATATCAAAAACACCATTTACCTGGAAAAGCCGCCGCTGGCGTCTTGGGCGACGGCGGTATTCTTTCAAATCTTCGGTGAAAACGATTTTTCCGCGCGTCTCTTTGCCGGACTTTGCGCCTGGGGCTGTATTTTGCTGACTTTTTTCATCGGACGGCATTTGCGCGACGAAAAAACAGGTTTGTACGCGGCGGCCGTTCTCACGATATCCGTGTTTCCCTTTATTCTGGGCAGGATCAATATTCTGGATATGCCGCTGGCGTTCTTCCTATGTCTGTCTATCTGGATAGGGTATTTGTCTTTGCTTGAGGAGAAAAAAAGGCATCTGTCCTGGTTGTTTTATTTTGCCTGCGCGCTGGCTTTTCTGACTAAAGGGCTGATCGGCGCCGTCTTCCCTTTTGCCATTCTGGTCATCTGGTTGATTTGGGCGGGACGCTGGCGCCAAATCCTTCAGCTGATTTCTCCGGCCGGCATCCTCATTTTTCTGGCCGTTGTCTGCCCCTGGCTTTACCTGGCGCAAAAAGAAAATGCCGACTTCCTCTGGTTTTTCTTTGTGCGTGAGCATTTCCTGCGTTTCACAACGCAAATGCACGGCAAAACGGAACCGTTTTATTATTTTATACCGATCATCATCTGCGGCTGCCTGCCCTGGCTGGCCTACCTGATTCGCGCCTGGCAGCCTCAGGCGTGGAAGAAAGGCCTGTTTGCCCCGGAGGAAAATAAGCTGCTGGCCGTCTGGTTTTTCTTTATTTTTCTTTTTTTTACCGTGTCTTCTTCCAAACTGGCTACCTACATGGCGCCGGTTTTTATTCCCATCGCTCTTTGCGCTGGCAATATCTTCCGCCGCTGCGAGGATGAATGGCCCGCTCTTGCCGGGAAAAGAAAAATGTTTTACCGCCTGATTCTTTGTTTTCAGTCGCTGGTGATGGTGATGGCTCTTTTCGTGCCGCCCATTCTGAAGCAATTTCATGATCCGGCCAAGGGACTGGTCATCATGACCTCCTCATATTGGTGGATTTACATCCTCCCGACGCTGCTGGCAGCGCTGCTGATGATTTTCCTGCCGGATTGGAGCGCCGCCAAGAGGCGTGCGGGCTGGTTTTTGACAATTTATCTGCTTTGCTGTTTATTTCTGGCCGGCATGGTGTTTCCGATCAATGACTTTCTGTCTCCATACCGCAGCGCCCTGGTCGCCAAAGAGGCGATTTTCCGGCATGTGCCGCGTGGTCAGCTACTCTACCAATACCGGGTCAACTTCTATGGCATAGATTTTTATAACAAAATCCGCACGCCGATTGTCGAGGACTTTGGAGAAATGGGAGACGGCATGATGAAGCTGCCGCCGGAGGAAAGAAAAAAATATTTTTTTGAGGTGCGGGATTTCTTTGAAAAAGTTAAGCAGGAAAAGGAAATTTATTGTATTACGCAACACGAGGAAAAGCTGAAGCAACTGCAGGCGGAATTTTCCCGGATTGATGTTCTATGGGAAAACGGCGCCTTTTATCTGCTGCGCATTCGAAATTGAATATAAAGGATGACTGAACGATGAACATTCGCAAAGATTTTTTGCCTTTCAGCCGCCCGTCGATCGGCGAGGCGGAAATTAACCGTGTTGTCGCCTGCCTGAAATCAGGCTGGATCACGACCGGCGCCCGCTGCAAGGAATTTGAAGACGGGTTTTGCGGACTGACCGGGGCGGGCAAAGCTGTCGCGCTGAACTCGGCTACGGCAGGCATGCACCTGATGCTGACGGCCATGGAGCTGCAGCCGGGCGATGAAGTGATTACCCCTTCTCTTACTTTTGCCTCCACCATCAATATGATTGCCCTGCGCCGGGCCAAACCGGTGTTTGTTGATATTAATTACGGCACGCTCAACATCGATGCCGATTTATTGGAAGAAGCCATCACGCCTCAGACAAAGGCTGTTATTCCGGTTCATTTTGCCGGCGCTCCGGCGGACATGGATAAAATCAATGACCTGGCCGACACTTACAATCTGACCGTCATTGAAGACGCAGCCCATGCGGTGGGTGCTTTTTATAAAGGAATCCACGCCGGCGGTTTCGGCCATCCCGCGATCTTTTCCTTTCATCCCATCAAAAACATCACGACCGGTGAAGGCGGGATGATTACCCTCAATGATGTCGCGCTGGAAAAGAAACTGCGTTTGCTGAGATTTCATGGCATCGAAAGGGATGCCTGGAAAAGATATGGCAAAGGCGGCGATCCCTCTTATGATATCTGCGAACCTGGTTATAAATACAATATGCCGGATTTGCTGGCGGCGCTGGGGCTGGCTCAACTGGAGAGATGGAAGGAATTGAATGGGCGCCGTCAGGAACTGGCGCGCTTGTATCTGGAAGGTTTCAAGGGATTCGACGGGTTGGATTTGCCGCAGGTCCCGTCGTATGATCATGTTCATGCCTGGCATTTGTTTATCGTCAAGGTCAAGGATTTTCCCCGTGATTTGTTGATGCAAAAACTGGCGGACTACAACATCGGCTATGGCCTGCATTTTCCGCCCGCCCATAAATTATCCTATGTCGGCGCCAAATATTATGTTGATGAAGAGTCGCTTCCGGAAACGATCCGCGCGGCGGACAAAATTATATCCTTGCCCCTGTTTCCGGACATGACAGACGATGACGTGCAATATGTTTGCGAAGCAATCAGGGAGATTTTGAAAAATGGATAAAATCCGGATTTCCGTGGTCATACCGGTTTATAATGAAGCAGCGAACCTGGCGGCTTTAATGGGCAGACTGATGCCGGTCATGAAAGGCATGGGTAAGCCCTTTGAGATTATTTTGATTGATGATGGCAGCCGGGACAACTCTCTGAATCTTTTAAAGGAATATGCGTTAACCTATCATGTTGTAAAAGTTGTGGAGCTGACCAGGAATTACGGACAGCACGCGGCCATCATGGCGGGATTTTCCATCGTTTGCGGCGATATGGTGATTACGATGGATGCGGATTTGCAAAATCCTCCGGAGGAGATTCCCAACCTGGTCCGGGTGATGGAGGAGGGGAATTACGATGTTGTCGGCTCCATTCGCAGGGGCCGCAAGGATTCTTTCTTTCGTATCTTTCCCTCGAAAATTATCAATATGGTGGCGCGTAAGATTACCGGTGTCAGCATGCGCGACTGGGGTTGCATGCTGCGCGCCTACAGCCGGCCGGTCGTGGAACGGATGATTGCCTGCCATGAACAGGCGACTTTTATTCCTGCTCTGGCGACGGTCTTTGCCAAGCGCGTGACGGAAATCGAAGTGGCGCATGAAGAGCGTTTTGGCGGCAAATCCAATTATCCCCTGAGAAAGCTGATTAATCTTCAATTTGACCTGGTCGCGTCTTTTTCGGATTTGCCCATGAAACTGATTATGTATGGCGGCATTGTCATGTCTTTGCTGGGGCTGTGCTTCGGCGCTTTTCTGGCAGTTGCCCGTCTGGTTTATGGCGCGCGCTGGGCGGCGGAGGGAATTTTTACGCTGTTTGCGGTTTTATTTGTTTTTGTCGGCCTGCAATTTTTTGCTTTGGGGATTATTGGAGAGTATATCGGCAGAATTTTTCGCGAAGTCCGCAAGCGTCCGGAATTTGTCATTGAAAAAATATATGCCGCCAAAGAGGAAGGCAAGATCCTTTGAAAACAATCGTTTTGGCCTATCACAATATGGGATTGACGGGGCTTGAAGCTCTCTTGCGGCATGGCTGTGATATTCAGGCCATCTTCACCCATGAAGACGATCCCGGAGAAAATTGCTGGTTTGGCTCCGTCAAAGACTGGGCTCTTCAGCGCGGCGTTCCTTTTTACACAACTGAAAATATTAACCATCGCGAGTGGATTGAACAAATATCATCCTGGCGGCCGGATGTGCTCTTTTCTTTTTATTACCGGAAAATGGTTGGCCGGGCCATTCTCGATATTCCGCGTCTGGGCGCTTTGAACTTGCATGGTTCGCTCCTGCCGGCCTATCGTGGACGCTGTCCGGTCAACTGGGTGCTGGTGAAAGGGGAAGAAAAAACAGGCGTCACGCTCCATTTTATGGTTGAAAAGCCGGACGCCGGTGATATTGTCGGACAGAAAGAAGTGGCCATTGATTTTCAGGACACGGCGCGAACCTTGTATGATAAGCTTTGTCATGCGGCGGGCCTTCTACTTGATGAAGTATTGCCGTTGATGAAAAGTGGACAAGTTCCACGCAGACCGCAAAATCTGGCCCTGGGCAGTTATTACGGCGGCAGGCGCCCGGAAGATGGCCGTATCAACTGGATGCAATCGGCGGGTGAGATTTATAATCTGATCCGGGCGGTAACCGATCCCTACCCCGGAGCATATGCCCTTTTGGAAAATGGGGAGAAAATTATTATCTGGCGGGCCCAGCCGGTTTCGTCATTTTCGGGAAACAAGCCGGGTGATGTTGAAATATCCGGTCAGCATGTGCTGGTCAAGGCGGGCAAGGATGCAATAAGGCTTCTGGATGCTGAAATGCGGGGCGAAAGACTGAAGGAAGCGCAAATCATCGACTATTTTAAAACAGGAAAGGTAGTGCATCTGAAATGAAGATATTAATACTGGGCGTCAACGGTTTTATCGGACATCATCTGGTCAATCGCATCTTGGCTGAAAAGCCGGACTGGCAGGTATTCGGAATGGATCTGGGCACGGAACGGATTGGCGCGGCGCTTTCCAATCCGCGCTTTAATTTCCTGGAGGGTGATATTTCCATCAACAAGGAGTGGATTGAATATCATATCAAAAAATGCGATGTCATTATGCCGCTCGTGGCGATCGCCACTCCGAAAGCCTACGTTGAAGATCCCATCGGTGTTTATAACCTGGATTTTGAAATGAATATCCAGATTGTCAAGCAATGCGTCAAGTATCGCAAGCGCGTTGTTTTCCCTTCCACATCGGAAGTCTATGGCGCCTGCAATGATCCGGAATTCAAGGAAGACGAGAGTTACCTGGTTGTCGGTCCTATCCAGAAAGAGCGCTGGATTTACTCCTGCTGCAAGCAGCTGCTGGACCGTGTCATCTATGGATACGGCGCGCGCGGCCAGCTGGAATTCACGCTTTTCCGGCCCTTTAACTGGATTGGTCCCAGACTGGATTCTCTGGATACCGCCAAAGAGGGAAGCTCCCGCGTCGTCACGCAGTTTATCGCCGAATTGCTCCTGAAACGTCCCATCAATCTGGTGGACGGCGGCCGGCAGAAGCGCTGTTTTACCTATGTGGATGACGGCATCGCCGCGCTGATGAAAATTCTGGAAAATAAAAATGATGTCTGCAAAAATCAAATCATCAATATCGGCAATCCGGACAATGAATGTTCTGTGAAGGAACTGGCTGATATTCTTAGAAAATTGTTTAAAGAACACCCGGATCATCAAAATGATGCGACCTATTCGGATATTATTGAGGTTCCCGCGGATACCTTTTACGGAAAAGGCTATCAGGATATTTATACCCGTAAGCCCAGCATCGCCAAAGCACGGACGCTTTTGAACTGGGAGCCGAAAATTGATTTGCAGGAATCCATGCGCCTCACTCTTCATTCATTTCTGGAAGAGAACAAGGCGGTGACGCTGTAACCGTCACTGATCAGGGAATGATTGATGGGAATGCTCGGACTAAAAATTGATGTGGATACATACTGGGGTATGAAAAACGGCGTTCCCCGTCTTTTGCGGATCTTAAAAGATTACAAGGTTCACGGAACTTTTTTTTTGAGCATCGGACCGGATAACTCCGGGCGCGCAGCGTTGCAGCTCATTAAAAATCCGCTTTTTCTGAAAAAAATGATGAGGACGAAGGCAGCCAGTCTGTATGGATGGAAAACAGCGTTTTACGGCACGTTGCTGCCCGCGCCGATGATTGCCCTGTCTTTTCCTGAGCTTGTTCGTCAAATTATTGATGAAGGCCATGAGGTGCAGTTTCATGCCTGGGACCATCGCCGCTGGCAGGATGAACTGTCCCAAAAATCAGCATCATGGATCGAAGGATGGTTTGACGCTGGCATAGGCGGTTTCGAAAAACTGACAGGCCGCAAGCCTGCTGCTTTTGGAGCGCCCTCCTGGCTGATTGATGACCGCGTTTTAAAAATCATGGCAAAATATCATTTTGAGTATGTCAGTTGCACGCGGGCTAAAATACCTTTTATTCATGAGGCGCCTGGTATCCTGGAAATACCATCGGATCTGCCTTGTTTTGAAGAACTTGAACCGCAAAAAGACGTATCCATGATCACCGGCTTGCTCAATGACGGAGCCAATCACGTCCTTCCCGTCCATGCCGAAGTGGAGGGGGGGATTTTTGAAGGAAAGTTCCGGAATGTTTTAGACAATGCTTTAGCCGCGGGAATGATACCGGTGAAACTGGAAGACATGAAATTGCATCTGGATATTGGACATCTTCCGAGGAGAAAGCATGAAATGGCCCTGCTGCCCGGCCGTCATTCTCCATCGGCCGTATAAGGCGGCTGATGGTTGTCTTGCTGACGCAGGCTGGTTCATGAGAGGGGCAGCCATCTGCTTTGCTCATAGGGCGCTTCCAGGAAATGACGGTTTTTACGGGTTGACGGGCTGCTTGACTTTGATTTTCCCCTGTGTTAGTTACCTCAAGCTTTGTGTCTTGATGCCGGTGTTGTGTTAAGGCCAGGGAGGAAAATGTCTAACAAGCTATTTACACTAATGATTATACCACGCACCAGGAGTGCGGTGACCAAAATTTCTTTTTCGAGGAAAATGGCGCGCCGTCTTTTGGCTGGTTCAATTCTGGCAGTTCTTGTCGCCCTTTATGTTGTTTATGATTACGCCGGTATTAAAAGGGAAAGGATGGAGCTTTCACGTCTTCAGCGTCTGACGGCGCAACAATCAAAACAAATTGCCGATTTATCCGTGAAGGTTGATGAATTTGCCGATCGCATGGAAAAACTGAAACAATTTGATAAGAAACTGAGAATATTGGCGACGAATCAGGTTGGCCGCGATAGAAAAATACCCCTGGGCATCGGGGGAAGTGATAATGATCAGTTTCGATTAAAAGAGCTGATTGGCCAGGATGATGACAAGCTGGTATCTGAAATGCATAGAAGTATCAATAAATTAAATGATGAGGCTCATGAGCGGGAACAGAGTTTTCAAGAGATTTTGTCGTTTTTCAGAGAACAGAAGTCGTTGCTGGCGGCCACGCCGTCAATCTGGCCGGTGCTGGGTCTGGTAACCTCTGAATTTGGTTCGCGACAGAATCCTTTCGGAAGCAGCGCTGAATTTCACAAGGGGATGGATATTGCGACTAGCGAGGGAAAGTTGATTGTCGCCCCGGCGGATGGGATAGTTGTTGAAGTGGCTTATCGTCCCGATGACGGTTACTTTATCAGGATTGAACATGGATATGGGGTTTCGACAAGCTATTCGCATCTTTCGAGGCCTGCGGCAACGCAGGGGATTAGAGTTAAAAGAGGCGATGCGGTTGGATATGTGGGCGACACAGGCCGGAGCACCGGACCGCATCTCCATTACGCTGTTTATGTAAATAATGTTCCGGTCAATCCAAGAAATTACTTAAAATAATAAGCAATGGAAAGTGATGAAATCCTTCGGCAACATGCCGGATTTTTTAAAGGTGATTCATGCTGGGTGCAATTCTCAAGAAAATAGTCGGAACAAAAAACGATCGGGAACTGAAGCGTTTATCGCTGTTGCTGGATGAAGTAAACGGTTTTGAAACGGAAATGATGTCTCTCAGTGATCAGGCATTGCAGGCGAAAACCACTCATTTCAGGGAAAAACTGAAGAATGGCTTGACCTTGGATGACATTTTGACGGAGGCGTTTGCCGTAGCCAGGGAAGCAGCCCGCCGGACATTGATGATGCGTCCTTTTGACGTACAGGTGCTGGGCGGCATTGCCCTGCATGAAGGTAAAATAGCGGAGATGAAAACCGGCGAGGGCAAGACACTGGCCGCCACACTGCCCCTGTATTTGAACGCGCTTGAAGGTAAAGGCTGCCATGTTGTGACGGTCAATGATTATCTGGCCAAACGCGACTCGGAATGGATGGGGCCCATTTATAAATTCCTGGGCCTGACGGTGGGAGTCATTATTCACGGCATGGATGACGATGAACGCCGCAAGGCTTACGGAGCGGATATTACTTACGGTACGAATAATGAGTTCGGCTTTGATTACCTGCGCGACAATATGAAATTCAGTCTGGAGGAGTACGTCCAGCGCGAATTCAATTATGCCATCGTTGATGAGGTGGACAGTATCCTCATTGACGAGGCCCGGACCCCGCTCATTATTTCCGGCGCATCGGAAGAATCTACGGACAAGTATTATAAAATCAACCAGATCATCCCCCGTTTAAAAAAAGATACGGATTACACCATTGAGGAAAAAAGCAAAACGGTTGTTCTGACGGAGGAGGGCGTATCCAGCGTTGAAAAATATCTGAATGTCCAGAACCTCTATGAACCGCGCAACATTGAAATTGTCCATCATGTGAACCAAGCGCTGCGGGCGCATACGCTGTTCAAGCGGGATGTGGACTATCTGGTCAAGGACGGCCAGGTGATTATCGTCGATGAGTTTACCGGGCGCGTCATGCCGGGCAGGCGTTACAGCGACGGCCTGCACCAGGCGCTGGAAGCCAAGGAAAAGGTGAAAATAGAAAAAGAGAACCAGACGCTGGCCTCTATTACATTCCAGAATTACTTCCGCATGTATAAAAAGCTGGCGGGTATGACCGGCACCGCCGATACGGAAGCCGAAGAATTCAAGAAGATTTACAATCTCGAAGTTCTGGTCATGCCCACTAATATGCCGATGATCCGGCAGGATCATAACGACTTAATTTACAAAACGGAGCAGGAAAAGATTAAAGCCGTCATCGAAGAAGTGAAAGCCTTGAATCAGGCCAAACGTCCTGTCCTGATCGGCACCATTTCTATCGAGAAATCGGAACTGCTGAGTAAATATCTGACACGGGCAGGCGTGAAGCACCACGTCCTGAATGCAAAAAATCATGAAAGAGAAGCGGAAATTGTCGCCCAGGCGGGGCAGCCCGGCCAGGTCACCATTTCGACCAACATGGCTGGCCGCGGCACGGATATCAAACTGGGGGAAAATGTCGCCGCGTTGGGCGGATTGCATATTCTGGGGACGGAAAGGCATGAAAGCCGCCGCATTGACAATCAGTTAAGAGGACGGGCCGGCCGTCAGGGCGACAACGGTTCATCAAGATTCTATCTTTCCCTGGAAGACGATCTGCTGAGGGTCTTCGGGGCGGAACGTATTTCTTCGGTCATGGATACGGTGGGCATTGAAGAAGGACAGCCGATTGAACATAAATACATCTCCAAAGCCATAGAAAACGCCCAGAAACGGGTGGAAGGCCAGAATTTTGACATTCGCAAGCATCTGCTCGACTATGACGACGTGATGAACAATCAGAGAAAGGTCATCTATGAGCAGCGCAAAAAAGTGTTGCGCGGAGAAGACTTGTGGGCCGATGTGGAGTCGATGAATGAGGAAATCGTCAACGATTTAATCAATGAATTCATTGGTGAAAAAAAGCATGCCCAGGATTGGGATCTCAAGGGGTTGGATGACGCGTTATTTAAACAGTATCATTTGCATTTGAATGTCGCCAACGCCAAAGACATGAATTCCGCGGAAGCCGTTAAAAATTTCATACAGGAAAATGTTCAGAAACATTTACGGGATAAGGAAAAGGAATTTGGTCCGGAACTGATGGGTTACCTCATGAAGGTCATCATGCTGCAGGCGATTGATACGCATTGGAAGGACCATCTGCTGTCCATGGATCACCTGCGTGAAGGCATTGGTCTGCGCGGTTACGGTCAGAAAGATCCGGTCCGAGAATACCAGCGTGAAGGTTATGCCATGTTCATGGACATGATCAGCACCATTAAAATGGATACCTTGGAGAAACTGTGCCTGGTCCGGATTCAACGTGAGGAAGAAGTCGAAGAAATCAGACAGAAGCAGAAACAGGATTATGTCTTGAGCCGCGGAGAAGATGCACCGGCCAATCAAACGATTAAACGTGAGAGCGAGAAGGTTGGCCGGAATGATCCCTGCCCCTGCGGAAGCGGTAAAAAATACAAAAAATGTTGCGGTGCGTAAGTTTTCAAGAGGAGTAATCAAGATGGTAAAATCGACCAGTAAAATATGCGTTTCCGGTTTTTTAGCCAATGGCGTTTCCGCCGGCGTGAAAAATGGCGACCAAAAGGATTTGGGGCTGATCTATTCCACCGTTCCGGCAAAGGCTGCTGCGCTGTTTACCAAAAACACTTTTAAAGCCGCGCCGGTGTTAATTGATATGGAAAGGATCAAAAGAGGCGTCGCCCAGGCGATCTTTACCAACAGCGGTTGCGCCAATGCGGCGACGGGAAAAGAGGGCATGGCGGATGCGCTGGCTGTTTCCGGGGCAGTGGCCAAACATTTGAAAATTAACGAAGATCACCTGCTGGTCTGTTCAACAGGCGTGATCGGCAAGAAGCTTCCCGTGAAAAAAATCGAGGGCGGAATCGGGAAACTGGTCAAGGGGCTCAACGAGCTGGGCATTGAAGACGCGGAGGCGGCCATGATGACCACGGATAAATATCCCAAGATAGCCATCCGTAAAGGTATTGTCGGCGCGAAAGATATTACCATTTGCGGAATCGCCAAGGGCGCCGGCATGATCGAACCGAATATGGCCACTCTTTTGACTTACGTGATGACGGATGCTTTAATTGACGCCAAGGCGCTCAATACCGTCTTTCATCAGGTGATCGATTCCACCTTTAACGCGATCAGCGTTGATGGCTGCATGAGCACTAACGACACGGCCATCATTTTGGCCAACGGCCTGGCGGGCAACAATCCGCTGGAACGGGCGCAGGCCAGGCTTCAGCGATTTCGTGAGATGCTGACGGACGTGCTGGCGGAATTGTCCGCCGCCGTGGTCAAGGACGGAGAGGGAGCCACAAAGTTCATCACCGTCATCGTGGAAGGCGCAAAGTCCAAATCGGACGCGCGGCGGGTTGCCTATGCGGTTGCCAATTCCAACCTGGTAAAAACGGCTTTTTTCGGCGAAGATCCCAACTGGGGAAGAATTATTGCGGCTGTCGGGTCTTCCGGCGTGCCGCTGGAAAGAGAAAAAATCATTTTATCGATTGGTGATCTGACCATCTTTGCCCAGGACGCTCCAGTCAATATCTCTTTGTCCAAATTGAAAGAAATTTTTCAAAATAGCAAAATTGAAATTCGCGTTATCCTGGGAAGCGGCGACAAGTCCTATTGCGTTTATACATCGGATCTCTCTTATGATTACGTGAAAATTAACGCCGAATACTCCACCTGAAGCTTAAAAAGACCTGGCTTTCCGGCGAATGCCAAGACAGCCGGAGCAATCCATGAAAAATATTTTTGCGGATCATCGTACGGCGTGTGCTTTGCTCTTCTTCCTGCTGCTTCCGCTTTATCCGTTCATCGCGGCGGCTGAAGATCCGGAAACGCCCCTTCCCGGAAAGAAATGGTCCGCTCAAGTAATTGTCAAGCGTTATGTCGGCAGCCATACTTCCTACGAATTCGGCAATCCCTTTCCCCCCGGTCAGGCGCCCCTCAGCCGGTTGGAATTTCCCTTGAATACCTGGTGGGTTGGCGGTGAAGTCCGGCGCAGCTTTTCACGGTTTTCGGCGGGACTGGAAGCGCTGGCCGCCATCCCCATGGATTCCGCGGATGATGTCATGAAGGATTCAGACTGGGATGATGACATTGATCCCAGCATCAGAACCATTTACTCGGAGTCGCAATGCCGGATGGATCAAAGCTACATGATCCGGGGCGATGTGGATATGAAGGTGGGCGACTGGCTGGGAATACCGGCGTGGCTGGATCTGCGTCCCGTGGCCGGTGTGCGCTGGCAGCGGTTTATGCTGATGGTTCATGACGGATACCAGACGGCCATAGGCGCGCAAGATACGCCTCTTCCCGGCAATACACTTCGCTTCGTGCAGACGTACCGGCAATATTTTCTGGGGCTCAAAGCGGTATGTAATCTGGAAAAGCAAATGAAAACGATGCCTTTGAAATTTTCCGGTCAACTGGGCTGGGCTTATGTCGATGCGTACAACAAAGATCATCACTTGCTGCGCACGGGAAATCGCTTTACCTTTGAAGATACCACCGGCGACGCCTGGCATGCCTCGCTGGGTGTCAAAACCTTCCTGACCAAAAATATCCACGCTGGAATGGAGTTGGAATATCTCCGGATACGCTCGACCGGCACTCATCGCTTGTTAAATGACCTTTTCGGTATAGACATGAGTTTTAAGCATGGCGTCAAGGTCTGGTCCGACCAGATAAGTCTCATGCTGAAACTGGAGTATCTTTTTTAGCGTTTTTTTCTGGAACTTTTTCTTCCCGGCTTTGTCTAAACAGCAAAAGACAAAAATACAGCCTTAAAGGAGGAAAAAGTCATGAAAAAAATATTTGCCATCTGTCTGTTGTTTGTTTTGTGTTCCGGCATCGCCGCCGCCGCAACCGTCGGAGATGTGGTGGAAGTCAGTCTCTTGTCCGGCGACGGCCTGCTCCTGCCATTATATCCGTCAAAAAGCCGCCCGGAGCTGAAAAAGGTTTATGCCGAAGCAGTCAAAGGAGACCATTACAGAATCATGATCTGTAATAAAATCAATAGAAGAGTTGGCGTTGTCGTGGCTGTTGACGGCAGAAACATTATCTCCGGAAAAAAATCGTGGCTCAATAATCATGAAAGAATGTATGTTCTGGAACCTTATGCGATAAACGAATATTCGGGATGGAGAACAGGACAGGATCGGATCAACCGCTTTTACTTCACGGATGTTGCCGATTCCTACGCGGCCGCCTTTGGCGATCAATCCGCCCTGGGGGTCATTGCCGTTGCCGTTTTCCCGGAAGCGCGGCGCTATGATTCCCGCCCCTTCCCGCTAACGGAAAAAAATGAACTGGGCGCCGCCAAAGACAGAGCCGCCGCTCCATCCGCTCAATCCAAAGCCTCGGAAAGCGCTGCCACAGGCTATGGCCGTGAAGAATATTCCCCTTCATACCGGGTTTCGTTTGAGCCCGAGGAGCGAGCGGCCGAATCCATCCTCATTAAATATGAATGGCGCAAAACTCTCTGCAAGATGAAGATTATTCACTGCTGCGGATGGAACCAGAGTTCCCCAAACCGGATATGGGACAGTGACGGATACGCGCCTCCCCCGCCCTGCCGGCGCTGATCTGGTTCATCCTGTTCTGCCTGGCTTCAGTCGAGTCCCGGGGACTCGGCTGAAATCGCAAATGCAGCGTCTGAGCCGTCTTTGGCGATAGATCATCCTTGACTTTTTGCGCCAACAATAATTAATGATAACCATCATCCAAAGGGGCGTCTGAAATGAAGTCAATCCTGATACGAATGACATTGCTCTTGCTTTTGCCGCTCATGCTTATGCCCGGTTTTTTATTTGCCGGAACAAAAAAGGTCATCAAGGAATATACCTATCAGGCATGTGCAATGGACAACGATCTCTCAAGGCGTACAACGGCGATGAGGGAAGTGAAAAGGATTCTGTTTGAAGAGCTGGGCGCCTATTTTGAAGGTATGGCTGAAGTGAAGAATTTTCAACTCATGAAAGGCCAAATTATTTTAATGATGCCGGGAATTGTCAGTGCTGAAATTACCGGTGAAACATGGAATGGCGATACATATTGGCTCAGAGCAGAGATAGTTGAGGATACGGATTATTTGCTCAAGGCCATGGATAAACTTCGTCAAGACCGTAATAAAATGCAGCAGCTGGAAGATGCGGAAAATGAGGCGGATTTTCTCTTGAAAGACCAGCAGAAATTACGTGAGGAACTGGCGCAGGCCAGGGATGACCAAAAGCAGGAAATTCAGCAGAGATACTATCAATCAATAAATGATCTTACCGCCATTGAATGGTTTGAGCGCGCCAACGTAAGTTACAGCAAAGGTGATGATGAACGTGCCGTTGATGATTTGCATAAAGCGATCAACCTGAGTCCTGATTACGCCATGGCTTACAGCAATCGCTCTGACGCATTTAATAATCTTGGAAAGTATCATGAAGCGATTGTTGATGCAAACAAGGCAATTGCGTTAAATGCCTATGACGCCATTTCTTATTGCAATCGAGGGGTGATTTATGGCCGTCATGGAAGTTATGATGAAGCAATGGCTGATTTTAACAGAGCAATTGAACTGAGCGCAAACGATGACATGGTTTATCGCTTCAACCGCGGGACAATTTATGGCCGTCTCGGAAAATATGATGAAGCGATGGCTGATTTTGACAGAGCGATTGAGCAGAACAAGAATAATATTGATGCGTATATCAACCGTGGAGCTGTTCATTGCGGTCTAGGAAGTTACAATGACGCTGTTGCCGACTTTAATAAGGCGATTGCACTGAACCCAGGCAGCGCTTCCGCTTATACCAACCGCGGAGCCGCTTATAACCTTCTTGGAAGATATCACGAAGCTATTGCCGATTTCAACAAAGCGCTTGATTTGAACCCGTATTATACTGATGGGTATCATGTTTTGACTTGCGCGCGTTCCATAACGGCGAATCAGAAAAGCGCTGAGCCGGGCTTGAAAAAAAGCGGTGCGGATTAAACCCTTTCCCGGAATGACGCAAAGCTCCCGGCCTCCGGTTGTATCGGAGGCCGGGAGCTGGCGGAAGAGGAGTTTCCTGTACCGACCGGTGGAGTTTCTTTTTTGCTTTTGACGGAACTAGCCGCCTATTTTCTTCTCCTGGCCAGCCCAGTACCTTGCCCGCAAATCACGCTTCAGAATCTTGCCGGTGCCGGTCTTCGGCAGTTCGCTCACAAAATCCACGGTACGCGGCAACTTGAACTTGGACAGCAGCGTGGCGCAGTGATCAATGATCTCTTTTTCGGCTGCCTGCATGTTTGGCTTCAGGACGACCAGCGCCTTGACGGCTTCGCCCCACTTGGGATCGGGAACGCCAACCACGGCGCATTCCATGACGGCGGGAAACTGATGGACAGCCATTTCTACTTCCGCGGAGGCGACGTTCTCGCCGCCGCTGATGATCATGTCCTTGCCGCGATCGACAATCTGAACGAATCCTTCCTTGTCGATATTGGCAATATCGCCAGTGTGCAGCCAGCCATCGACGATGATTTTAGCGGTTTCTTCCGGATCATTCCAGAAACCCTTCATGACGTTGTTGCCACGCACGATGATCTCGCCCACATCCTCGCCGTTGGGTTCCACGTCCTTGCCGTCTTCATCAACCACCCGCAGTTCGACGCCGAAGACGGGCTTGCCGGTTTTCGCGCGATAGACGAGCTGCTCTTCAAACGGCAGTTTCTTCATGTGATCCTTCAGGGTGGAGAGAGTCAGCATAGGACAGGTTTCCGTCATGCCATAGGCTTGATAGCATTTGACGCCGAATTTTTCCTGCGCTTCCCGCAGAATCGTGATGGGCACAGGTGCGCCGCCGATAATCATCCGCTCCCATGCGGAAGTGTCATATTGGCCGGCTTCGGGATAGTTAAGCAGCGTCGTGACCATGGCCGGCACCATAGCGCCAATCGTCACTCTTTCCTTCTGGATAGCCTCAAGTACCTGTTGCGCCCGGAAATCCCTGACAATCACATGGGTGGCGCCGGAACCGGTGATACCGTGCGGAGATCCCCAGCCGTTCACATGAAACAGCGGCACGCTGTGCAGCTGCGTGTCTGCGTCCGTGACGCTCAGCATATGGATATAATTGATGGCATTCGCGTAGATATTGCGGTGCGTCATCATCACGCCCTTGGGTCTGGATGTCGTGCCGCTTGTATAGAATAGTTCAGCGACATCGTTTTCATCCATGTCAGGCCGGGGCGGCCTTTCCGTTGAGGCCTCATTTAACAGCGTATCATAGTCAGGCCAGTCGATGCCTTTGGGGCGATGACCATCCGTAAACAACATGAAGTGCGTGACGGTTTCCAGCTTGTCAACAACGGGCGCCACCAGGTTCGCGTATTCCCAGTCCACGCAGACCACTTTGGCGCCAGCATGATTCAGAATGAAGGCAATTTCTTCCGGGCTCAACCGGATGTTGATGCAAAGGAGGATGGCGCCGATTTGGGTGATGCCGTAATAGGATTCGAGGATACGGTGCCCGTTGGGGCCGATATAAGCGACACGGTCTCCCTGTTTGACTCCTTCAGCTATCAGAGCATTGGAAAGACGGTTAACCCTTTCATTGAACTGGTTGTAGGTAAATCGCTTTTCTCCATCGACAATACAGGTCTTGGGGCCATACAGCTTGACGCCTCTGTCCAAAAAATGTGTAACCAACATAGGTACTTGCATAATTGTTGTCTCCTGCTATATTAAATTGCTTTTTCAGCGGATACTGGTAACTGAATTTTCCGCCATAGCCGCCGGCGCCTGTCGCCTATGGCGGATACAATACGTGTACCCCCTGAAAATTGCTTATTAATTACTACAGGAAGACGTTTTTTGGTATCAGCGGCAGTCCGAATTAGGCGTAGGATAAAACCTGACAAAAAGTTTCTCTGCCGCAAATTCAGTAACACCTTTTCCAGGGCGATCGACCTGTTACCGCGTAAATCCAGTCCTAGAAATCCTTGAATTCATCCTTATCCTTCTCAAAAGGGAGCACTCCTTCCGGCCGCTTGATACGAGATGAGAATTTGCTGGAACCTTCCTTTTTTACAGCGGCAGGCAGGATTTTGACAGGAGCTTTAAAGGATTTGGCGGCCGTAGCCGTCAATGCCATCTTTTTGGATGGTGATGGGATTTTCTCTTTATCATCGATCTTTCCCTGAATGATCATTACTAATCGACGGACAATGCCTTTCATTTGATTAGACTGAGCGCTGAGTTCCTCTGCCGCGCTGGCGGATTCTTCAGCCGTCGATGCATTCTCCTGGATAACCCGGTCGAGATCGGCGACCGCCTTATTGATCTGACTGATCCCCTGGGACTGTTCCAGAGAGGCTGCGGAAATCTCACTGACTAATTCACCTACCTTGGATGTGCTGACCGCCACCTCGGTAAATGCTTCGTTTGTCTTGAATACCAGATCGGAGCCATCCTTGACTTTTTTTACGGTACCCTCAATCAGGCTGGCCGTGTTTTTTGCCGCCTCGGCGGACCGCATCGCGAGATTCCGAACCTCGTCAGCGACCACGGCAAAACCGGCGCCTGCCTCTCCCGCCCGCGCCGCTTCCACGGCGGCATTCAAAGCCAGCAGGTTGGTCTGGAAGGCAATCTCATCTATCGTCTTGATGATCTTGGATGTTTCCATGCTGGCCGCAGATATGTCTTTCATCGATTCTGTCAGTTCATCCATGGAGGTGTTGGCTTTTTGGATGACTTGATTGGTTTTTTTCATCAGACTGTCCGCCTGGCTGGCATTGTCGGCGTTTCCTTTGGTCATGGCGGACATTTCTTCCATGGCCGATGACGTTTCCTCGATGGCCGATGCCTGGGAGGACGCGCCTTCCGCCAGGTTCACAGTGGAGTTGGACACAAGAGTCGCCGCAGAATTTATTTCTCCGGTTGATTCATTGATTTCATCGGCAATTTGCTGGATTTGCGCGATTAATTTTTTCCCGACGATAACAAAATTGGCGATCATGATCAGCATTCCGAACAGGACGATAAACTTCGGCCAGATTTCCTCACTTCCATCCATCTTGCCGCCGATGAAACCAGCCAGAATAACCGTCACGATGCCTGGCGCAAGCCACGTATACAACTTGACGGTCAGAGTCTTCCCAAGGGAATATCTGAGAATTCCGGCGACAATTAATGCTGCGACGGCGTAAGTAACCAATTTGATAGCTACTTGAATAAGTAATTCCATGATTTTCTCCTTTTGAAAATGGCTTAAATTTTTAAACGGTATCCATCATTGTCATGGCGCTGCCATAAATGATCATGCCGATACCCCTTCTCTTGGTTTAATTTAGCAGCAAATGTGCCAGAAAGGATTGTTGGCTATATTGATATGATTACAAATGGTTAGCTTTAATACACAGATTCAATAAAAGGAGAATCCGTCTGGAAAAACTGGAATATGTCTGATTATTCCGGACGGATTAATTCCTGGCTGGAAGGATGTTGACATTACGCCGGCTTTCAATAAAATTGAATCCATACGGAGCGTTACACAGGTTTTTTTGGTTACGGATTGACGCCGCCTTGATGATATAATTCCTGACACCGTTTTCCTTCCGTACGAAGGTCTTCATCCATTTGTTTGTCAACCTCCGCCGGTAGAACGCAGGATTCGGGTCTGTTCAGGTATCTGCAATAGGCAACCTGTGCCCGGCGGCTGTTTTCTCTTGCATTGGCAATGCATTCATCAAATTTTATTTTGTCTTCTTGCGCATCATTTGCCGCTTTCTGTTTTTTGCGCTCTTCAGCCTTCCTGTCTTCTCTATTCTGGTAATATTTATCAGATTCTTCCTTGCTCATTGCCTGGAATGAGCCGATTTCTTTACATAATTTGCCGCTTACCGGATAATCCGACAGAGTTTCATTTCCCATGGAGTCCACGCAGTTGAAAAATGTTCCCGCATGGGCGGCTAACGGTATAAATGACATACACAATATTGCCAGCGATGAAATTATGAGGTGAAAACCAATGCCAGAAGATGATTTTTTCATTTACCATATCCTTTCTCGGCCCGAGGAATATGAAACGGAACCCATTACAAAACAAAGTGACCACACCATGAAATTGCGTTTATTTTATCACAGGTTACAATAGAGTTCAGCAATTTATTTTCATTGCGGCTGAGCGTCCGACGGCGGCGGTGACTCATTCATCATGACTGCCCAGAACATCCTCCTCATCCGCGGAGCTTCCCATTGTCGAGCGACATTCTTTATGTTCAGCGCCAGTTCCTGATCATCAAAGACTTCCGGATAAAATGCTTCAAAGTAAAATAATGCGACTTGCGGTTGTCGTTGAGGAGTTGAATCAGCAAAGACTGAAGAGTATAGTCAAGCCAAAAGAGGTGAGCGGTGCGCTGCGCCACTGTCAATTACGGGGGGAGAGCTTTGCAAAGCTACTCTTCTTCGTCACACCGGCGCAGGCCGGAATTCGGGAAGCCCTTGAAACGACTGGATTCCATCCTTCGCGGGAATGACAAAATTCCTGGTTTTCTGCAGTTATACAAACATCTCGGGTGTAAAGACCAGGACGATATTTTTACGCTCGTAGTGCGCACCTTCAGGTGCGCTGACCGCTTTGCTTTGATTCTCTTTTCGTAGTAATGACAATGTGTTCATAATTAATGCCATAGTATTAACCATAGATTAGGAGGTATTCAGACATGATGGATATTCTGGTGATGGCGGCTGTAGTTTTGCTGGCCGTAAATACATTTCTATTATTGATCCTTGTCAGGAAAGCAACACAAACGGATGCGGTGACACTTGCCGCGCGCCTTGATGCCATTGAAAAGGCGCAGGAACGGACGGAACATTCGGTCAGAGAAGAAACGGCCCGGAGCAGAAATGAACTGAGCAACGCCACAAGGGAACAAAGGCAGGAACTTGCCCAGTCCTTGAAGATACTTGGTGATAACGTAGATCACAAACTGGAAGCAGTCAGGGCGACGGTGGAAGGCAAGCTGCAAAACATCCAGAGCGACAACGCCAGACAGCTTGAACAAATGCGGCAGACCGTTGATGAAAAACTTCAGGGCGCATTGGAGAAACGCCTGGGCGAGTCCTTCCGGCAAGTCAGTGAACGCCTGGAGCTGGTTCACAAAGGCCTTGGCGAGATGCAATTGCTGGCTACCGGCGTTGGCGACCTGAAGAAAGTGCTGACAAACGTTAAAACACGCGGAACATGGGGCGAAGTGCAACTTGGGGCATTGTTGGAGCAAGTACTGGCCCCTGATCAGTTTGCCACCAACGTCTCTTTAAAAGACAACAGCGAGCGTGTGGAGTATGCTGTTAAATTGCCGGGGCAGGATACGGGCAAAGATGAGGTTGTCTGGCTGCCGATTGACGCCAAGTTTCCTGTTGAAGACTACCAGCGTCTGATGGAGGCGCAGGAAAGAGTTGATGCCCAGGGCCTGGAAATGGCGGGGAAGCAGTTGGAGAACCGCATCAAAGCCTGCGCCGGAGACATCAACCGGAAGTATTTAAACCCGCCCAAAACTACCGACTTCGGCATCTTGTTTTTGCCCATCGAGGGACTTTTTGCCGAAGTCATTCGCAGAACTGGTTTGATTGAGGCGATACAGAGGGAGAGCCGCGTGGTGATCGCCGGCCCGACAACTCTGTGGTCGATCCTGAACAGCCTGCAAATGGGCTTTCGCACGTTGGCCATTCAAGAGCGCTCCAGCGAGGTCTGGAGCCTTCTTGCCGCTGTGAAAACCGAATGGACCAAATACGGCGATATTCTGAATGCTGTCCAAACCAAGCTGAATCAGGCGGCGGAAACCATTGAGAAGGCCAGGGTGAGATCAAGGGTCATCGGAAGAAAGCTGAAGGACGTCCAGGAACTTCCCGCAACGGAGACCAACCCTTTGCTGTCTTTTCCTGCGACGGAAGGGGATGAGGATGTTGGCGAATGAAAAGGCGACGCCAAATTATTATCAGATAGGCCATGCGAAAAAGAGATGCGCTCTGCCTCAAAATGCAATGATCCTGATGAACGATAAACGAATCATCTTTATCGATGTGGAAACAACCGGCCTTGACCATAGAAAAGGCCATAGAATCATTGAAATAGGAGCAGTGGCGATGGAAAACAATCAAGTTTTATCCGAATATCAAAGCCTCATTCATGTGGATATTCCCATCCCCAGACATGTTTCGAAAGTGCATGGAATTACCAATGAAATGCTTATCGGCCAGCCGGAACCGGAAAATGTTTTTCCGGACATAAAGAATTTCATGGCGGACAGCATATTGGTTGCACATAATGCCAAATTTGATATAGGGTTTTTGCGATCGGAATTTAACCGGTTGAAATTGAGCTTCAATAATCAAATCTTTTGCACACTGGAAATAAGCCGCAGACGCTATCCGCGCCTGCCGAATTATAAATTGAGCACGGTTTACCGTCATCTTGCCGGAACGGCTGGGAACATGTTCCGGAAGCCCGAAGGGAGCGGAACGTGTCCCCGGATTCAACAACACCGCGCACTGGATGACGCGCGCATGGTGGCCGCCATATGGATGGCCATGGAATCAAAATGATGGAATCGATACCTTCATACTACAAGTACTGGGGAAAAGCGGATAAGGACACTGGGAAATATCATCTGCTGCCTTATCACTGTTTGGATGTGGCGGCAGTTGTGTCACGCTCAAATCAAAACCGCGCGATTTGAAATATCTAGAAAGTGAGGTTTTTTTCTATGAACACTAACAAAATAGCTTCGAGCCCTCTCTCAACCGGCATCAAACGATTGTGGGCAAAGAGTAATCCAAGACATCCGTTGTGGAAACATATGCTGGATGCCGCAGCCGTTTCACTTTCTTTGAGTCCGCCCTTGGCCTGCTTTGGTTGGTCTCCAGAACAAACCGCGTTTCTTGTCGGTCTTCATGATGTAGGCAAGGCGGATTCTTGTTTTCAACACCAGATACCGGACTTTTCATCTGAGCTTGCAGACGCTGGATATTCACCCACAGATGATGCCCGGTGCCGGCATGAGCGAATCTCTGCCCGATTTATCAAGAAGAATTTGGTATCAGATGGAATGGATAGCTTTATTGCTGATGCGATAGCTCGAACCGTGATTGCGCATCATGGATATTGGAATGAGGCGGCCCGTGATGTAGCTTATGAGTATGCGGAAGCGCAGGACCAACTCCGCAGGATGCTTCAACGGGTCCTTGGAGTTGAAGCATTTTTAGCAGAGAGTCCTGTTAATCTTAGTGCTTTCGGTATGAGGCTAGCAGGTCATGTTGTCCTTAGCGACTGGATTGCCAGTAATGAGGATTTCTTTAGTGATCCCAGGTTAATAAATGTTGATGACCCAGAAGAATATTTCTCAAAAGCGAAAGTAGTGGCGAATGAATGGATAACTAAGCTTGACTTGAAGAGAGAAGCACACCCTGGAAATGCGGCAAGCATAGTCAAAACACCCCGTCCTATCCAACAGAAGCTTTTAGAAAATGATATCCCTCCCGGACTTGTGATTATTGAGGCTCCAATGGGTGAAGGCAAGACTGAAGCCGCCTGGATTTTAGCTGAGAAGTGGCGGGACAAAGGTTATCATGGCATGTACATGGCTTTGCCTACTATGGCTACGAGCGATTCCTTGCATAGCAGATACCGAGATGATTACCTCATGAAGCTGCATTATGGTGAAGACGTCAAGCTTGTTCATGGAATGGCATGGCTGCGTGATGAGAAGGAACCGAATGCTATGCCACAAAATGGCGAACCAGGGGATGACCAATCATCTGCCGCTGCATGGTTTAGGCCAACACGCCGGGCTATGCTTGCAGCCCATGGAGTAGGGACTGTCGATCAAGCGATGCTTGCGGGCATGAATGTCAAGTTCGGCTTTCTGCGCCTAGCTGGACTTGCTGATAAAGTACTGGTCATTGACGAAGTGCATGCCTACGACGCATATATGAGCGCAATTATAGAACGGCTGCTCCAGTGGTGCGCATGTCTAAAAATTCCTGTGATCATGCTCTCCGCTACGCTGTCCGCAAAACAGCGTGGAAAAATGATTGAGGCGTATGGATCGGCAGAAGCTAACGAACCCAATCCGCATACACCATATCCACTCATCACTGTTGTAGAATCAGGGAAAGAAACATGGTCAATCATGCCAGATGCTGCATCTAGCCGGACACTAAAGATTGAGACTCTTGAAGGGTTACTGGGCAACGCCAAGAAGACGGCAGCAAAAGCCGTTGAGATAGTTAAAGATGGTGGCTGCTGTTGTGTTATCTTAAACACTGTCAAGCAAGCCCAGGCAGTGTTCAAGGAACTTGAAGCCATGAAATTTCCCACAGAAGAAAGGCTCCTTTTTCATGCGCGCTTTGCCGCGACAGACCGGGAGAAAATCACCCATAAGGTTCTAACTTTATTTGGCAAGGGATATTGGAATGAAGAGGGTGATGAACGCCGGCTTATTCCCGCAAATCGTCCTCAAAAATATATCCTGGTTGCAACTCAAGTTGTTGAACAAAGCCTTGACGTTGATTTCGATCACATGATCAGTGAACTGGCGCCAATCGATCTTCTTCTTCAACGCAGCGGCCGGATTAAGCGACACACCCGCGACAAAGATGGGAACCTCATTAATGGTCCTGATGGGCGTGGTGAACCAATGCTTCACATCCTTGTACCAGCAGTTGAAGGTGGCAAACATTCGAAAATGGATAAGATTAAAACGGTTTATAAGGAATACCCGCTCCTGCAAACCATGAAAGTTTTAGAGGGAAAGGAAGAAATTGATTTGCCTGACAAATTTCGTCCACTGATCGAAGAAGTGTACGGAGATTCGTCATCGATATGGGACTCAGACGACCATGAGGAAATAGCGAATAAACTTGCTTGGAGTGCGTTCCAATTGGATTTGGCAGCACAAGCAGGGCAATATCTTCTCTGTGAACCAATGGCTGAAGAATTTGATCCCGTAGGAGCGGATGAGGTCGGCGATGATAGCGATGACGGTAACGGTTGGCGGGCGCAAACACGTCTGGGCATGGATGATGTTCTCATAATTCCAATAGACGTTGATGATCTGCCGATGTTGACCAAGACGGATGTGGGCCGGGACAAGGTTAAGGAACTCTTCAAACGCAGTGTAAAGATACCACCTCATTACTGGCCGCCCCGTGCGAAAGACAAAAAAGAAAACCCGGTGTTGATGAACACAGGCCGCCTTCGAGGAGTTTGGCTTTTGCCGGTTAAGAGAGAAGAAGGTGGGTGGTCGTGGTCAGGTATAAAGGACGATAAAAAGACATATGTGATCAAATACGATCGAACGATTGGTGTAATGCATGGAGGTGATAAATGAGTAAATCTCATTCTTTCGACCTCCTTTCAGAACCTTGGATTCCAGTCGTCTGGAACAAAGACGCCGATGAACCGAGGGAACCAAAAATCGGAATCAGGGAAGCCATAAAACGCAGTCATGAAATCAGATGTATATCCCACACCGCACCGTTTATCGAGTATGGCATCTATCGACTGCTGATCACCATCATATTGGATGCTTACATTGTTGCCGGCAAGCGACCGACAATCGGCAAGATGCGGGTGATGCTTGAGAAGGGCTACTTGGATGTTCAGGTAGTAAACCAATATTTCGACAAATACGGTAAGGATTTTGATCTATGGAGTAGTCACGTGCCTTTTCTTCAGGCTAAGGCAGCAGATGATGTCGTGAAAAAAACTGACTTCAAACCAGTAATAACAATGTTTCCAGCAATACCGAGCGGTACGAATGTAACGCATTGGCATCATGACATGGAAGGCAATGCATTTCTTACAGAGGACATTGCCGCCCAGGTGCTAACCACGGTTTCACCCTTTAATTTTAAGAACAAACCGGGTGAAGTCAGGACACTTGCGGGAGACCCACCTTTATACACCCTTGTATTAGGTCAAAACCTATTTGAAATACTCTTACTGAACCTGCCGGGTCGAAACGGAAGAATCACAACCAACCAGGAGCAAGACAATGGCCCGGCTTGGCGGACACAATTAGATCTGAACCGGCTTCCTAAGACCCCAACGATTACCCAGGGTTTTACATGGCCAGTTCGTACTATCACGCTGGAACGCGCTGGGCCTGTAATCGCCAGGGCAATCAATAAGGCTGCTTACTTAAAACCAACCGAAAAGGCGAAAGACAAGGGAAGAAACCTTTACGATGCCAGGTATAGTTGGCGAGATCCAAATGCGGGTATCGAAACCACTGGAGAGAACGTGACTCATATCAAAGCTAGAGCAGACATACCTGTCTGGCGAGATGCTGTTCCTCTGTTCTTGGTTGCATGTGAAGGGGAGACCCTTCGAAATGATAAAAGGCGTTCACGTCCCGAGGTGATCTCTAATGCCCTTCGTGTTCTGGACACGCCACAGTTCCATGTTGCTGTCTATGGTATGAAAAAGAAGGGTGGCGGCGGCGGAGACGTTAAAGTGGAGGAATGGTTCCGTTCTGTAATCACATTCCCAACAGAAGTGGCACATGACAGCCGTCTTTCTGCCCAGGCAATTGCAGCGTTTAAGATAGCTCAGAGGGTGGCTGATACGTTACGAACTGCTTTAAGGATGCTTCGAGCACCTTCAGAAGTAAAAAAAACTTCGAGAAAGGCCATTCATCGTAACGAAGTTGACGTCCTCAACTATTTATGGCGACGTTTAGAATTGCCTTTGTCAAGTTCATACCTAAAAGCGCTTAACGATAGGGACCAAGTTGCTGAACAGGAGATATGGGCGGTGATTCGCAGAGAGGCGCGTGATGCATTTGCCCGTGCAACGGGCCCGCATCGGCGGACAGCCGACGGTCTTTTTCGCATTGCTAATGCAACCAATTGGTTTGAGAGACAATTGAATCGTCATTTACCGAAGTTGGCAAAGGAGAAGAAACCATGAGTAAAGAAGATCCCTTCATTCGATACCTCTACACGCTCAAGAACGAAGATACGGGTACTCTTGCGGCCTTGCGGCGAGCATGCGGACAGCGGCTCGCCGCAAGCCGGAATTGTCAGTGGTTCGCCAGCATCAGCACACGGCCCGCTGATTTCCTCACGGCGACACTTGCTGCACAATATCCAGCGGCCAAAATACAGACTGGTAATCATTATTGGAAGTACTGCGATCGAGGATCTATTGGAGCCGCTTGGGCAAGGTACTGCCGCGAACGCGATCAAGAGCAAGACCCGACAACCTTTTATCTCAGGCGTCAAGAAGCCCTCTCAAAGGGGCAAAGCCCGCCACGACCACCAAGCATACATGAGCGATTTCGCACGCTTCTTGATGCCGAACTGGAACGGGATGGAACAGGAGAACTCGCGTATCGCCTGTATGGATTAGTGCGTATGTTGGTTGCAGGAGAGGTGCCTATTGATGTCATTCAACTTGCTTGTGACCTGCGTGGTTGGCACGCAGAGAATAGATATGTGCAAGAAAGTTGGGCCAAGGCCTTCTATGCTCCACCCAAAGGTAAGAGCGATGTTATGACATCTGATAAACAGACTGAAACAGAAGACATTCAAGACGAGGAGGAAGAATATGTTGATTGAAGTGCACATTATCCAGAATCATGCGCCAAGCAATTTAAATCGTGATGAATCCGGAAGTCCCAAGACCGCATATTTCGGCGGTTATCGCCGTGCCCGCATATCAAGCCAGTGCCTTAAGCGAGCCTATCGAACATCAAAGACTTTCCGTGAAGAGGTCGACGGACTGGGTATGCATACACGGTCAATGCCGGATGAGATCAAAACTCGGCTCTTTGCACATGCCGATACTCTAACAGCACCAGAACAGAAAGAATTGCAGACAAAGTTCAGGGAGTGGGCTGAAAAATCCCAAGCAAAGCTGGCAGCGATACTAGGGAAGACTGTAAAGGAAACGGGTGGCGAGGAATCCGAAGAAGCGGATGAATCAGCGGCTTTAGATACAGAAGAGGAAGCAAGTACAGAAGTTAGTGAAACTGGCAAGAAAGGGAAATACCAAACCGCTCAAAGTATTTTCTGGCGTGACGGGGAGATGCAAACGCTGTTTGACGCCTACCGTGAACGAATCGAATGGGATTGTGATGTGCCTGAAATAATGCGTAATGCCTTTGATGACAAAGGAAAGGTTAAACCTAAAGATATCATCAAGACCATCGATAATAACGTCAATGGAACTCTGGGCGAGAAAATCAAGCAGATTAAAACAATGTACTCCAAGGTAAACAATGAACTTGATGAGAAATTCAAAGCACCATCGCAGGAAACAGAAACCAAAAAGAAAGAACGCGAGAAAAAGCTAAAAGATGCAAAAACAAAAAGTATCGAGAATACTGCAAACGTTTTGGTCCAACTGATTTTGGAGCGATTTGACCCCAGAGTTGCTCTGAAAGAGGCTGGGCTACGGCCAGATGGCATCCCCGTTGACATGGCCCTTTTTGGCAGAATGGTAACGAGTGATCTAATGCACAACGTGGATGCCAGCAGTCAATTTGCACATGCCATAAGCACCCATGAGTTTACTCGTGAATTCGATCTGTGGACGCGCATAGATGACCGTCGTGACAAACGATTGGATTGGTATCTTGATGCTTTTGGCGCGGAAGAAAAACTGCCAACAGGAACGGATGGCATGGGGGATGCGGAATTTACCGCGGCTTGCTTCTATAACTACTTCAATGTGGATTTTGATGCTCTCATTGACAACTTGACCGGCAAAGCCATCAATCATAAGCTGTCTGTTTCGGAAGAAGATCAGAAGAAAGCAAAGGAACGTGCCTGCAATGCTGTAGTTGGCCTTTTAAAAGCGGCTATCTTTGAGCGCCCCACTGGTAAATTCAACTCCATGGCGTCACCGACGCTTCCAACTTTGATTTTGGTGGAGGTTCGCAATAGCCATATTCCTGTATGCTACGTCGATGCTTTTGCCAAACCTGTCGACCCAAAGAATGAAGAATCACTGTCGGACACCGGCCAAGTGCAGCATGTGGACCTGGCTATTGAGTCCGCAAAGCGTCTTATCCAGGAAGCAAATCGAATCACAAAAGCCTTTTCACGTACCGCAGTGAGCCAACTTCTCTTTACAGGAGAAAAACAAATAGGTAAACCACTTGAGGGAATAAAGACTGCACCGGACTGTTCGGTTACAACAGTCTGTGATCTTGTCATAAAGCTTAGAGATGCGCTTGGCTGCCCGGTGGAGAAAAAAGATGAGTGAGACTATTCTACTTCTTCGCTTAGAAGGTCCGCTGCAAAGCTGGGGCTTGCGTTCGCGCTGGTCACGAAGGGACACGGGTGCAGAACCGACGAAGTCTGCTATCATAGGCCTGATCGGATGCGCGGTAGGTGTTCGTCGCCCTGATTGGCGGTCGAATGACGAGCCGGATAGGCGACTGGAACTTTGGGATAACGTTTTGAATTTTGGTGTCAGAATCGATCGGCCCGGCACTGTCGAAACAGATTATCATACCGTCCAGGGACACTTCTGGCAGGCAAACGCCAAAGTGAAGACGGGCATATCTGTTAGCGGAACAAATCCAATTAAGGCAGCAAATGAGCCACCACATACAGAAATCACTTGGAGGGATTATTTGCACGATGCAGCCTTTCTTGTTGCACTGGCAGTAAAACCTGAGCACAAAACTAACAACCACGATCTGCTTGAAATTTTAGAAAATTGTTTGAAAAACCCTAAGTGGCCTCTCTATCTTGGACGAAAGAGTTGCGTGCCTTCACGTCCGATTTTCGAACGCTTGGCTAAAGAATATGATGATATAGAAAGTGCTCTAAAAAAAGAGCCCTGGTCTGCACCCAAATCGCCAAATGAGCGTGAAGTACGCCAGAAAAGCAAACGGCTACAAAAGATTATGGCATGGATAGAATGTTCGGACGGCGTGTATGAACGTCAAGATGCCGTCCGATTAAATCAATTGCGCTTCTACGAATTTCGCAGATGTAAGCGTATGGAGATTGATATTGATTCAATACCTTGGAGTCTCTCATGAGAATCTATTTACTAAATGAGATCATATTGAACTTCCTATGTGGGTACGCATGTTTTAGAAACGTTATTGCTTATCTCCGAAACTGGCTCAATGTGACAGATACATCTCGAAACCTTTACATTCATGGAGGGGGCTATGTATCTGAGTAAAATATTAGTCACCGGAGCCGCCTGCCGCAATCCCTATGAGATTCACCGCGCACTATGGCGTTTGTTTCCAGAAGACGGCGAGGCTGCAAGGGATTTTCTTTTCCGGGTTGGTCATGCTGATCGGTTGCATGCAGAGATTCTGTTACAATCGGAAACAAAGCCGGATCACTCAAATACCAATGCGCGGATTCAGGCATGCAAGGATTATCAATTAACATTGAATAACGGCCAGCAGTTACGTTTCCTTTTAATCGCTAATCCAGTAAAGACAATCAATGATGAGGCCGGAAGAAAGAACGCAGATGGCGAAATTAAAAAATGTCGTGTGCCCCTTATTCGTGAAGAAGATCAAAGGCAATGGCTTGAACGCAAGTTTCACGATGCGGCATCAATTGATGAGTTGGCTATTGACCCACAGACGCCTTTGAGATTTTACAAAATAAGAGAAGAACGTGCCGGAAAAATTCAACCGGTCAGCTTTCAAGGTACTTTGAATGTTAGTAATGCGGAAGAATTTGTGAAACTGGTTAAAAAAGGAATAGGTCCGGCAAAAGCCTTTGGATGCGGCCTTTTGTCTGTAGCGCGGGCTTAATGGGTACAGAGGGGGGCAACATTAATGTAAGGATTTGAACCATCGACAATTTGTCGACGGTCCATGCTTCATAGTCCTGATGTACAACAGCGGAAACAGGTATAAATTGTACATACCCTGCACAACAGTAATGTTATTAAAGCATCAAGGGAGAATAT
>CAZBGE010000014.1:0-37904 GCA_964491435.1 uncultured Smithella sp.
GATCCGGGAAGAAAAAACCACCAAGGAGATCGCCAATCTGCTGAATATATCGGAAAGCGCTGTCAACGTTAACCGGTATCGCATCCGGCGGAAGTTGAAAATGGCCAGGCAAAACAACCTTCGTATGTATCTTGCCGGTTTGGGCTGATATTACATTTTTTGTCATGTTTTGTATAAATCATATAATATTGTCATTTCGGTGACGTTTCTGTATTTTTCCCGGCAAGGTTGCGGTGCGGTTTTTGGCCGCCTGGATTTAGTTTTCACGGCGCGAAGATCGAATCACCGCGATGGATGTTTCTCGTAATTGTGTGCACTGTAACATAAATGAATAGTGATCCGGAAGGTTCGATGAAGTGTGTTTCATGGAGCCCTGTCCATACTCAAGGCATGCCGGCAATGAAGGAACGGGAAAAATCAAAAAAGCGCCGCAGACCGAAATCGAAGCTTTGCGCCGACGGATTGATAAACCGGGACCGGGAAAAGAAGCTCCGCCGGTCTGAAAAGTTCAGGGGGAACTGCTGATGAGGCATGAAACCATTCTCGTGGTGGATGATGAGGAGGATATCGTCGATGTGAGCAGAGAGATACTCAACAGCATGGGCTACAAAGTTCTCGTGGCGAAGAGCGGACAGGAGGCCGTTGCTGCTTACATTGAAAATCGGGGAGTGATCGACCTGATTATTCTGGATATGATCATGCCCGGAATGTCCGGAGAGAAAACCTTTCAGTCCCTCCTGGAGATTGACCGCAATATCAGAATCCTTCTGGTCAGCGGTTGCAGCATGGATGGCCGAATTCAAAATCTTCTGGATTCCGGTTGTAAAGGGTTTATTCAAAAGCCCTTCCGTATCAGCGAACTTTCCCGGAAAGTCCGTGAAGCCCTGGATGACAACGGCAAATATTGAAAAATTAAGAAGAAATGGAAAGTATCAGGGCGTGGATGTGTCCGCAGTTAAAATAGGTAAAACCGGCTACGGTTTTGCCATCGATAAAACGGGTTTGGCCATTGCTCATCCGAAAAAAGAATATAATCTGGAAATAGATCTGTTGCAGCAGGATGGAACGCAGAAAATCATTTCCCGGATGATTGCAGGCGAAACAGCTTCACAGGAATACTCTTTTAAAAGAACCAGAAAAGCAGGCGATCAGATGAACCTCATGGTGGCGGCGATCCAAGAAGTGACCAGAGCCAGTGAAGAGACTGGGAAGATCATCAAGACCATCGATCAAACAAAAGGCAGACAGTAACGAATATCACATCAGTGCCGGCATACACCGGTGCTGATGTGATTCCAGAAACAAAGGAGCAACAAAATGAAAACGATGAGTCTCAAGTCCAAACTCTTGTTAGTATTAGCTGTTACAACTGTAACGTTTATTGTCATCGGTGCAGTTACGTTGCTTACCGTGCAAAGCAAGGTCATAGAAACAGCCCATGAAAAACTGGCGGGCGATCTGTCTATGGCCAAAACGTTCATTGATGCTAAATATCCGGGGCCATGGTCAATCCGGGAAGGAAAGTTCTTGAAAGGTGAAACGCTGATGAACGATAATATTTCAATTGTAGACACCATTGGCGATAGCACCAGAGATAATGTAACTATCTTCATGGGGGATACAAGGATTACGACGAATGTGAAAAAAGAAACAGGCGAGCGGGCCACGGGCACCAAAGCGGCAGATAACATCATTGAAACAGTGCTGAAGGGCGGCCAAAAATATGTTGGCAAGGCAAAAGTGGTAGGGGTTTGGAATCAGACGGCTTATGAGCCCATTGTGAATGAAAAAGGAGATGTGATCGGCATGTTGTTTGTCGGTATTCCCAATACGCACTATGATGAGGTTGTCAAAGCGATATCCATCAGAATTATGATTTTTGGCGCGATCGGATTTATTATAGTCTTTTCGATGGGATATTTTATTTACACCTCTGTTGTGACGCCAATTTTAAAAGTTATTGCAGGCCTGTCGAAAAGCGCCGGGCATGTTTCGGATGCCTCATCCGAAGTCATGTCGGCGGCGGAACGGATGGCGGACGGATCCGGTTTGCAGGCATCATCCGTTGAGGAAACCTCATCTTCCTTGGAAGAGTTGTCTTCCATGACGAAGCGAAATGCGGACAACTCCAACCACGCCAAAGTCATGATGGCGCAGGCAGGGGAGATTGTTGACAGGGTTGATCAGCATATGAACGATATGGTCGCCGCCATTTCAGAAATTACCCAATCCAGCGAGGAGACCGGCAAGATCATCAAGACCATCGACGAGATTGCGTTTCAGACCAATCTCCTGGCTTTGAATGCAGCGGTGGAGGCGGCCCGGGCCGGTGAAGTGGGCGCCGGTTTTGCTGTTGTGGCCGATGAGGTTCGTAATCTTGCCATGCGTGCGGCGGACGCGGCGAAAAATACCAATAAGCTGATTGAAAATACAATCCGGGCCGTCAAGAGCGGCAGAGAATTGACGCTGAAAACACAGGACGCCTTTAAAGAAAACGCGGCCATTGCGGGTAAGATTGGCGAATTAATCGACGGGATTGCAACCGCATCCATGGAGCAGGCGCACGGGCTCAGTCAAATCAACACGGCCGTGGCGGAAATGGATAAGGTTACGCAGCAGTCGGCGGCCCATGCCGAAGAATCCGCCAGTGCATCGGAGGAGATGAACGCCCAGGCGGAACAGATGAAAGTGTTTGTAAATGAACTGGCCTTGGTGATCGGCGGCGGCTGAGTCGTTATTGATTGTCTGAATCATGTCGATCGACTCCCCGGCTGATGTATTCATCAAGCTTCAGAAGCGATTTGTCCTCTTCGTCCGGCTTATCATTTGCGCCTTGGAGCCATTTTACTTTTCCCATGGCGGCAATGATTTTATTAAATATTATCCGTAATGTGTCTTTCATTTTTTTCCCGGAAGGTCCGCGATCATTATCACTTTTTCAAATCGTATTTTTTTAACTTATAGCGCAGCATTCTTTCGGACATGCCCAGAATTTCGGCGGCCCTGGTTTGGTTGTCTGCCGCTTTGTCCATGGCCTCGGTGATTAGGTGTTTTTCTAATTCTTCGATTGATTCCCGAAGCGATCCCGTTGGTTTTTTAACTGATTCGTTAATCGCGAGTTCATTTTTAAATGGCAGGTCATTTACTGTGATATAATCATCCCTCGCGATGACGACAGCTCTTTCCATAATATTGACCAGTTCCCGCACATTGCCCGGATAGTCATATTTTAACATCAAATCCCGCGCTTCCGCAGTCAGACCCCGGATTTTTTTTCCGTTTTCCCGGATAAATTTTTCCAGATAATAATCGACCAGCGCCGGCAAATCTTCTTTTCTTTCGCGCAGCGGCGGCAGGTACATGGTGACGACTTTCAGCCGGTAAAAAAGGTCTTCCCGGAACGCTCCTTCCCGGACGCGAGTATCCAGATCGCGATTGGTTGCGCTGATGATCCGGACATCCACGGCAATGTTGGCATTGCTGCCCAGGCGCGAAATTTCCCGTTCCTGCAGAAACCTCAGCAGCTTGACCTGTATGGCGGGGCTCAGCTCGCCGATTTCATCCAGAAAGAGCGTGCCGCCGTCGGCTTCTTCAAACCGGCCGATGCGGCGGGATGCGGCGCCTGTGTAAGCGCCCTTTTCATGGCCGAACAATTCGCTCTCCAGCAGATTTTCCTGCAGGGCGCCGCAATTAACCACGATAATCGGTTTGCCGGCGCGCGGACTCAACTGATGAATCAGCCGCGCCAGCAGTTCCTTGCCGGTGCCGCTTTCACCCTGGATGAGCACGGATGCCTTGCTGGCCGCGACACGGGCGGTCATCGTGATCAGCTCGACCATTTGCGCGCTTTTGTAAATGATCTTTTCCGCAGTGACGCCCTGCTTGCCCAGTTCCTGCTTCAAAAGGTCATTTTCGCGGATCAGCCCGCGCCGTTCCGCCACCCGATCCAGAAGGATGAGCAGCTCGTCGAGTTCCACGGGTTTGGTGATGTAGTCGATGGCGCCGACTTTGATGGCTTCCACCGCCGTTTCAATCGTTCCGTAAGCGGTGATGATCACGACGTCGATTTCATGATTAATCTTTTTGATTTCTTTAAGGACTTCCAGTCCGCTCATGCCTGGCATTTTGTAATCCAGCAGGATTAAATCGAAATGATGGTTTAAAACAGTTTGAATGGCTGATTCGCCGTTTTCCGCCTCCAGAACGGAGTGGCCTTCTTTGATCAGAAAGTCCCGCAGCATTTCCCGCTGGGAACGGCCGTCTTCTACGATCAGAATGTTCAATTTCCGCATTTGTTTTTATCCTTGATAACGTATCAGGTTTTATCGGTGATTTTTTCGCGCGGCAGAATGATTTCAAAAGTTGTTCCCGCGTCCTTGCGGCTGATGACACGGATATCCCCTCCGTGGCCGCGGATAATTTCCGTCGCCAGGGGAATGCCCAGACCCAGGCCTTTTTCTTTGGTGGTGAATTCCGGACTGAAAATTTTTTCAATGTCTTCAGCGGACATGCCGCAGCCGGTATCGGAAATACTGACGACAAGGTATTTCTTGCCCTCGCTACTTACCGTGATGGTGATTTTGCCTTGCCCGGTAATGGATTCCATGGCGTTTTTGACAAAATTAAAAACAGCCTGCTGAAGCTTGTTGATATCCATAGGAATAATGTCCGGACTGACCTGCCACTTTGTTTCCAGCGTAATGCCGCGCGACTTTGCTTCTTCCGAAATCAGAGCCACAATTTTCTGCAGAACTTCAGAGATGGAAAAATCGCTCAGCTCCAGACGTCTGCTTTTGGAAAAGGAAAGAAATTCTTCAATAATGCCGTTGAGCCGCCGGATTTCATCGCGGATTACACCCGAAAGGTTTTGAAATTCATGGGCTTTAACTTCATCGGCGGGAATGTAGTCCCTTTTCAGTCGCTGGGTCGCCATGCTGATGGCATTGAGCGGATTACGGATTTCGTGCGCTACACCAGCCGCCAGTTGACCAAGCGCGGAAAGACGTTCAGCTTTTTCCAGGCGGCGTTCCATTTCGATAATTCCGGCCAGATGCCGGTTTTGATCATGATAGAGCAGCCACATGGACAGCAGGGCGATGCCGACCACCAGCAGCATGAAAATAAAAATATTCCGGCGGTTTTCAGCGATGATTTTATCCATGGAGCCGCGATCCAATCCGATGCGGACAATTCCTGCAATTTTTCGATCCAGCCGGAATGGTGACGCCATATCGAGGATGTGGTGATTATGCGTATCCACTTTTCTGCTGACGATATTTCTTCTCCCGCTTAGCATGTTCTGATGATTGAAATCGTTATTGCTTAGTTCCTGAGGTAATTTGCCGATCTCACCGAGCAGCTTTTTCTGATGGTTAAAGATTTGCATGTACACAATACCGTGGCCTTCGCCCATTTTATTGATGGCTCTTTCCACGGCCACCTTGATGCTCCAGTAACGGACTCCCGCTTTTTCCAGAACGATCACAACGGTTCCGCTGCCGTCTTTGCGCTGCAGGCCGACAAAGCCGATGAGATTTTTACGGCGCATCGTCTCCAGCATTTCGATGGTTGTCGCTTTGCGTCCATCGGTGTACAACTCGCTTTCGGTCAGTTTGTCACCGGTTTTCAGGGGATTGCTTTGATAAATAGCGTTGCCCTCGCGATTGAGAATGGCTACATAGAAGAAACTGTTTTCCTCTGCCATCATGTGGAGCATCTTATTATTAATGAGATTCTTTCTCCACTGCTCATCAATTTTCTGCCCCAGTGCGGTGACGGCTTCAGCAACAAGCTTTTTGGAATAGTCGGCTTCCTGCTGGCTGGCTGTTTTGGCCTGTGCCGGGGTTTTTCCCTGAAGGGCGACGATGCTTTTGAGATTGTCTTCCGTCAGGCGTTGTAAGACGCCGATGGTGCTGAGGGCCTGATCTTCCAGGAAGCCAACCAGGTTGGTCTCGCTGCGCCGGATATCAAGATAGCCCATGGTAAGAATCAAGGCGACCAGAATCGCCGAAACAATGCCGACAGCCAGCGGTTGAATAAATCCGCCGCTATACGGATGGGCGCCGCGTTTGATGATAGTTTCTTTTTTTTGAAATAACATTGTAATAGCTATGACTTAATGCAATAAAACCGCTTTTGGCGAATGGTTTTGTATTTTTAAGGCATCATAAGCTATTCACCGTAAATGTCAACGATTAATCCTTGGTTGGCCGACATTTTTGTCGAACAACCCGGAAAATGATGACAATGATTTATGTTATTGTTATTATTTGAATAATTTAATTTACTGAAAATGAACTCGACATTTATTGCCGGTGGTGCACCGCCACGGGCAAAGGAAGAAAAGGCGGTTATCTGTTAATATTATGTCATATCAATGTCTTACATTTTTAAGATAACGATGGCACAATATCTGCTTATTAACTAGAGTGAAAGATAGTTAGTGTCGACTAAACATTACGGGCAGTGATTGGCCGACAGCAAAAATAACCCGGGAAGGTCGTCAGACCTTCACTCTTCCCTCCTCGGGAGGCTCTCATCAGGCCTCCCGATTTTTTTTGACCATATACCTGTCATTCCGGTAGGCCAAGGAGATTTGCGCCAATCAGCTCCGCATGGAATTATGAAAAATGACTTAAGCTGATATTCCCCCCAGGCGTTTTAGCGCTTCGATGCGGTCTTCGAGCGGGGGATGGGTCATGAAAAGCAGCTTCAGGCCATGCCCGGAAGGTTTGCCACTGATTCCGAAAGCGCTCATGGAATCTGGCAAAGGTTCGTGGCTGCTGCGCTGCAGACTCTCCAGAGCGGCGATCATGCTGCCGACGCCCGCCAGTTTCGCGCCTCCCTCGTCCGCCCGGTACTCCCTCTTCCGGCTGAACCACATGACGATGACGCTCGCCAGAATGCCGAAAACAATCTGCGCCACAATCGTGGTCAGCATAAAGCCCAGCCCGTGTCCCTCTTCCTCGTTTTTGAGGATGACGCGATCGACAAAATATCCGACAACGCGGGAAATAAAAATGACAAATGTGTTCACCACGCCCTGAATCAGCGTCAGCGTTACCATATCTCCGTTGGCGACGTGGCTGATTTCGTGTCCCAGAACTGCCTCGACTTCACGGCGGTTCATGGTCCGCAAAAGACCGGTGCTGACGGCCACCAGAGCATTGTTTTTATTCATGCCGGTGGCAAAGGCGTTTGGCGAATCAGAATCAAAAACAGCCACTTCCGGCATGCCGATACCGGCCATCGTTGCCTGTTTTTTCACCGTGTTGACAAGCCAGATTTCCGCTTCGCTTCTGGGTTGAACAATTACTTCCGCGCCCATGGCTCGTTTGGCCATCCACTTGGACATCGCCAACGAAATAAATGATCCGCCAAAGCCGAAGACAGCCGCAAAAATCAGCAGGCTTACATAATTGATGCCTTTGGCGGTCAAAAAACGATCCGCGCCCAGCAGATGCACAACAATGCTTAAAACCACCATCACGGCGATATTGGTCAGGATAAAAAGAAACACCCGCTTCATAAGTTCCTCCTCAAATAGTTAAAATAATTACAATAGACATTTTTATCCGTTAGCCTCCACAGTGGCTTTATCTTAGTGTCAAGTTGAAGAATGTCAAGTTTTTATTAAGCGCGTTCAGGAAGAAGGGCGCGGCTCTTTTCGAAGCTTTTCGGATTCGAGTTACCTTCATGCTCTGTTTTAAACATCGACATAATTTCTGTCAGAGTTTCCGCATTGCCGGCATTTTGCTGTGTTGTATCGTTGATGTCCGCAATGGCCCGGTTGATCTGTTCGATTCCTTGAGACTGCTCTTTGGAGGCGACGGTGATCTCCGCCATCAAAGAGGCGACCTTGTCGGAACTGGAAGTTACATCGCTGAAAACGGCGCTGGTTGTCGCCACAAGGTTTTCACCTTCCTTGACTTTTTGCACAATGTCGTCGATCATTTTTGAGGAGTCTCTGGCGGAGTCTTTGGCGCGTATGGCCAGATTCCGGACCTCGTCGGCCACCACGGCAAAACCCGCCCCGGATTCACCCGCCCGGGCCGCTTCCACGGAAGCGTTCAAGGCCAGCAGATTCGTCTGAAAGGCGATTTCGTCAATGCTTTTAACAATCTTCTGAGTCTGTTCACTGGCCTGGGTGATTGCCCTCATGGAAGCGGTAAGCCCCTCCATAGATGCGTTGGCTTTCTGAATCGCTTCCTTGGCGGACATCATCAGCTGATCGGCTTCCCCGGTATTGTCGGCATTCCGCTTCGTCATCGAGGAAATTTGATCAAGCGACGCGGACGTCTCTTCGATGGAGGCCGCCTGACCGGCGGCGGAATCCTTCAATTCATGTGAGACTTTCAGAGCCTGTCCCACGGCTTCAGACATTTTGCTGCGCATGGTGTTGGCGCATTCAATCATTACGCCGATTTCATCATTAAATTTCATCTGAATTCCCTGAGTCAGATCGCCTGAGGCGTAACGTCGCAAGGCCCTCTTCGTTTCCTGGACCGGCTTGACAATCATGCGCGCAATGAAGATGCTCGTCAGGAAGGAAATGACAATGGCCGCCACCACCAGAACGGCAAAGATCACCATCGTCATGGCCGCCATCTTCTTTGATGACTGATACTGTTCTTCGCTTAACCGATCCTCCTGCTCATTCAGAGTCCGCAGGACCTTGTCCAATTCCTCAAACTTCTGTTCCGCCATGACAAATGTTATGCTGGCCGTGCTGGCATCCGTCGCGGCGATTTCCAGCGTGTTTTTTGCCCGATCCTGAAATTCAATCAGATTGTCGTAAGCCGCTTTATAAAGTTTTCGCTCTTCGGCAGTCAGATCCGGAGAATCAAGAATGCGTTTGGTGAATTCGATGGTGCCGCTGATTTGGGCGCCGGTCTTCTTAGCCAGTTCATCGATGCGTTGTTTATCGTAGTTGGCGGCAATCCAGTTCATCAGCCTGTACAAATCCGCCTGGATGACAGCCATGTCCGTCAGGATTTTGGAGCTGGCCTGATACCCTTTGAATCTTTTGTTGTAAATATCGTCAATGGATTTGGTCTGGGAGTAAATACCCACGGCAGTTCCAATCGCCAGAATAACCAGAAAAAAGAAAACGATCATTGGCGCCACAAGTATCTTGTTGCCTAATTTTAAATCACTGATAATGTTGTTCATAATAGCATCACTTTTCTTGGCATTGAATTTAATTCGCAATTCTTATCGCGAGTGACGGTTAATGCATATCCTTGCCCCGCATGCGCAACATGCTGTTTGTTATCAAGAATTACCTAACACAAGCATCCGATAAGTTCATTTTGACTTTATTGTAGCGTTCCGCTTGTTTTATATCAATAGTTTTAAAAATATGGTCGCCAGTGTCAAATAGGAAAAGAATCCGAAAGCATCCGTAAAGGCTGTCAGCAAAATATTAGAGCCCAAAGCCGGGTCCAGATTGAGCCGCTTGAGGGCGAGAGGGATCAGGACTCCGACCATTGTTCCCATGAACACACTGATGATCATGGCCAGGCCAATGACGAGACCCAAAACAGGAATACCCTTCCAGAAATAGGCGATCCCGGCGATAACAATCCCTACGGCCACGCCGTTTGTCACGCCTACGGCGATTTGCCGGTAAAGCACCCGTCTGGCGTTTTCAAAGGTGATTTCTCCCAGCGCGATGCCGCGGATGATCAGCGCCAGGGTTTGGCCTCCCGCGTTGCCGCCCAAGCCGGCGATCACGGGCATAAAAAAGACCAGTGCCACCATCAGTTTGATGGTATCCTCGAAAAAACCGATGACCAGAACGGACGTCAAGGCCGTCAGGAGATTCAGGTAAAGCCAGGGAAGACGTTTTTTGACGGAGTCAATGGTCTTGTTGAAAATTGTATCGTCCTGCCCCAAACCGGCGATGCGATAAATATCCTCCGATGTTTCTTCCTGAATGGCGTCAACAACGTCGTCAATCGTAATGCGTCCCAGCAGACGCTGCTGCTCATCAACCACGCCAATGGAAACCAGATCGTATTTTTTGAAGAGACGCGCTACTTCTTCCTGATCCATATCCGCGGGAACACTGGGAATATCCTCGTCAATGACGTCCACAATCGGTGTGAAACGCTTCGTGGTGATCAGCCGTTGCAAGGGAACCGCGCCCACCAGCCTGTCTTTGTCATCGACCACGAAAATATTGTGGATATTTTCCATCTCATTCTTGGCGTCAGCCACGGCCTGAAAAGCTTCATTGATAGTCGCCCGCTTATTTATGGAAACCAGTTCCGACTGCATGATGCCGCCGGCGGTATCTTCCGGGTATTTGAGCAGTTCCTGAACTTCCTGGGATTCTTCCGGTTCGATGGCGTCCAAAACGGCTTTGGCCTGATCGTCCGACAGTTCGGCGATGATATCCGCTTGATCATCCGATTCCATCTCTTCGATAATATTGGTCAGCCGTTCGTTGGACAGATCTTCGATGAGCTGTTCGCGGGACGTATCGGAGAGCTCCAGAATAACGTCAGAGGCTTTTTCGACATCGAGCAGCGAAAAAAGATGCAAGCGGCCTTCTTCGTCGAGTTCATCAATCAGATCGGCGATATCCGCCGGATGCATGTCGGAAAAGAGATCGATAATATCGAACTCACGGTTGCGACTGATCAGATTCTTGAGGGTTTCCAGGATGGTCTGTTCTTTATTCTTGATCTTTTGCATGGGGACGCTTTATCACATTCACAAATGGATCGGCAATTTTATTTCCGGCAATTTATCGCCTTTGTACAAAACTTTTTCCAGAAAAAGTCCGGAAGGCGGAGCAGTATGGCGGGCGGGAATGTCGGAATAGGTCTGGAGCATCTGCGCAAGATTTTTGGCTGTGATATTGCCGCGTCCCGCTTCCACGGTCATGCCGGCGATGCGCCGCGCCATTTTCCACAGAAAATGAGAACCAACCAGGCGCAGCGCGATGATGTCGCCAAATTCCTCCAGCAGCGCGGATTCGAGGTCCACCTTGGTTGACGTGTCCTTGTCCATTCTTTTGTCGGCAAAAGACGCGAAATCATGAAATCCCTCAAAAACGGCCAGCGCCTGCCGCATCCTGCCGATATGCAGTTTGTCTTTGACCCACCAGACATACTTCTTGCCGAAGGCCGTGCGTCTTTTGGCGATCAGATACAGATAGCTGCGGCTTGTAGCCGAATGGCGGGCGTGAAAGCGCGGGTGAGCATTTTCTACAGACAAAATGTTGATGCCGGCGGGAAGAAGGTCGTTGAGTCCGATAAGCAGGGTTTCGCCATTGACTTCACGGACGGTTTCCAGATGGGCTGTCTGCCCCAGTGCATGTACGCCGGCGTCGGTGCGCCCCGCCCCCTGAATGTCCGCGGGCGAATCCAGAAATTTTTGCGCCGCGTCAATTAAAGCGCCCTGAATGCTTCTGGCGTTTTTCTGCGCCTGCCAGCCGCTGTAATTGGTGCCGTCGTATTCCAGGATGATTTTATATTTCATTTTGCCGGTTTTTCCTGGATGGAGGGGGTAAGAATATTCATGGCGGCAATGTTGTCGAGCAGCGAGCCGGCCGCCGAGTCAATATCCCGCAGTTCCTTTCCCGGCTGCAGGGTGGTAATAACCGCCTGTCCAATGATTTTCCGCCCTTCGCGTCCCTGCAAATCTTTTGTCCGGACGCCCCAGGCATTATGAAAGATGAGCGCCCGGCCGTCTTTCTGGCCGATGTACATCATGACGTGCCCTTTGCGCCACAACAAGCTAAGATACGGAACTCCTCTGGCGAGGATGATTTTTTCTTTTTCTTCAGCCGGAAGCCCCTGCAGATTGATATAAAAACCTGTTTCCTTCACCTGATCCGCCGAATGGCGGGGCAGCCAAATCCCGAAGACGGTAAAGAAATCGCGGGTCGTGGAGGAGCAATCACGGTTGCCGTAAAGTCCGCCCCAGCCATAGGGTTCGCCGATCATTTCATTGGCTATTCTGGCTGCATTGACGATATTGAAGCGCAACGGCTTTTCCACGGCGGCTTGCGCGTCAATAAATCCTTTTCTGATTGCGGCCTGTCCGTTGCGATCGGCCACGGCGATCAATAGTTGCAGCTTATCCGCCCCGAGCTCCGTTAGGGGGAAAATGTGGCCTATCGACGCCCGCATCAGAAACCGCCCGTTTTCATCCAGAATGGATGTTTGATCACGGATGATGGCCGCATATCGTCCTGATTCCCAGGTTTGGACAAAATGGCCGCTTACGGCGGCAATATCCTCAGACGGTATCCAGCCGAACGTGAAAGCAGTTTCCACCAGCGCCCAGGATTTATCAGAGCTGAAATGGCAGACAAAAACGGGCGTATTTGCGGGCACGGAGGACCGCTGCAAATTATCAAAAGGCCAGGCGCTGCTGTCCCCGTCCTTCATGTAAAAGTGGGGTTTGACGGTGGGCAGCACCCGCAAATCCGTATTCCGGATGGTTATCGCGCGGTATAACGCGTTGGGGTAGTTGTTCAGAGAAGCATTGTGCCGCAGTTTTTTCAGCCAGGAAGGCGCGTGCGGTTTTTTATTTTCGCCATATCCGGGTTTGGCGGCGAAATCCTTAAAATCCTGTACGACTCTTTCCGGCAGGGCGTGCCACGGATTTTTCTGGTGCCAGACGGAAAAGTAAATAATGTTGTAATCTTCGTCCATCAAGGCCTGACTTGCCCTGGTCAAAGATTCTTCGCTTGGCGTGGATCCGGTAAAATAGGAGGCATGATCCTGGCGCAATTCCCGGACATCCCGGATGGAGTCGGGTGCGGTAAGGCAACCTGTTAAAATAAAATGGATAATAACCGAAAAACAGAAAATATTTTTCATGAAGGCATCCTTGATTTTATCGTCTGTTCTATATAATCTTTTTTTGCGCATTGGGCAAGGCAAAGGGTGCGCGGATTTCATTCATCATTTTATTTTGCATTCTCAGGAATTTCGTGTAAATAAGAATCACAAATTTCAGGCATGTTCTGAATGAGCGGTTTTTGTTGAAAAGATTGGCTGACATGAGAAAGAAAATATTTTGACTGATCGTGACGGTGCTGATTGAATATTCATCATAAGGAGATATCCATGCAGACTTTTGTCCCCAAAAAGATTTTTTTCACCAAAGGCGTGGGCACGCACAAGGATGAATTGCATTCCTTTGAACGCGCTCTGCGCAATGCCAGCATTGAAAAATGCAATCTGGTCCAGGTATCCAGCATTTTCCCTCCTGGCTGTAAAATGATTCCCAAATCGCAGGGGCTGAAACATCTGATTCCCGGCGCCATCACTTATTGCGTCATGAGCCGCTGCTGCAGCAATGAACCGAAAAGACTGCTTGCCGCATCCGTCGGTTGCGCGATCCCCGCCGATAAATCATCGTATGGTTACATCAGCGAGCATCACGCATTCGGAATGACCGAAAAGCAGACCGGAGACCATGCCGAAGATCTGGCCGCGGCCATGCTGGCTTCTACACTGGGGATTGATTTCAATGTTGATGAGAGTTGGGATGAAAAAAAGGAAATTTTTAAGATTAGCGGCAAGATTGTCCGGACGCTGAATGTGACCCAGTCGAAAATCTGCATGGACAATAATTATACGACGGTGGTGGCGGCGGCTGTTTTTGTTTTCTGACGGAAGGCGGATTTTTGGCGGATAAAAAATAAATTATATGTTGACCAAGAAAAACAAACGTTAAAGAACCGGTTTCAATGAGGAGGTATCAGGATGGCGGAGCAGACCAAGATAATGGATCAGGCAGTTCAAGCAATGGCGGATAAAGAAGGTAAATATCTAACGTTTAGCCTGGCAGGTGAGGAATATGGGATTGGCATTCTGAAAGTTAAGGAAATCATAGGAATTATGCCGATTACTGTCGTTCCGCAGACGCCCAAATATATCAAGGGCGTTGTCAATTTAAGGGGGAAAGTGATTCCGGTTGTTGACCTGCGTTTGAAATTTTCGATTGACGCCGCGGAATTTACGGAAAGGACCTGTATTATCGTTGTCGAAATAACAGCGGTGGGACGAACGATTTTAATGGGCATTGTTGTGGATTCCGTATCGGAAGTGCTTAATATTAAAGCCGCCGATATTGAAGCGACGCCATCTTTCGGCACGAGGCTCAATACGGAATACATTCTGGGCATGGCCAAGGCGGGCGGGTCCATTAAAATCCTGCTGGACATTGATAAAATTCTGTCCGTGGAAGAACTGCAGGCCGCGGACGGTATCGCCCCGTGATCAATGGATCTGGGCGCCAGGCGCCGGTATTATTGAAAACGGCTATGATTTCATGATGAAAAATGAAATACCTGAATTAAGAATGCAAGACGTGGGCGGCGCCGAGTTGTCCTATCTTCATTATGAGGGCGGCGCCCGCCCGATGCTTTTTGCCCATGCCACGGGATTTCTTCCCTGGCTCTGGCATCCGATTGTCGAAATGTTCACGCCCGAATCCTCCGTCTGGGCGCCCTATGTATGCAACTACCGTTCTTGCGATCCGGAAAAAGGCGGTCTGAGCTGGAATGTGATCGCAGAAGATGTTTCCAGCTTTTGCCGTGCGCAGAAAATTAAACACCCGGTTTGTGTCGGACATTCGATGGGCGCAACTGTGCTGACGATCGCCGCCGCCGTCTATGGCATCGAGCCTTGCGGGATGGTGCTGATCGAACCGATTTTTCTGCCGGATGAATTTTACAGAACGAAAATCAGCCTTCAGGAACATCCGCTGGCTTCCAAGTCCATCAAGCGGGTTAATTCCTGGCAAAATGAAAATGAAGCCATGTCATATTTAAAATCCCGCGCCCTGTTCTCTGACTGGGACAAGGAAATCCTTCACCTCTACATGAAATACGGCATGGAAAAGCTGCCGGCGGGAAGTATGAGACTGACTTGCGCGCCCGAAAGCGAAGCCGCCATGTTCATGGGCGGATGGAGCAGAGATCCCTGGCCGCTTTTGCCGAAAATTTCCTGCCCCGTGCTGGTGATTGAAGGAGAAAAAAGCTCCAATATCGGTTTGGTGGATATTCAAAGGGCTGTTTCATGCTTTCCGCGGGGGCGCTACAGGCTGGTGGCTGGAGCCGGTCATTTGATTCCCATGCAAAAACCTGCTGAGATTGCCATGATCATCAGTGAGTTCATCAAGACGTTAACCTGAAAAATACATTTTGGGAGATTTAAGCATGTTCAGTCCTGACGTTATTGCTTTCTGTAATCAAAAAGGAGGAGTTGGCAAGACAACCTGCGCCCTCAATGTCGCGGTCGGCCTGAGTCAATTGGGGAAAAAAGTGCTGGTGATTGACTTTGATCCGCAGGCGCATCTAACCTATGCGCTGGGTCTGGATGCCCATGATTTGAAAAAAACGATTTATGCCGTGATGAAGGGAACCACGCCGCTTGCGGAGGCAGTGATCGAAAAGGATGGTCTGCAAATCCTGCCGGCCAATCTGGACCTCTCGTTACTGGAAAGCCAAATGGCCGGACTTCCCAAAAAGGAAATGATTCTGAAAAACAGATTAGCGGCCGTTTCCGGCCCGGAATACGTGATTATCGACTGTCCGCCGTCTTCGGGGCTGCTGACCGTGAATGCCCTGGTTGCCTGCCGGGAGATCTTTATTCCGTTGCAGATGGAGTTTCTGGCGCTCAAGGGGATGAGCAGACTGTTGACGCTCATCGAAGAAATCAGAAAAAAATTCGATCGGGATACGCCCACCTACCGGGTTATTGCCACCCGTTTTGACGGGCGCAAGCGTCTCAACAATGCCATCATGGACAAGGTACGCGAACGGTTTGGCGTTCGTGTTTTCCAGACGGTCATCCGTGAAAATATTGCCGTGGCGGAAGCGCCCAGCTTCGGCCAATCCATTTTTGAGTACGCTCCGAAAAGCCATGGGGCGGAAGACTATCTGGCCTTGTGCCGGGAAATGCTTAAAAGGAAATAAGCCTTCCCGGTTTTCCAGCGCCAGACAAACCGTAATGAACAATAAATTAAAAGGAGAAGGATATGAAAAAGATTTTATGCGCGTGCACGGTAATGATGTTGATGGTTGCGCCGGCAAGCGCCTGGGCCGAGTTTAAAGACGGGATGTGGGAAATGACCACACAGGCGCAAATGAAGGGGATGCCGCAACCAATGCCGCCCGCAAAGTTTCGCCAATGTATCACCAAAAACGATCCCGTTCCGAAACAGCAGGACAAAAATTACGATTGCAAAACAACATCCAGGAAAATCAGCGGCAACACAGTCAGCTATACGGCGGAATGCAATTCGCCGGAAGGCAAGATGACCGTTTCCGGAACCAGCGCCTATACCGGCAACAGCATGCAGGGGCAGGCGACTATGAACTTCAAAATGCAGGGGCAGCCCGCCATGCAGATGACCAGCAAGATGACGGGGAAGTATTTAGGGCCATGCAAATAGAAAGATTGCCGGGAACAGTTTCAAACTGTTCCCGGCAAATAATATGCAAGGAGAGGAACATGAGATTAAAAGACAAGGCAGCCATCGTGACCGGTTCCGGACGAGGCATTGGCGAGGGGATAGTGTTGCGTTTTGCCGAAGAAGGCGCGAAAATCATCATCAATGACGTCAACGAAGCGGACGCGAAAAACGTTGCGGAACAAGTGAAAGCCAGAGGCGGCCAGGCTGTGACCGTGCCAGGCTCCGTTTCCGATCGCGCCACCGTGCAGAAAATGGTGGATACGGCCTTAAACGAATTCGGCGCGCTCGATATTATCGTGAACAATGCCGGTATTACCCGCGACAGCATTTTGCACAAGATGACCGACGAACAGTGGGACGCCGTTATTGACGTCAATCTGACCGGCGTATTCTACGGCATGCAGTGCGCGGCGCGCGTGATGCGTCAAAAAGGTTATGGCAAAATTATCAACATCTCATCGACGAGCGCGCTGGGCAACGCGGGGCAGATCAACTATTCGGCTTCCAAGGCCGGCGTCATCGGCATGACCAAAACCGCGGCCAAGGAACTGGGACCGAAGGGCGTCAATGTCAACGCTATTGCTCCGGGGATGATCTGGACGGATATGATGAAGAGCATGCCGCAGGAAACCATTCAGCAAATGGATGCCTTTCTGCCGTTTCTCGTTCCGCTGAACCGCAAAGGAACGCCCCTGGATATCGCCAATCTGGCCTTGTTTCTGGCGTCCGACGAGAGCTCATTCATCACCGGCCAGGTCATCTTTTGCGACGGCGGGATGAAGATGTAGAAATGTTTGAAGGTTTAATGTGCGTGGTCATGTCATATGCAGGGACTGGTTCCGTCCCTGCTTTTACTGCTCATCTGTTTCTGTTTTTTTGTTGAGAAGTTCGGGATACAATTTGCTTGAGCATTCCGGACAAATTCCATGACTGAATTCAGCTTTCGAGCGGCTGCCGATATAACTTTCTATTTGTTCCCAGTATCCCTCATCATTGCGGATTTTCTTGCAGGAGGCGCATATAGGAAGCAGACCGCTTAGCACTTTGACTTCCTGCAGGGCTTGCCGGAGTTCTGAAATAAGTTTTTCACGTTCTTTTTCCGCCCGTTTGCGCTCGGTGACGTCCCGGATCATTCCCCGGAATCCGACAGGATTGCCCTGTAAATTCCTCATCAGGGATATGGAACTCTCCACGGGTATTTTCCTGCCATCTTTGCTGATTAACTCCCAGTCGATTCCCTTGACAGGTTTTCCCGTGAGGAAAACCTTGCTGTGCGCATCGAACAATTTGCCGGCGTTTTCCTCGTCTATGTAGCGGCGGAAGTTCGTTCCCATCATCACATCACCGGTATAGCCAAGGGTTGCTACGGCGGAAGCATTGAAAAATGTCAAGTTGCCCTTTAAATCCACCTCATAGTATGCTTCTTCGATGTTATCGAAGATATTCCGGTAACGCGCTTCGCTTTCCCGGAGAACTTTTTCCGTTTCTCTGCGATCGGTGATATCGCGGGCAATGCCCCTGAATCCTTTTGGTTTGCCTGCTCCGTCTTTGAGCAATGATATGGAGCCTTCAATATATCGTTTCGTTCCGTCTTTTCTTGTGATCCGCCAGCTGACTGCGCGGTTGGGTTTTCCCGTCTCGTAAACTTTTTTGTACGCTTGCAATACTTTTTGCACTTCCTCCTGATCAGTGTATTGCCTGTTATTCATCCCCATCAATTCTTCCCTGGGGTAACCAATGACCCGGCACACAAAATCATTGAAAAAAGTAAAGTTGCCGGAAAGGTCAACCTCAAAACAGCCGTCTTCGATATTTTCAAGAAAATCCTGATAATTTTCCCCGTTATGATGCGAAAATTCTTCCACGTGTTTCTCCTTGTCTCCATTCCACTAAGCCAGCCGAACAAAAGCGGGCAGGGCGTCGAAATTACGGATTTTCATATCGCCAATCTTTTATAGAACCGCATTCCCGCCGTCTCCGGAAGACGGGAAGCAAACATTTTCCAGTTCAGCTATTACAGATGAAAAGAGGAAATGTCTGTGACGTCCGTCACAAATCACGAAACTAATTCGGGGGAAAGTTCTTGAGAACAATTTTTTTATCGGCGAGCACTTCGATTTCGTTGGCTTTTGCCGCTTTGCGGAGAAAACGGGTCACCGTTTCGCGCGAGGTCGCGGACAGATCCGCGATAATCTGATGCGTGACGTCTAAATCTATGATCACGCCCCGATTATCCTGCACGCCGAAATTTCTCTCCAGTTCCCCGAGAGTAAAGCGGATTCTATGTTCGGCGTCATCAAAGCTCATGGCGCGGATTTGCATCCAGGACTGCCGGAGACGCATGCAGAGCATGCCGATAATCCGATCAATTACCAGACGGTTCTTCATAATGATGTTAAAAAACGGTTTTCTGGGTATGAGACAGATCCGGCCGTTTTTCATGCCCATGACGGTTGCCGGTGTTGTCTTGCCGTCCAGCAGAGCCATTTCGCCGAAGAAATCTCCCCTTTTGTGGATGGCCAGGATATGCTCCTGGCCATCGGCGCTGATCTGTGCGGCTTTGAGTTCTCCCGAGAGGATGAGATAGAGATAATTTGATGTATCATCTTCCTTCAAGATGATTTCATTTCGCTGAAAATCCCGGAGGATGATATGTTTCCGGAGTTCCAGCTTTTCAATTTCTGAAAGCCCGCCCAGGAAGGGGATCTGCAGAAATACGCTTTTGATGTCTTTATCGTATGTTTGGTTCATGGTGAACGCCCTGATATTCTATTTATTCGGATAAGAAGGTGTTTGCGGCGAATGGCCGTACGCCGGGAACGGTTCGCAGGCCCGGAGCGCAACTCGATGCGCAAAGGCGGTTCAAGGCCATCCGCGCCTGGTCAACCTTTTCCGGCATTGATTCTTACAGGTATTTTTCTTCCAGCAGCTTCAGCACCTTGTCCGCTGAATCGGTGATGGCTGTGCCGGGGCCGTAAATACCCTTGACACCCTTGGAATATAGGAAGTCGTAATCCGCGGGCGGGATGACGCCGCCCACCACGACGATGATGTCTTCCCCGCCCATCTTTTTCAGATGTTCAATGAGCTGCGGGACAAGGGTCTTGTGGCCCGCGGCCAGACTGGATACGCCTACCACATGCACGTCGTTTTCAATGGCCATTTTGGCCGCTTCTTCCGGAGTCTGGAACATCGGGCTGATGTCCACATCGAAGCCGATGTCCGCATAGGCCGTGGCGACCACTTTGATGCCGCGGTCGTGGCCGTCCTGACCCATCTTGGTGACCAGCTGCCGGGGGCGGCGGCCGGTTTTTTCCAGGAACTTCTCCGTTCGTCCGCGCAGTTCATTGATGATTTCACTGTCGCCGAATTCCAGGGCATAAGCGCCGGTAATGACTCTTGTCGTGGCGGCATAGCGGCCGAAAACCTTTTCCATGGCGTCGGATATTTCCCCCACGGTTGCCCGCAGTCTTACCGCCTCGATGGATGCTTCCAGGAGATTGCCGCCCTTTTCCGCGATGTTTGTAATCTTCTCCAGTGCTTTTTTCACGGCGGCGTTATCGCGTGTGGCTTTAATCTGGTGGATCCGCGCAATCTGCTCGTCGCGGACGGAACTGGGAATATCCAATACTTCGATGGGGGTTTCTTCTTTAATGCGGTATTTGTTGACGCCGACAATCGTATCTTTGCCCTGGTCGATTCTGGCCTGTCTCCGGGCGGCGGATTCTTCAATTCTCATCTTCGGCATGCCGGTTTCGATAGCGCGCGCCATGCCGCCCAATGCCTCGATCTCATCCATGATTTTCTGAGCCTCCCGGATAATCGACGCCGTCAGGGATTCGATATAGTAGGAGCCTCCGAGAGGATCGACCACATGGCAGATTTGCGATTCTTCCTGGATGATGATCTGTGTGTTGCGGGCCACGCGCGAAGACAGAGGCGTAGGCAAGCTGACCGCCTCGTCAAACGAATTGGTATGCAGCGACTGAGTGCCGCCCAGCGCCGCCGCCAGCGCTTCCAGCGTGGTGCGGATGATATTGTTGTACGGGTCCTGCTGGGTAAGACTCCAGCCGGAGGTCTGGACATGCGTGCGCAGGACGGAAGACTTGGGGTTGGCCGGATGGAACTCTCCGACAATTTTATGCCACAGATAACGCGCCGCGCGCAGCATGGCGATCTCCATGAAAAAGTTCATGCCCACGCCGAAAAAGAAGGAAAGCCGCGGCGCGAAATCATCAATCTTCAAGCCGCCGTCGATGGCGGCGCGGATGTATTCCTTGCCGTCGGCCAGCGTGAAGGCGGTTTGCAGGACGGAATCAGCGCCCGCTTCCATGATGTGGTAGCCGCTGATGGAAACCGTGTTGTATTTCGGCATGTTTTTTGAGCAGTAGGCAATGATGTCCGAGACAATCCGCATCGAGGGGCGCGGCGGATAAATATACGTATTGCGGGTCAGAAATTCCTTGAGGATGTCGTTCTGAATCGTCCCGGCCAGAAGTTTCTGTTCCACGCCTTGTTCCTCGGCCGCCACGATATAGCCGGCCAGAACCGGCAGCACCGCGCCGTTCATCGTCATGGAGACGGAAACCTTGTCGAGGGGAATCTGATCAAAAAGAATTTTCATGTCTTCGACGGAATCAATCGCCACGCCGGCTTTGCCGACGTCGCCCGCCACGCGGGGATGATCGGAATCGTAGCCGCGGTGCGTGGCCAGATCGAAAGCCACGGATAAGCCTGTTTGTCCTGCGGCCAGATTTTTCCGGTAAAACTCGTTGGATTCTCTGGCGGTGGCAAATCCCGCGTACTGGCGGATGGTCCAGGCGCGATTGGCGTACATGGTGGTTGACGGCCCCCGCAGATACGGCGCCATGCCGGAGAGACTGTCGAGGGTATCCAGACCTCTCAGATCTTCGGCTGTATAAATCGGTTTAACGACGATGCCTTCCGGCGTTTTCCAGTTAAGGGACTCCACCGGTTTTCCCTTGAGCTCTTTTGCTGCATTTTCATTCCATTGCTTCATTTTAAGATCGACGGACACGTTATTCTCCTTATTAAATATAATATTACCGGTTGTTTTTGTCCTGAGAATTATTATCCGTAACAAAAACCTGGCATAATTTCCTCACCAAGCATACTTCATCGGAGATTTTTGTGCAATCTTTTGCCATGCGTGCCGGCAACCTTTTGACAGGCCCGGTTCTTGCGCGGAGGCGGGATTTATGGCGTTAATCACTGATTTGATAACCATTTTCCTTGAAGAGGCGCAGGCAGGCATCCACAGCATCCGGATCAAAGAGATGCCCTCTGTTTTTGGTAATTTCGTCCAAAGCAGCATCGAGTCCTAATGAAGCCCGGTAAGGACGGTGCATCGCCATGGCTTCCACGACATCGGCGACCGACAGAATCCGGGATTCCAGAAGAATTTTGTCTCCGGTTAGACCTTTGGGGTATCCGGAACCGTTCATCCTTTCATGATGCTCAAGGACCATTCTGGCGATTGACCAGGGAAATTCAATATCCTTCAGAATATCATACCCTGATTGAGCATGAGTTTTAATCAAACTGAACTCCAGGTCGCTTAATTTTTTCGGCGAACTGAGGATTTCGGCGGGAACGGAGATTTTTCCAATATCGTGAATGGTGCCGGCCATATGGAGACCTTCAATCCGGTCATCGGGAAGTTTCATCTCTTTGGCGATGGCGCGCGCCATATCGGCTACGCGACGTTGATGACCGGCTGTATAGGGGTCTCGCGCTTCCACCATCGAGGCGATTGCCCGGACGGTTCCGCCAAGGGACTTTCTCAGTTGATCAATGCTGTTTTTCCGGTGCGTAATATCTTCAATCATCCCATCGAGATATTGCAGCCGCCCTTTCTCGTCACGAATGGCCTGCATGGTTCGATAAGCCCAGATTTTGCTGCCGTCTTTCCTGTAGAACTGAATTTCATCGTCTTTGGCGAAACCCTGCTGTTCAATGATGTTCATGGTCTTTGCGCGTTCACCGGGATGGACATAGAGTTGATGTTCAATATCGGTGACGCCGTGAATCAGTTCCTCCGGGGAATCATATCCCAGTATTCTCGCCATGGCCTGATTGGCCATCATGAATTTTCCGTCAGGCGTTGAACGGTAAATCCCTTCCTGGGCATTTTCAAAAATGCTCCGGTATCTTTCCTCCGCCTGCTTTCGTCCGGTAATATCGCGGGCGACGGCCACCATGCCCGCAATTCTTCCATTCCGTATGATCGCGGATCCGTTGACTTCTCCATATTTGATGGTTCCATCGCCGGCGACAAACTCATAAATTCTCACGGGAATTTTTTCACCTTTGAAAATCAGGCTTAAATCGGCGCTCGCTTGACCGAAAGATTCCCGGGTAAAGAGATGCGTTAATTTTGAAACGTGCTTTCCGGCGAACTCTTCCGGTTTGTACCCTAATAACCTTTCCAGGCTCGGAGATATGCTTAAAATCTTGAGATTGTCGTCAATGATATAAATCACATCCGTCACGTTCTCAAAAGTCAGCCGATATCTCTCCTCCCATGTCCTGAGTTCATCCGTGACGACCATCAGATCCGACATTTTCTTTTCGAGTTTCCGGAACAGGACGCCGTTGTATTGCCGGAAAAACTCCATTTCTTCACCCAGAGGTTGCCCCGTGTCCGGCGTTGACGCATGGTTTTCTTCCAAAATCTCTTTTAAGATGTTCATTAATATGTCCGGCGCCTGAGGCTTGAGAATGAACCGTTCTGCTCCGAGGTTTAAAGCAAACGCCTCGTCTTCAGGATGCACATAGGTGGCCGTGTAAAACACAAAGGGGATTTTCCTGAGACCATCATCCAGCTTCCATGCCCGGCACAAGGCGTAACCGTCCATCACGGGCATGAGGATGTCCGAAACAATCAAATCCGGAGGGTTAAGATGGGCTTTGCTCAAGGCTTGCTCGCCGTTTTCCGCCGAAATCACTTCAAAACCATATCCCGCAAGCAGGCTTTCCAGCAGGTAGAGATTTTCAGGATTATCATCGACAATTAATATGCGTGTCGCCATGGAGTTCCTCTCTTTGTTTTACAGGTTAATCCTTTCTTGCCCTGAAGATATTCTTATAATTAATGCTACCGCATGCAAAAATGAAACGCAAGCATCATGTGGGCTTCAATGCGGCAAAGGTCTTTAAGGAGCTTATGGACGGTGTTTTTGTTTTACGTCATCCAATCCTCGAATGAAAAAATATTTGTTTCATCGCTTGCAAACCGGTTTTTTTCGGCTTATAAAAGGCCAAACAGTTATCACCATGAATGACGAAACCATCACGTTGTCAAGAATCATGAATGATTCAAGGAGGGAAAAAAGTTATGGGCAATGTTTTCAATTTGTCGGGTAAAACGGCGCTGGTTACTGGTTCGGGACGCGGCATCGGGCGCGCCATTGCGCTGGGGCTGGCCGAGGCAGGCGCCAATGTCGTGTTGTGCAGCCGGTCGAAGACGGAAATTGACGCGGTGGCGGCGGAAATCAGCCAAAAGGGCGGCCAGGCTCTGGCCATGGTTACCGATTTGACCGTCCATGAACAGCTGGAGAATCTGGTGCATGAATCCGTCGGCCGTTTCGGCAGGATCGACATTCTGGTGAACAACGCCGCCCGCAGTTTCCTGCGCGGTCTGCTGGAGCTGCGCGAGGACGGATGGGATAAATGCTTCAACACCAACGTCAAGGCGGTCTGGCTGCTCAGCCGGCTGGTTGCCCGCCGGATGATCGAGCAAAAAGGAGGAAAAATCATCAACATTACGACCGTGGGGGCGGACAAGGCGGAAGCCGGCATGGCCGCGTACGGATGCAGCAAGGCAGCCCTCAAGATGCTCACGCGCTGCATGGCGCGCGAGTGGGCGCCGCTGGGCATCAATGTCAATGCCGTCGCCCCCGGACTGACCCGCACAGATTTCAGCAAGCCCCTCTGGTCCAATCCCGACGTTGAAAGAATGATTTGCCAGGCCATTCCCAAAGGAAAAATCGGCGAGCCGGAAGATGTTGTCGGGGCGGTGCTTTTCCTCGCCTCCGGCGCTGCGGACTATATCACCGGCGACACGATTTACGTCGACGGCGGAACAATGACCACTTAAATGTAAAACAGGAGGACGATTCATGAATTCAAAGAACATTGTCAGTCCGGTCATTGAAGATATTCGCGCCGGCATGAAACGCGGCAAAATCGTCTCCGTGGCGGACGCCCTGCGCGTCATCCGGGACGGAGACACGGTGGCGATCGACGGTTTTGTGGGCTATGCTCCGGAGGAATTGCTGATCGCTCTGGAGGAGCGTTTTCTCCGGACGGGCGAACCCAAAAATCTCACGCTGATCTTTGCGGCCGGCATCGGCGACGGCAAGGAAAAAGGCATCAACCGCCTGGCGCATGAAGGGCTGATCAAGCGCGTCATTGCCGGCCACTGGGGGCTGATTCCCAAAATGCAGAAAATGGCGCTTGCCGGCAAGATTGAAGCCTACAATTTTCCCCAGGGTGTCATCTCCCATCTTTTCCGGGATATTGCCGCGCATAATCCACGGACCATATCCGCCGTGGGTTTGGGCACGTTTGCCGATCCGCGCCTGACCGGCGGCAAGGTCAACGAGATCACGCGGGAAGACCTGGTCGAGTTGATTTCCTTCGACAACAGGGAATACCTGGCTTACAAGACTTTGCCTGTGCAGGTCGCGCTCCTGCGCGGCACCACGGCGGACATGGACGGCAACATCACCATGGAAAAGGAGCCTCTGACCATGGAAATGCTGTCCATCGCCATGGCGGCAAAAAACTCCGGCGGCTTCGTGATGGTTCAGGTGGAAAGAATCGCCGACCGCCACGCACTCAATCCGAGGCAGGTCAAAATTCCCGGCATTCTGGTGGACTGCGTGATCGTGGCCAAACCCGAAAACCACTGGCAGACTTATGCCACTCAGTATAATCCGGCATTCAGCGGCGAATTCAAGATTCCCACGGCGACCGTCGAGCCCCTCCCTCTGGATGAACGCAAAATCATCGCCCGCCGGGCCGCTTTTGAACTTCAGCCGAACATGGTGGTCAATCTGGGCATCGGCATGCCCGAAGGCGTGGCCAATGTCGCCAACGAAGAAGGCATTTTCAGTTATCTGACCCTGACGGCCGAAGCCGGCTCCATCGGCGGGATTCCCTCGGGCGGCGTGAATTTCGGCGCGGCCACCAACATGGATTGTCTGGTCGATATGCCTTACCAGTTTGATTTTTATGACGGAGGAGGACTGGATCTTGCCTGCCTGGGCATGGCCCAAATGGATGAGGCCGGCAATGTCAACGTCAGCAAGTTTGGCCCCAAGCTGGCCGGTTGCGGCGGTTTTATCGATATTACCCAGAGCGCGAAGAAAATTGTTTTTGCCGGAACCTTTACCGCGGGCGGAGCAGAGCTGGCGCTGAAAGACGGCAAATTGAAAATCATCAAAGAGGGAAACTCTAAAAAACTGATTTCGTCCGTCGAGCAGATTACGTTCAGCGGCAAAACCGCCCGGCAGGGCAGCCAGCAGATTTTTTACGTCACCGAACGCTGCGTTTTTCAGCTGACGCAGGAAGGCGTGGAACTGATTGAAATTGCTCCCGGCGTCGATCTGGAAAGAGACATTCTGGCGCTCATGGATTTTAAGCCCATCATGAAAGACATCCAGTTGATGGATGAACGGATTTTCAAACCGGCGCCGATGGGACTCAAGGACGATCTGCTGAGCATTCCCATTGATGAACGCCTCACCTACGATCCGGCAACGAATATCTTTTATGTGAACTTTGAAGGTTTGGCCGTCAAAAACAAGAACGATATCGAGTCGATCCGCTCGCGCGTGACAGAGATTTGCCGCCCGCTGGGCAAGCGCGTCAAAACGATTGTCAATTACGACAACTTCTCGATTGTGCCGGAACTGGAAGACGAATACATCAACATGGTCAAATATGTAGTGTCGGAATTTTACAGCGATGTGACCCGCTACACCACCAGCGCGTTTTTGCGGATGAAGCTGGGGGACGAATTGCAGAGCAGACAGCTGGCGCCGCATATTTTCCAGACCAAGGAAGAGGCCAGGGAAGCGCTGGAGAAGAAAGGGTAAAAAAGGCTTGCTGTGCATGGTTCCGGGAGCGGGGTGAAGGAAGAAGGGGAGTCGCGGCGGCCTGAAAATTAGTATTGAAAATAGTTCCTTAAAGGGTTAAGGAAAATGCGCCGTCGGAGACGGACAAAAAGCCAATGAAGACTGCCGCGGGCGGTTTTAAAAAAAATGGAGAAAGAAGAACTATGTCGATTGATGTGAAGATGGAAGGCCAGGTGGCCGTTGTGACGTTGAATGAAGGGGAAAACCGCTTAAATCTGGATTTCCTGCAGAAATTTATGGATGCCCTGGAGCATGTTGAAAAACAGACGGACGCCAATGTGCTGGTCGTGCGCGGCGCCGATGCGAAAATTTTCAGCAATGGCATCGATCTGGATTGGCTGATGCCGGTTATGCAGAAAAACGATGCCGCCACATCCAGGAAATTTATTGAAAACATGATGGCTCTTTTTAAAAGAATTTTATTGTTTCCGATGCCCACAATTGTTGCAATGACCGGCCATGCTTTTGCCGGCGGCGCGATTATGTGCTGCTACTTTGATTTTCGTTTCATGCGCTCGGATCGGGGCTTTATGTGCTTTCCGGAAGTCGATCTGGGCATTCCGTTCCTGCCGGGCATGATGGCCGCGATGCGCAAAGCCGTCCCGCGTTATAAACTTGAAGAGATGGTTTTGACGGGAAAACGCCTGACCGCCAAGGAGTGCGAGGAGCATCATATTATCACCAAGGCCTGCCACATCGATCAGTTAATGGAAGAAGTCATGAATTTTGCTAAACTTCAGAACAAGAGAAGGGCCATCGCCGCCGCCATCAAAGAAGAATTGAATAAGGATGTTGCTTACGCGATTGATCATGACGATCCGCCGATCATCGAGTCCGGACGCTTCTATGTTTGATGGAGCTCAATAGCACGGAAGGATCCTGACGCAGAAAAGATTTTCCGGATGTTCCATGGAAGAAACAGCCCCAGCGCCGTTTGCCAGCGATGGGGCTGTTGTTTGAGAACAATTATTTTTTCACTTCTTTAGTCGCGTCTTTTACTTCCTTAACGTCTTTAGCCGCGTCTTTTGTGACTTCTTTTGTGACGTCTTTTGCTTCTTTAGCAGCTTTTTTAGCATCTTCTTTTGCTTTATATTCAGCCACCGCTTTTCGTAAATTAGCCGAGTCCTCTTCAATCTTTCCGCAACCAACAACTCCCAAAGACAACGAAGCAACGAAAACCATAGAAATGAAGACAGTAAATATTTTTTTCATCAACCGTGAACTCCTTTCAAAGATTTAGGAACCTGGATTTATTTTCCAAGTCTTTTATTGCAGGAAAACTATACGTCATGGGGAGGTTTGTCAAGAGTCAAAAATAAGGAGAAAAATCCGGCCGGAACGGCAAAGATTTTTGACTCTTGCCGGGGATGAAAGCCCGTTTACTTGAGTCTGCCGGTTGTGCTGCGCACGCAAGCCGACCGGGCGTGTGCGTCCAAGCCTTCCATTCTGGCGAAACTCTGTGTTGGACCGGACAGTTTTTCAAAAGCCTGTTGGGGAAAAGACAGCACGCTCATCCGCCTGTAAAAATCGTAAACACCCAGGGGTGAAGAAAACCGCGCTGTTCCCTCTGTCGGCAGGATATGGTTTGCGCCGGCAATGTAATCACCCAGCGCTTCCGGTGTATAGGACCCCAGGAAGACGGAGCCGGCGTTACGGACCTGCCCCAGAATCTCCCGCGGATTTTCCACCATCAGTTCCAGATGCTCCGGCGCAAAGAGATTGGCCAGATCCACCGCCCGGCCGATGTCCGCCGTGATAATGATTGCGCCGAATTGCGCCAGCGATTTTTCAATAATCTCTTTTTTGGGCAGTGTTTTCATCTGTGTTTCCACTTCCCGGGACACGGCTTTGGCTAAATCAGGGTAGGGAGTGAAGAGAACGGCCGCCGCCATTTCATCATGCTCCGCCTGCGCCAGCAAATCCGCCGCCACAAAAGCGGGAGGGGCGGTTTGGTCGGCGATGACTGCCACTTCGCTGGGGCCGGCAATCATGTCAATGGCCACCTGTCCGAATACGAGTTTTTTTGCGGCCGCGACGTAGGCATTGCCCGGTCCGACAATCTTATCCACGCGCGGGACAGTTTGCGTGCCGTACGCCAGCGCGGCAATCGCCTGCGCGCCTCCGATCTTGAAGATGCGGTCAACGCCCGCGACATCGGCCGCCGCGGCGATCAGCGGATTGAGGCGGCCGTCTTTCACCGGACTGGCCAGCAGAATTTCTTTTACGCCGGCGATGCGGGCCGGGATCGCCGCCATGAGCAGCGTGGAAGGATAAAATGCCTTGCCGCCGGGCGCGTAAATGCCGGCCCGCTGCAGGGGCAGTATTTTCTGGCCCAGTGTCGCCCCGTTTTCGTCATCCATCGACCATCCGGAGGCAATTTGATGGCGATGGTATTTTTCAATCCGCCGTGCGGAAAATTGAATCACTTCGAGGTCTTCCGTTTTGACCTGTCGCAGCGCTGCTTTTCTTTCCTTGTCGCTGACTTCGATCGTGGCGGCGGTCAGGTCATGGCCGTCAAATTTTTTTGTATAATAAAACAGCGCATCATCACCGCGCCGGGAAACATCGTAAACAATTTGCGCCACGCCCTCCAGCAGTTCCGGCGTAAACGCGCCGCCCCGCCGTCTCAGGGCCTGGAAAAAATCACGGAATTCAGGCGCATCGGCTCGAAGAATCTTCATGTTATTGTTTCACCCTCTGGATCTCCGCCCCCAGGGCGGAAAATTTCTTTTCAATGCCTTCATAACCGCGGTCAATATGATAGACGCGCGAAATTTCCGTCATGCCTTTGGCCGCCAGCGCCGCCAGAATCAGGCAGGCGGACGCCCGCAAATCCGTCGCCATTGTCTGGGCGCCGTATAAGGCGGAGACGCCGCGTACGACGGCGCTGCCTCCCTGAATCACGATGTCCGCGCCCATGCGCATCAGTTCGCTGACGTGCATGAAACGGTTTTCAAAAACGGTTTCGGTAATAACGGAAAGGCCGCCGCCAACGCACATGTAAGCCATGATCTGTGCCTGTAAATCCGTTGGAAAACCGGGGTAGGGAAGGGTTTTTACATCAACATTGTGGATTTTTTTGCCCGCAGCGACTTTCAATCCTCCCTCAATGGGTGTGATTTTCATGCCTGTGTCCCGCAGTTTATTGATCAGAGCGTCCAGATGCTGAGCATGACATCCCAGTACATTGATTTCTCCACGGGTCATGCCGGCGGCAATCATAAACGTGCCGGCTTCGATGCGATCGGGAATGATCGCGGCATCGGTTCCGGAGAGCGACGTGACGCCGGTGATGGTAATGACGTCTGTGCCCGCGCCGCTGATCCTGGCGCCCATTCCTATGAGAACATCCGCCAGATTGCTGATTTCCGGTTCGCGTGCGGCGTTGTGCAGCACGGTCGTCCCCTCCGCCAGCGTCGCCGCCATCATGATATTTTCCGTACCCGTGACCGTTGGCAGATCAAAATAGATATCAGCGCCTTTGAGCCTGCTTGCCCTGGCTTCGATATAGCCACTTTGCAGTTCAACCTTGGCGCCCATATCCTGCAGCGCTTTGATGTGCAGATTCACCGGACGCGCGCCGATGGCGCAGCCGCCGGGCAATGATACCCGGGCCTGGCCCATGCGCGCCACCAGCGGCCCCAGAACCAGAATGGACGCCCGCATGGTTTTCACCAGATCATAGGGAGCGACACTGCTGGTGATTTTTTCAGCGCTGATGGTGACGGTGTTTTCACCTTCAATTTCCACGCCCATATTTCTTAAAAGCTTATAGGCGGTGTTGATATCAACCAGATCGGGAATATTGGAAAATGTGCAGGTCCCTTCGGTTAAAAGCGCCGCCGTCAGAACCGGCAGGGCGGCGTTTTTCGCGCCGCTCACCTGAACATCGCCATGTAACGGCTTGCCGCCGTGAACAACTATTTTATCCATTTATTTTCTCCTTCCTTTGATCACGCGGGAAAGCCCGGCGTAATCGGCGCGCACATCGATGCGGTCATAAAAACCGCTTGCCTTCATGATGGCGCACACCAGTTCACCCTGTTTAGCGCCGATTTCCAGCAAAAGCCAGCCCTTTTCTCTTAAATAATTTGGCGCTTGATATACCAGTTTTTCATAAAATTCCACACCTGTTTCACCCGCCCAAAGCGCTTCTTTCGGTTCGAAATCTTTGACGCCGGCGGCGAGTGTTTCATACTCCCCTGCTCCGATATAGGGGGGATTGGAGACAATCATGTTAAATTTATCCGAAACCGGTTCAAATAAATTTCCCTGAAGAAAAGTAATGGATTTTTCCAGCCCCAGCAACCGGGCATTTTTTTGCGCCACGGCCAGCGCGGCCGCTGAAATGTCGGTGGCCGTCAGGCGAGCCGCAACAATGTCTTTGGCCAAAGCCAGCGCAATGGCGCCGCTGCCTGTGCCGATGTCTAAAATCAGCGGTCGCTCAAAAGACTCGGCCTGACAGACGAACAGCGCTTCTTCAACAATCACTTCCGTATCGGGACGGGGGATCAGCACATCGGGATTAACCTCCAGTGTCAACGACCAGAAGGCTTTCCGTCCGGTAATGTAAGCCACCGGTTCGAAACGTAATCTCCTGCCGATCATTTTATAGAAAGCCGTCAATTGTTCATCGCTGACCTGTCTGCCGGGATTTTTAATAAATTCCAAGCGGTTGCAGTCCAGGCAAAAAGCCAGCAGGACTTCCGCGTCCAGCCTGGGCGAGGGAATTCCCGCGGCTTCCAGTCTCAGGATTGTTTCATGAATAAGGTTGCGAATAATCATGATTTTCTTATATCATATTCGAGATGTTAACGCTGTGCAAAAAGACATTGACAAAAATCACAAAATGAGTGAGTGCTCACTCTGTAATATTACTGTCCGGTTTGAACTTTCAAAACATATAGTTGCATTGCATGCACAAAATTGACAGGGATGGATGATGAAACTTCCAGATTTAAAAATGCCGGAAAAGGAAAAGAAGATCCTCGAAGCAGCCATTACGGTAATTTCTGAAAAAGGATTCAGCGCCTCCAGCACGAGTGAAATTGCGCGCCTGGCCGGAGTGGCTGAAGGAACAATCTTTCGCTACTTTAAAACAAAAAAAGATATTCTCCGGGGCATCTTAATTCATCTGGTCAACATCGTGGGCGAACCGCTGATCCTGGACAGCTTCAAAAAGGTTCTATTCAACGAAAACCACAAAGATTTGCGATCTGTCATCAAGGCCTTATTGAAAGAGCGCTTTGAGCTGATGGAAGGGATTTATCCGATGCTGCGCATTGTTGTCACCGAGGCCATGTACCATGAAGACATCCGGAAAATTCTTTATGAAAAAATCATTTCCAAGGCGCTCGGAATATTCAAATTATTCCGTGAGGAAATGGTCGCCAAAGGCCTGATGGACAAAGACATCGATCCGCTGGTTGCTTCCCGCAGTATTTACGGCAATCTTGTCGGGTTTTTCGTTTATCGAAAATTCATCGGTCCCATGATTGACGTGGAAGACTTCGAGCATGATTTGGACCATGTTGTCGATATCATTATGTACGGGATAGCCGCCAGACCGCATTAAGATGAAAAGGCGGCGCAGATATTTTTTGTCATGGAGGTCATCTTGTGAAAAACAATAAGTCAGGCGCCTGCTTCTTTTTAATGGCTTTGTTCATGATTTTCGGCTGCAACAGCAACAGGGCGGCCAATCAGCAGACGATTGTTCCCTTGCCTGTGGCGGCCAAACAAATAGGAAAAACCAGCGCCGTGAAAGAAATTTCGGCCAGCGGAAATATTGAAGGCCGTAAAACAGTGAAACTGGGCTTTCTGGTGGCCGGGAGGGTCAATTACATTGCGGTCCATGAAGGGGATACTCTGCAAGCCGGACAATTGCTGGCCAGCCTCGATCCAGAAAGCTATAAAATCGCCAAAGAGATGGCCGATGCCAACCTCGCGCAAGCGCAGGATGAATTCCACAGGTTGAGCATGATGCATGAGCGGGAGAGTGTGGCGGATGGTGATTTTTCCAAAATATCCAACACATTAAAGCTGGCCAGGGCGCAGCAAAGGCTGCAAAGCAAGAATCTGTCGGATACGAAACTGTATTCCCCGATCAACGGCGTGCTGCTGAAAAGAGGCGCGGAAGTCGGGGAGATTGCCGGTGTCGGTCTGCCGCTGTTCGCCGTTTCGGACATTGGCGTCGTGCATGTCAGCGCCGCTGTCCCCGAAAGCGATTTGCGGCAGGTTAAAATCGGCAGTCTTGCCAGCGTTTCCGTTTCATCGGCCGAGGCCGCCTTTACCGGCAAGGTTGTGGAAATCGGTTCTCTTGCCGAACCGGCGACGCGGTCTTTCAGCGTAAAGATAGACGTCAATAATCCCGGTTTCATCCTTCGTCCCGGCATGACGGCTGAAGTAAAAATAATGTCGGGACAGAAAAAGGATGTGCTCGCCGTGCCCGTGGAGGCAGTGCTGCGCGACCTGGACAATACTTCGTATATTTTCATCGCCGATCAAAGCAGGAAGCAGGCTTTTAAACGCAAAATTTCATTAGGCCGCATGATGGGTAACAACATCGAAGTCACTTCCGGTGTTGCGTCTGATGAATGGGTCATCGTCGGCGGTCAGCATAAGTTAAATGACGGATCTGCCATTACATTAAAGTAAAAAAGATGAATTTTGTAAAAAAATCCCTCAAATATCCGCAGGTGACCATATCCGTCCTGATTTTGACTTTTCTGGCCGGCGTCTATTCTTTGCTTTATATGCCGCGGCGGGAAGACGCTAAAATCCAGGTTCGTGTCGGGCAGATCATTGCCTATTATCCCGGGGCGAATTCACTGCAAGTTGAAGAACAGGTCACTAAAAAACTGGAAGAATATCTCTTTCAATGCGAAGAAGTTAAGAAAGATAAAACAACGTCCGCCACGCGCGACGGCGCCGTCATTATTAATGTCTGGGTGAATGACAATGTTGAGAATGTCGATGTTTTCTGGAGCAAACTCAACCATCAACTGCTTGTTCTGAAAGCCGTCAATCTGCCGCCGGGCGTGCAGGGGCCTTTTGTTAATTATCAATTCGGGGATACGGAAGCGCTGCTTGTCGCCGTTGAGATGGACCATCCCGACTACGCCCGGTTGCGGGATTATACCCGGAAACTGGAGGACGGCCTCAAGACCATAAAAGCTGTTTCCAAAATCAAACGCCTCGGCGAGCAGAAAGAGCAGATTGTTATCGCGTCCGACAGCGCAAAGTTGGGACAGTATGGCATCTCTTTTGCGAAAGTCATGCAGGTGTTGCAGTCACAAAATGCCATCGGTCCCACCGGAGCGGTCAAAACGTCTGATGCCAAAATTACACTTTACGGCCAGGGATATTACAGAACCGAAGCGGAGATCGCCGATCAGATCATCGGGGTTGCCGGAACCGGCCAGGTAGTCCGATTGAAAGACGTTGCCCGTATTCAACGTCAGTATCAGGAACCGGCGTCCAAGGTCATGGTTAACGGACGCAGCGGCATGTTGCTGGCCGTTCAGATGCATGAAGGCAACAATATTGTCGAATTCGGCAGGGAAGTAGAAAAATTGATGCAAAAAACAGAAAAATTGCTTCCCGCCGGCGTCAAACTGACCACGATTGTTAATCAGCCTGAAATCGTCGAAAGAAATGTCAGCCAATTTTTCCGCGAGTTTATGATGGCGATTATTGCTGTTATTGTGATGATCATGCTTTTGCTGCCGTTTCGCGTGGCCGCCGTTGCCGCCGCAGCCATTCCCATGACCATTGCGGTGACGTTTGCCATCATGCGCGCCGCAGGCATTGAACTGCACCAGGTTTCGCTGGCTTCCCTGATTGTGGTTTTAGGCATGGTGGTGGACGACGCCGTCGTTGTTGCCGATAATTATGTGGAACTCCTGGATCGCGGGGTGGACCGGCAAACCGCCGCCTGGAAAAGCGCCACCGAACTGGTTGTGCCCATTCTGACCGCCACTCTGACCATCATCGCGGCCTTTCTGCCGCTGGTGATTCTGACCGGCATGGTTCGCGAGTTCATTATTGCTTTGCCTCTGACGGTCACCATTGCGCTATCGTCTTCCTTTGTTGTGGCCATGCTTTTTACGCCGGTTTTGTGCTTGACCTTTATTAAAAAGGGCCTTCACGATCCTGCCGCCGAAGCGACACCGGACGGGAAAAAGGCATCGCTCCTTTCCCTGTTACAGCGGGGATACGATAAAACGATCGCCTGGTGCATGGCGCATTCCCTGCTGACAATTGCCGGATGTCTGTCCACTCTGTTGCTGGCGGTTCTTTTATATCAGATTATTCCACAGAAATTTTTCCCGGCCGCCGAACGGAACCAGTTTGTCGTCGATCTCTGGATGCCCACCGGCACTAAGCTGGAGAGAACGGAACAGGCGATTCTGAAAATCCAGGAACTGATGAAAAACGACCAGCGGGTTGTTTCCTTCGCGACGTTTGCCGGCGCCAGCTCACCTCGCTTTTATTATAATTTTATGCCCGAGCCTCCTGTTGAAAATTTTGCGCAGATTCTGGTCAATACGCGTACAGACGAGGAGGCGCAGCAGCTGCATCTGGAATTAAACACCAGAGCCCTGCGGGAAGTACCCGAAGGAAACGTTCAGGCCAGGCTCATGCAGCAGGGAAAGGCCGCGGTTGCATCCCTGGAAATCAGAATTACCGGCGATGAACTGGCCACGCTTAAAGGCATCGGCAATCAGGTGCATGATATTATTCAAAAAACAAATATGGCGGCGTTTGTCCGTGCCGATTTCAGGGAGGATTACTACGGCGTCGCCATTCGGCCCAGGGATGGCGCAGAACGCCTGGGATTCACCACGGCCGGCATTGCCGGAGCCATCTATGGGGGATTTACCGGCGCTCCTGTATCCACCTTGTATGAAGGAGATTTGCCGGTTGATATTCTGCTGCGTCTGGATGAACAAAACAGGCGTGATTTTGACGATTTGCAAAATATGTATCTGCCCTCGCCTGTCACCGGGGCGGCCGTGCCGCTGCGCCAGATCGCCACCCTGGAAAACGAATGGCACACCGGCCGGATTATGCACCTCAACGGCCTGAGAACATTGACCATGCTCTGTGAGCCGAAAGAAGGCTTTCTGGCGTCGCAAATTTTGAAAAAAATAAAACCGGACCTTTCCGGACTGGCTTTGCCTTTGGGATACGGCATCAAATACGGAGGAGAATATGAAAACCAGGTGGAAACTTACCAGCAAATGAGTCTGGCTTTTGGCGTCAGCGTGCTCTTGATCTTCCTTGTGCTGCTGTTTCAGTTTCGCAATTTGAAGGAAACGTTTATCGTCATGCTGACGATTCCCCTCAGTGTGTTTGGAGCGTTACTGGGGTTATTCCTGACCCGTAACCCGTTCGGGTTTACGGCCTTTGTCGGCTTGATCAGTTTGTCGGGCCTGGTGGTGAGAAATGCCATCATCCTGCTCGACCACGCCAATGAGCTTGTGCAAAAAGGAGAATCTGTTTCCACCGCCGCCCTGGAAGCAGGAAAAAGGCGGCTGCGCCCTATCTTTTTAACGGCCAGCGCGGCGGCGACAGGCGTCATGCCCATGATTATTTCCGGATCGCCCATGTGGAGCCCCCTGGCCAGTGTCATCGCCGTGGGCATCATGCTGGCGATGGGCATATCATTGGTGCTGGTGCCGGTTCTCTACGCCCGGATGCTCAAACCGTCCGGCAAAGAAGCCGGAGCAGGGCAAGGGATTAAACCGGAAGCCGCCTTGTTGCTTGTTTTCCCGGCGCTTCTTCTATGTTCGCCAAACGTCAACGCCCAGCAAAACCTGGAAAGATTGAATTTGCAAAAAGTAACGGAGCTGGCTTTGCGGAACAACCGTCTGCTCAACGTGAAACGGCTGCAGGTGGAGGAAAAACAGCAAAAAGTCAATGAAAGCAAAGTTAAATATTTTCCATCCGTGACTGTTGCCGGCGCTTATCAATACAATGAGCATGCGCCCGCCCTGAATATTCCGCGCGGTTCATTCGGCGATCTTCCTCCTGTATTGGGCGGCATGCCGATGCCGCCAGCCGATAAAATTTTTGAGGTGGGGGACCGTGAACTGTATGGCGCCGGCGCTGTTTTATATCAGCCGGTTTCACAAATTCCGAAAATCAAGGCTGGCGTTGATGTTTCCGAAACGGAACTGCAAATCGTCAAGTTAGAGCAGACCGGGGCGGCCATGCAAGTTAAACAAAACGCCGAAAAATTGTATTTCGGTTTGCTGATTTTACGGAAGCGGAAAGAAGAGGCTCAACTCAAGTTATTGTTGGCCCAGAGAAAGCTTTATGACGCGGAAAGCGCCGTTCTGGCTGGCAAGGCCGTCAAAGCCGGTGAAACGGGATTGCGCGCCAATGTGGCTGATGAAGAACAGAACCTTTTAAAAATTAATATCCAGATGGATGATTATGACGCGGATTTGAAGCGCCTGACCGGCCTGTCTGCCGGGAGCGTATTCGTCCTTGAGCCTGTTTCCGTTGATGATGTTCCGGCCCAGGACGCGCCGGTTGATGCCGTGGCGCAAGGCGGCAACAACGACGTAAAGCTGGCGCTTCTGTATCAAGTAAAGGCGGAGCATGCCGTGCGTGCGAGCCAGTACAATTATCTGCCCGACTTTGGGGTTGTGGGCGGTTACACCTGGCAGGAAGGCATTACGCTCTACCCGGAAAACAATACATTTATCGGTGTGTTAATGAAATGGAATATCCAGGATGCCTTTTCCAATACGTATGTCAGGAGGCAACGTCTTTCCCTGAAAAAACAGGCCGAAGAAAATCTGGCGGGTACGCGCGAGCAGGTTGACGCGGACGTCGGCAAAGCGCGCCGGAAACTCACGCAATCGGCCGCATTGATTACATTAGCCAAGAAAGTGCTGGCTTTCCGCCGGGAAGATTTCAAGCTGCAAACGGACCGGAACCAGGCCGGACTAAATCTGGAGGCGGACGTTCTTGCGGCGCAAGCCGCGTTGGCCAAGGCGGAAGCGGATGGTTATGCGGCGCAGTTGAATTACCGGATGGCGCTGACGGATCTGCGGATCCTGACCGGACGCTATTAAATCGATGAATCTTTATGTTTTCTAAAGTGTTTGACCAGTCCGGCAAAACTGTCCGGCTTGTATTTTTCAAAATCCTCTTCATCGACAAATATAAAATCGAAATGGATTTTCTTTTGCGACTGATCACTGCTGTCCAAATTACCCCGTTTGAAAAAAATATCATTGAAAACATTACTTATTTGGACTGATTTTGCTTGTTACCCAA
>CAZBGE010000015.1:0-37538 GCA_964491435.1 uncultured Smithella sp.
GAAGAAAGGCGCCTCCCAAAACACCGCCGCCAGCCAGCAGGCTGAGAGGTTTTAACAAACCCTTCCAGAGAGTGACAGACCAGGGCACGCCCGGATTCGTATGAATATCCGCATAAACTTCCGGTTTTTCCTTCAGCACGTACATGAAGTGTGTGCCGCCGCAGTATTTGTCGCCGTAGGTTGTGGCGTCGCCGCCGATTTCTTTGGCGCGCTTCCCGGCCTTTTTCAGCATTTTATCCTTCTCACCCCAAGACAATGCGCCGGTAGGACAGGCTTTCACGCACGCCGGGTCCATGCCGTTGGTAATCCGGCTTTCGCACATGTCGCATTTGTAGACCTTATCCGTTTTGGCGTCCCAGCGCGGAATTTCAAACGGGCAGGCCGCCACGCACTCTTTGCAGCCGATGCACTTTTCGTGATCCAGACCGACGGTTTTGGTTTCCTTGTTGTAGTGCAGGGCGCCGCTGGGGCAGACCGTCACGCAGGCCGCGTCGGTGCAGTGCATGCAGGCTTCCTTGCGGAACAGCCACTTGACGTTGCCCTGCTTATCCACATAATCCTGGTAGTGGATCAGCAAAAAAGTGTTCGGATTCAGCGAAGGCGGGTTCTGGTAGGTGCCCCGATTTTCCGTCTGAGAAGCTTTGAGCGCGTTCCACTGTTTGCAGGCGAGCTGGCAGCCGCGGCAGGCGGTGCATTTCGAATCGTCGTATAATTTAATTTTCTCGGTCATCTTACTTCACCCCCTTCTTCACAACGTTCGCCATGAAGGCTTTGCTCTCCGGAATCATGGTGTTGGCGTCGCCGATAGTTGGAACCAGCAGGTTGGCCGCGTCGCCATGGGTGAACACTTCCGCCTTCTTGTCGCCCGGATTGTAAGGCCGTTCTTTGGTGGTGATCCAGCCAAAATGCCAGGGAATGCCGATTTCATGAATCGTGTTGCCGTCAATATTGAACGGTTTGAAACGCGGCGTGACAATGGCGATGCATTCCACCTGGCCGCGCGCCGAACTGACGATGCATTTGTCGCCATTTTGAATGCCTTTATCCTTCGCCAGTTCCAAACTCATTTCCACAAACATGCCGGGCTGCATTTCCGCCAGCCACGGACACCAGCGGGTCAAAACGCCTGTCTGCCAGTGTTCGCTCACGCGATAGGTGGCGCAGACAAACGGGAAGCGCGGATCGCAAGTTCCCACATTGGAATAAACATCCAGATCGGAACCGACCCCCTTCTTGTCAAAGCGCTTGATCGCCGGATTATTCTTCTGCGGAGACATCAGGTTCTTCTCCACCGGGCATTCCAGCGGTTCGTAATGCTCGGGGAAGGGACCGTCGGCCAGGCCCGGACCATAGAGGCTGGCTACGCCATCCGGTTTCATGATGAAAGGCGGACGACCGGAACCGGGATTGCCCACGCCGTCCGGAACATCGCCTACCCATTTTTCGCCGTTCCAGGTAATGACGGCGCGTTTCGGATCCCAGGGTTTGCCGTTTAAGTCAACGGACGCGCCATTGTAAATAATGCGTCGGTTGACCGGCCACGACCAGCACCATTCGGAAAACAGACCCAATCCGGTAGGATCAGCCTGACCGCGGCGCATGGGCAAGATACCCTTGTCCGGCGTCACGGAACCGCAGTACACCCAGCAGCCCGATGAGGTGGAACCGTCATCCTGCAGCCAGGCAAAGGTGGGAACGAGATCGCCTTTCTTGAATTCCTTGAATTCTCCCTTCTTGGTGGGATTTTCAATTTTCTTGTCCTCCAGGAAGAAGCCGTTGATTTCGGCCGCAACCTTGCGGGGATCGTAATGGAAATGCTTGCCAACCATCTTGCCGTAGGGCCAGGTCAGCTTCATGATGGCTTCCTTATGCGGTCCGCCTTCTTTCTCGTAGCGTTCCTGAACCTTAAAGAGAATTTCCGTCATGATGTCGCCGTCCGGCATTGCGTCTCCCGGAGGATTGACCGCTTTATAGCGCCACTGCTGAAGCCGGCCGCTGTTGGCGATGCTGCCTTCTTTTTCAATCGAAGCGGCGCAGGGCAGCATGAAAACTTCCGTTTTGACCTTGGTGGGATCCATGCCGGGACCACGCCAGAAGGAGCCTGTTTCATTATCAAACAGGTTGACATTGACCACCCAATCCACCTTGGTCATGGCCTGACGAACCTTATTGGAGTGAGCGCCGCTGCATGCGGGGTTCATGCCCCAAGCGAAGAAACCCGTAAACTTTCCCTTGTACATCTGGTCAAAAATCGACAGCCAGGAGTAATTGGCGCCGTCATCCACCTTCGGCAAAGTATCATAAGCTTCTTCCATCGTCAGATTTGTCCCGTACATGGAGCGCAGGAAACTGGCCACATACTTGGGCTTGTTTTTCCACCAGTTCAAGCTGTCTTTTTCCTTGGTGGTGGGAGTCTGTTTTTCATTATAGATTTTAAGATTAGTCAGGGACGCTGTCGGCGTGCTGAGATAACCCGGCCAGATGTGGAACAGCAGGCCGTGGTCCGTGGAACCCTGCACATTGCCTTCGCCTCTCATCGCCGCGACGCCGCCGCCCGCAATGCCCATGTTGCCCAGCAGCAGCTGGATCATGCACATAGTGCGGATATTCTGCGTTCCTACTGTATGCTGCGTCCAGCCCATCGCGTAAAGTTCAACGCCGGCTTTATCCGGCTTGCCGGTTGAACCGTAGAGCTTGTAAACCTCGATCAGCTTTTCCACGGGGGTGCCGGTAATTTTGCTGACTTTTTCCGGTGTGTAGCGGGAATAATGCTTTTTCAAAAGCTGGAAGACGCAGTTGGGGTCCTGCAGACTCTTGTCTTTCTTGATCACGCCGTCGGGGCCGGTCTGATAAGACCAGGTGCCCTTGTCATACTTCCCGTCCGTCAAGCCGGAAAATACACCATTGTTGTCTCCCGGAAGCTTGAATTCCGGATTCACCAAAAAAGAAGCGTTGGTGTAGTTTTTGACGTATTCTTCAAAATACAGATTGTTGTCGAGGATGTATTTGATCATGCCGCCCAGGAAAGCAATGTCCGTTCCTGACCGAAGCGGCGCGTAAAGATGCGCCTTGGAAGCCGACTGCGTGATACGCGGATCGACACAGATAATTTTCGCGCCGCGATTATCGACGGCATGCTGTATCCATTTCCAGGACACAGGATGATTGGAAGCGGGATTGCTTCCCATAATCAGAATAACATCACTGTTTTTAAAATCGACCCAGTGATTGGTCATGGCGCCGCGTCCGAACGACTCTGCCAGAGCCGGTACAGTCGGGCTGTGTCAGATACGGGCCTGATGTTCGATGTAAACCAGGCCCAACCCCCTTAAGAATTTTTGATACGTGAAGCATTCCTCCAGATCCAGTGCCGCCGATCCGACCGAGGCGATGCCTTCCGTGCGGTTGACGAGTTCACCTTTCGCATTGGTTGCCCTGAAACTGGCGTCGCGGCTTTTCTTGATGTTCGCCGCGATTTTCTCAAACGCCCATTCCCACTCAACTTCCTTCCATTCGGTGGCGAAAGGCGCACGGTAAAGCGGTTTGCCCAGACGATTAACGTTTTCGGCCATCTGGTAGATCGAACCACCCTTGCTGCACAGAGCGCCCCTGTTAATCGGGCTGTCCGGATCCCCCTCTGTGTTGATCACCTTCCCGTCGCGCACGGACACGATAATGCTGCATCCCACGGAACAGTAAGGGCAAACGGTGGTGGTTTCTTTGGCATACTTGATTTTCAATTCCCGGGCGTGGGCGGATGCCGGCGCAAGGCTGATCCCCAGGCCGCTGACCGCCGCGACAGCTCCGGAAAGTTTTAAGAAACCTCTTCTGCTGACGTTCATGAATTCCTTCTCCTTTCTCGAAATTTCAAAATATTCTTTTCATGCTCTTTTAATCTTCCCAGCGCCGTTTTTTTCTTTGAGCCATCATTTTCAGAGAAAAACCGCCTGGAAATATCGAGGCAAACGAGCAAGATATTTTCCTGAAAAACACCTTTTACAGGTTGCATGTTATATATTCAACGCCGTACGTTGTCAATGTAAAATATGAATAATTTTAATGGTTTATGTCATTTATGACATAAGCAAAAACTGCGGTTATATCCATGCTCTATATTATTATCCCCTTTCATTATTCACCCAGTAAACCTGTCTTGTTGAAAGAATTGTGAATTGCAGTCATGATCCGTCAGATCCCTTAGTCGAAACGCCGGGCAAAAGATAATCGCGAAATTTATCATTGATTTTAAAAAACCTGAACGGTAAAGGAAAGCTGATCGTTTGTATTTCCGGTTTGACGCACGGACAACGCATTGAATACATTTAGCTATAAAAGACAGCCATGATGGATTTTCACTCACCGGCCTTCCGGTTCTTCAATTTCTGGAGTCCCTCCCTGGGGCGCAGGCTGACCATATCGTTCACCGTCTTCGGCCTTGTCATCAGCTATTTTTCAGTTATTTACCTGACAATCGCTTCAACGACAACAGTCATTCGCGCCACTGCCCATCTGATCCGTCAGCAAATCATGGCTCTATCGCAGACTGACCCGGAAGGAGACATCCTTCTTAAAATCATCAATCATAAAAGGGACGATATCACCGCCGCCACCCGTCTGATTCAAGGTTTTTCCCCCAATCTCAACTTTGATCTGTACTATGCAAATACCGGTGGAAAATGGCGGCACATTTACGCGGCTCCCGACGGCGCATACCGTTCGGAAACCGTCTCCGACCCGGTCCGGAAACGCAGCCTGGAAAGGGCGCGGCACGACAAAATCGTAACATCCTCCCCGTTGTTTTACGGCAGGGAAGACAATGTGCACGTTGATGTCGATATATCCATGAAGGACGGACGCAACGCCTATATTCTCTCCTTCAACGTCAACAGGCCCGGCATTCTGACCATCATCAGAAATAGCCTGGGCAAGTTCTTCCTGTTTACCATCATCATTCTTATCCTCTCCCACATCATTGGGCACCTTATCAGCTTCTGGCTTGCCCGCCCTATCATCAAGCTCTCCCGTGAAGCGGCTTTCATCGCCTCAGGCCATTATAATCACTGGTTTCGGGTCACGGAAAACGACGAAATCGGAATTCTTGCCGAATCCCTGAACAAAATGTCCTTCCGGCTCATCGCCTCTGCAAAAGAAAGGGAAGCTCTTCTGATCGGAATCCTGATCGCCCTGACTCGGGCCATTGACGCGAAATCCCCATGGACGGCGGGGCACAGTGAACGGGTGACCCGTTACGCGGAAGAAATAGGACGCCTGCTGGAACTGGATGAAGAGCAGATGAGAATATTGACCATTTCCGCCATTCTTCATGACATTGGCAAAATCGCCATTCCGGAACAGATTCTGGACAAACCTGGAAAACTGAGCGACGAGGAGTTCAACGAGATCAAAAAGCATCCGCCATCCGGAACGAAAATTATTTCATCCATTCCCTCTTACGAAGCAATTCTTTCCGGCATCCTCTATCATCACGAGCGCTGGGACGGAACAGGCTATCCCGAGGGGTTAAAGGAGAAGGATATTCCCCTCTACGCCCGCATCATCAGCGTTGCCGACGTTTACGACGCCCTGACCGCTGACCGGCCGTACCGCAAGGCATGGAGCCGGGAAGAAACCATGTTGTTTTTTGAAGAACAGAAGGAAAAGATGTTTGATCCGGAGCTGGTGGAAATCTTTAAAACCACTCCCTCCCAGACAGGCTGATAAAAGTCATTTTCTCACCGGCAGCGGCTGCACCCATTTTTTATTGTCCCCGTCGTAGTACCATTTATCGGGAAAGCCGCGGCGGTGGATAAACTTGGGATGGTCGGCCCAGCGCAACAGATCTTGATATGCCTCATGAATTTTACGAAAGGAGGCGGAACTTCCACCCTTGTCGGGATGATGAATCTTCACCTGCCGCCGGTAGGCGTTCTTGATGATTTTCGGCAACTCGCGGGAAGAAAGATCAGCCCTGGCCATGCCCAGATAAACCAGATTTTCCGGATGGACGGTCGGCGCCTTGATTAAGCGCGGCCGCCTCAGACCTTCCTCCATGAACAGTCTTTCGGCCATTTCCAGAACGCGCCGCGAAGCCAGATAGTTTTTGGCCGTTCGCCTTTCCTCCGCCCACCAGACATCACCGAGCATGTTGGTCATCCTGCCGAAGTCCTCGGCCGGCTTGTTCCCTTCGGTGCGCAAAACCGCATAGCGAAAGATTTGCCTGATCCCGTGAGGAACAACATCCAGAATAATCATCGTATCCGTAAAATAAAATGTCGCATAGCGCGTATTCAGGGCCTGCAGCAGACCGCTGCGGGCGTTGAGCTTCTGACGCAGATGCTGGCGGCATTTCACTGAGCAATAGCGTCGTTTTTCAACATTTTTCGTCGTACCGCAGGAAAGGCAGGTGTTTTGCTTTTGATGCCCGGATGAAGATTGACTTTTGATTAACATGGCGCAAAGTAAACAGCCGGGCCACATGATCATGGGAACCGGCTGTTTTTGTCCTTCTTTTGTCGCTTTATTTTACAGCCGCCAGATACCCTTTGGCCAGGGCCTTGTTGACATGCAGCACCCCCTTGTTCATCTCCTTCATGGGATAATCCGCGGTAATCACCGGCAGGGCGTCCGCCTCCGCCTGGGTTTTGATGACGGACCCGACGGGCACATAACGGCCGTCGGCCACTTTGACGCCCATTAAAATAACCCCCGGTTCAATAACGCAATTTTTCCCGACAAAAGACTTGAAAACCAGCACCTTCATGCCGACAAAGGTATCGTCCATCACGACTGCCGGTCCGTGAATTTGCACCTGGTGCGCCAGGGACACGCGATTGCCCACATAAACCGCATATTTTTTGCCTGCGACTTCCATCAGATTCTTTTCCACCGGCTTGCCGTCCAGCTCTGTCTCCAGCGCATGAATGACCACGCCGTCCTGCACGTTGGTATCGTTGCCGATATACAGCGGCTGTCCTTCGTCGCCGCGCACGCAGGCCGTCGGCGCAACCATGACGTTATTACCCAGAATGACATTGCCGATCACCGCCGCCAGCGGGTGAACATAGGTCCCCGCGCCAATCACCGGCTCGGACACTTTTGCGCTGAAATCCGTCATCACATTTTTTTCAATCATTATTTACCTCCGCTTTATTTGATTTTGCTGCGCTGATCCCCTTGGAAATCAACGATATGATCTTGCATCCCGCCCCTCAGGTTTTGCGCCTGTTCCCTGTTCAATAAATCTTTCCACACTTCGGCTACGCGTTTTTCGGTTTCTCCGACATCGCTTTGATTGTTGATCACGATGTCCGCCAGGGGAATTTTGTCGCGAATCGGCAGCTGGCTGGATAATCTGCAACATGCATCCTCGCGGCTAAGCGCATTTCGAGACATCAAGCGAACAATTTGCTCTTCCGGCTCAATAATCACCAGCACCGTCAGATCAAATAGAGATTGCATCCGGCCTTCAAACAACAGCGGAACGTCCGCAAAGACAATGGCATGCGGATTTTGCGATTGAATATTCGCCAGACGTTCACGCCACTCCTCATAAACGCGCGGGTGAACGATTTCATTAAGCGTCTTGAGTTTTTCCGGATGGTTGAAGACCACCGCCGCCAGTTTATTACGGTCGATGCTCCGATCAGGCTGTAAAATATCCGGGCCGAAAAAATCAACAACATCTCTCCATGCGGGTTTCTCCGGTTCCTGAATTTCGTGGGCCAGCGTGTCAAAATCAATCAGATAGCCGCCCCGGCGCGCAAACATTTGCGCCACGGTGGATTTTCCGCAGGCGATGCCGCCCGTCAGGCCGACGTTCAACATGACTTGTGGTTCAGCTCGTAGATCAGACGCAAACCGTCCAGCGTCAGCATCTCTTCAATTTTATCAATGCACCTGGCTTCCTGCGCCACAATGCGCGCCAGTCCTCCGGTGGCAATCACCAGCGGTTGCGTCTTGACTTCCGCTTTCATGCGTTTGACAATGCCGTCCACCAGCCCCGCATATCCGAACATAATGCCCGCCTGAATGGCGCTGACCGTATCCTTGGTGATGATTGTTTTCGGCCTGCTGAACTCCACGCGCGGCAGTTTGGAAGCGCGCGCAAAAAGCGCTTCGCTGGAAATCACAATCCCCGGGGCGATGCAGCCGCCCATGTATTCACCTTTGGGCGAGACATAGTCGAAAGTGGTCGCCGTGCCGAAATCCACAATAATGGATTCCTTGCGATACTTGTCGTAGGCGGCGACGGCATTCACAATGCGGTCCGCCCCGACTTCCCGGGGATTATCATAAAATATCGGCATCCCCGTCTTGATGCCGGGCCCCACAATCATCGGCTTGATGTTGAAATACTTGACGCAGAGAGGCTCCAGGATGTTGAGCATCGGCGGCACGACGCAGGAAATAATGATTGCCGATATGGATTTAATCTCTTTGGCTTTCATCCGGCTGGACTGATACAGATTATAAATCAGCACACCGTATTCATCAATCGTGTGATCAATCTCCGTCCGGATTCGCCAGTCATGTTGAAGTTTGTCCTCATCATAAAGCCCCAGCACCGTGTTTGTGTTGCCGACGTCGATTACCAGCAGCATAATTTTTACCTCTTCAATATAGTCGCATCTCCCGCGGCAACATTGACCGTTTTATTTTCAGGGGTCAGAAGAATCAAGGAACCATCTTCATCCAGTCCCAGAGCTTTCCCGATTAATTCTTCATTCTGAAACATAACCTGAACATTCCGGCCAATCATGGGAGCCAGGCTCAGCCACTTTTCCCTGACCGCGCCGAACCCGTTTTGCGTGAGCTCTCTATACCATTTTGCCATATTTTCATACAAATGAATTATCAATTCCAGACGCGAAATATTGCGGCCGGTCTCAATAGACAGCGATGTTGCTATATTCCTAAGATCATTTGGCATTTTAGTATAATCCAGGTTCACATTAATGCCGACGCCCACTACAATAAAATCGATGACGCTTTCCGACACTTTCATCTGCGCCAGAATTCCACAAACTTTTTTCCCGCCAATCAGCACATCGTTGGGCCATTTGAGACACGCCTTACCCGGACAATACCGGTTAAGGATTTCGGCTACGGCGACACCGGCGGCGATGGAGATCCGCGGAGCATGCGCCGGTTCAAACGCCGGCCGCAAAAGAATGGACGTGTAAATATTGGCGTCTGCGGGCGAATACCAGATGCGCTGCATGCGTCCCCTGCCCTTGCGCTGGCCCTCCGCAATCAGCGCCGTTCCCTCCGGCGCCCCTTTCATTCCCAAACGAAATGCCTCTTCATTCGTCGAATCGATTTCCTGATAATAATGAAGTTGATGGCCAATGAATTTGCCGGCAAGATTTTGCTTCAAGATTTCTGAATTCCAAACCATTTGTTCCGCCTTCATCAATCGAGCTTTCCATTCCCGCCTGAATTAAGCCCCCGTCAGTTCCCCTTGAAGTCCGGCGGTCTCTTTTCAAAGAAGGACATGATGCCTTCCTTCACGTCACCGGTGCTGACGGCAATGCCCTGCATAGCCGCTTCCCTTTCCAGGGCGCACTCCAAATCGCTTTCAAAGGAGCGGTTGAGCATATTTTTCATCATGCCGATGGCCCGGGTGGATCCGTGCGCCAGCCGCTGCGCCAGTTCCATGGCGGCGCGCATCAGATCATTTTCCGGCACAACCTTGCTCACCAGGCCCAGTTCCCAAGCCCGTTGCGCATCGATTTCATCCGCCAGGAACATGAGTTCCTTTGCCCGCGCCAGGCCGACGAGGCGAGGCAGGAAGAAAGTGCCGCCCATGTCCGCAATCAATCCGCGACGCGCAAAGACCTGGATAAAGCGAGCCGCCTCGGAAGCAATCAGAATGTCACAGGCAAACGCCAGGTTGCATCCCGCTCCCGCCGCCACCCCGTTGACGGCGCCGATCACCGGTTTCTCCAGGTTCATGATCCCGCAGGCGACCCGGCTGTACCATTGGGTAGTGATACGCATCCCCACCGGCTGCGCAATATCAGGACGGTTGTCCGGACCGGTAAGATCCGCCCCCGTGCAGAACCCCTTTCCCGATCCGGTGATGATCACCGCGCGGACATCGTCCTCCAGTGACAGGCGCTGGAAGTGGTCTCCCAGTTCCTTGATCATGGCGAAGCTGAAGGAATTCCTGGTCTGGGGACGGTTAAGCGTGACCACTTCCACGGCGCCTTCGCGCCGATACAATACCTGATCCATCATCTACCTCCTTATTTTAACAAATTTTACTTAAAAATGCGGCTTGGTGCAACCCCGTCATCATCGCCTCTGCCATAACCTCATGGCCTCTTTCATTTGGATACCTGGGATCATGCAGGACTAAATCCTTGTTGCCCAGGTTGCGCTCCGCAAGATAAGCTTCCCAGTGGCGGTGCACCGGAATCAGATGACAGTTCAAATCCGCAGCCATAATCCCCAAAGACCTGTAAAAGATATTGACGGCGTCCATATCGCCGGGGTTATCAAACGTGTGGGAAGTCGCCAGAAAGATGACCGGCTGGAAGCGATGGCGCGCCAGCCTGATCAGTTGAACAAGGTTTTCCTGAAATTCGGAACGGTAAACATACCCAAAAGCATCATCCACGCCAAAATGGATCAGCAGGAACTCCGGCTGAAAGGCATCAATATCCACGTTGAATGTGCCGATGCCGTCAAAGCTGGTCTCTTTGCGCCTTGACCGGTTAATAACCGTTATCCCTTCTTTCAGAAGGAATTCTGCGAGAATATCCGCATAACTTCTTTTCACACCGTGCCCGGCGGCGATGCTTCCGCCGCGGATCAGCAGTTTCATGACCGGCTCGTTCATATCCACTTAAGAATTCCGCCAAATACGATTAGACCAAGGGCGTTGACGGCCAAAAGAGACCCGATGAAAAGCTTTTGCGCCCGGGGCCGCCAGTCATGAACATAACAGGCGGCGGCGAAAAAGGGAATGTAAACCGTTATAAAAACCGGGAAAGCGCCCCACCATTCATAAACCCATACAAAAGCCGGCGTTCGCACCAGGAATATTTCCAGTATCGACGCCAAAGCGGCGTTAACGACGGAAAAGAACAAACGGTTGTTGACGCCAAGAATTTTCAGCGCCGGGTCTTCCGGCATCATCTTACAGACAACAATTCCGGCGATGGAGAACATCAAACTGATTTCGATACCGACGCCCACCATGATGGCGAAGGCGGTTCCGGAAGGCACAGTCCATAGCGCATGACCAAAACCGTGCTGGATAAGCGCATTGATGATTTCCACAAACCAGTGGACCATGTAAAGGGCCAAGCCGCCGGCAATAACGCGATAATTGCCTTTTTCATATTCGTTGGCATAAACGTAAAGAACCATTAGAAAGAGAGGAATAACGTACCACTGGAAAGTATCGCCGCTTCTCAAGATGTTCAGCGCCTGCGCGGTGGCTTCCGGATTGTTCAAATGCATCGCAAGAACTCCTTTCTTTCATGAAACATAAACAGGAAACGGTCAATTTTGCGCGTTAACCGGAACTTCGCCTGACGGATCATCATTTTCAACGAGAATAATCCGGACTTTCGCCTTTCCCTGCCGGATCATGCCCAGCTGGCGCGCCGCCTGCCTTGACAGATCAATAAAGGGCCGCTCATGCGCCCGGCAACGATCATTGACCGTGACGATCACTGATTTATTGTTGGCGAGATTCACCACTTTCACCCGCGCGCCAAATGGCAAGGAGGAATGGGCCGCGGTGAGCTTTTTCGGGTCATGGATCGCCCCGGAACTGGTTCGTCTTCCATTGAATTTTTTCGCGTAGCAACGGGCTATTCCCACCGTACCCGCCGGTTCCTTTTCCAAGGAGGTTGTCTCCGTCCGCCCGGCGGCGATTGTCTTTTCTCCGGCCGGCGCCGTATCTTCCGCCCGCAGGGGAAAAACGGCGGCCATCATAGTCATTTGAAACGCAAACAGCAAGAAGATCAACTTTTTAAGGGATGCCAGGTTCAAATCCGACAAAAACAGATTCATGTCAGGGCATCCTTTCATCTTGCCGCTTTTCACTCTGCATTCCCTGGATGACGCTTTCCAAATCAACGGACATGGAATCCGCAATCTTTTTTTCAATCGCGTAGGCGTTTCTTGCGTTCAACCGGATCATCTTCCTTGTCTCCTCAACCGCTCCATAGCGATGAAGGAGATCTTCCACCCTTTGCGCAAGGCTGACAATCCGGTCATGCATCACTCTCTTATCGGCGTAGTTGACGATTTCCCGCTCATTTAATTTTTCCCGCGGATCAAACGCCGACAGCAGAACATGCTGTTCCACAATCTCGCCCGTGCGCGCAAAACCTAAATCACGCAAAAGCTTTCCGCCGGATTGGGCATGCGGCTCCTTTGTTTTCAGCGATCTTGTCTTGGTGATATCATGAAGAAGCGCCGACGCCATCACCAGCTCTCTGTTGATGGACAGGCCGCTTTTGAGATGGTCCGTGATCATCAGGGCGACACGCATCACCTGCCGGGAATGGTCGATGATGTTCGGCAGCATGCCGTATTCCGCCATAAGTTCATCGCATTCCTCACGCGAAGGAATTCTATCCGCGGAAACCATGGGAAAGCCTGTCATATCCATGCAACAACCGGGCAACCCGCCCCGCTACCCGCGCCGGAATCTCCATCATGTTCCCGTTCCCGCCGTTCTCTCCCGCGATGTTCCGCCATTAATCTTCAGCCTTTCACTTTCAATGATATATCCGCGGCGCGGACGGAGTGAGTAAGTTCGCCGATGGAAATAAAATCAACGCCGGTGGCGGCGATAGCCCGAATGCGCCGCAGATTAACATTACCGGAGGCTTCGGTCAGGGCGCGTCCGGCAATAAAAGCGACAGCTTTTCTCATGGCGGCGTTCGTCATATTATCAAGCATAATCATCTCCACGCCGCATGCCAGCGCTTCCCGGACTTCCCGCAGATTTTTGGTTTCCACCTCGATTCTCAGCTTACGGCTCTTCAGATGCTTTCTTTGCGCGGCGACCGCGGCGGTGATGCCGCCCGCGGCTTCAATGTGGTTGTCCTTGATCAGCACACCGTCATAAAGACCAATGCGGTGATTGGTCCCGCCGCCCAGACGGACGGCCATTTTGTCCAGAACACGCAGCCCCGGAACAGTTTTGCGCGTATCCAGTATTTTGGTTTTCGTATCGCGCACTGCTTCCACGTACTTCGCTGTCAGCGTAGCAATACCGGACATACGCTGAAACAAATTTAACGCCACCCGCTCAGCCTGCAAAATACCCGCCAGACCGCCTTCGACCTCGGCGATCACATCGCCTTTCCTCACCGGGCATCCGTCAGCAACCATTTTTTTAACTTTAATGCTTTTATCCAGGCATTTAAAGGTTTCCGCAAAAACGTCAACGCCCGCGACCACAAAATTGTCCTTGGCCACGGCGACCGCTCTGCCCTTCTTTTCCGGACTGACGGTGGCCCGCGTCGTGATGTCGCCCGCGCCGATATCCTCGGCCAACCCTGCTTTAATAATGTTCCGGATTTGCAAAGAAACCATCAGCCTTGAATCCCCTGCAGTTTTTTAAGCGCATTATCCAGGGCGGTGAATTTATCCCGGAAGTCTTTTAATTTTTTTTCTTCCTTCGCGATGATTTCCGGCGCGGCTTTGGCGCAAAAATCGCGGTTGGCAAGTTTTCTGGAACTTTGCTCCACATCCCTGGAAACTTTCGCCAGTTCTTTCTCCAATCTGGTTTTTTCTCCGGCGATATCAACTATGCCGGCCAGCGGCACGAATATTCTGGCCGTTCCGACGACACCGGTTGCCACGCCTTTCGGCTCAACCAGGTTAATTTCCACGGCCAGGGATTCCAGATTGGCCAGATTCAGAATATAACCGATGCCGTTCTCAACCGTTTTTTTGGTTTGCTCATCGGCGGCGGATATCAACACCTTCAGTTTCAGCGACGGCGGAATCCGCATTTCCCCGCGGATATTCCGAATTGACGTAATGATGTCCATGATCATTTCCATCTCTTTTTCCGCCGCTTTGCCTTCCAGACTTTCCGTCGCCGCCGGAAATTTGCTGACCATGATGGAATGCTCGTCGCTGTTATGCAGCGCCTGCCAGAGCTCCTCCGTCACAAACGGCATGAAGGGATGCAGCAGTTGCAGCATCGCGCCGAAAACCTCTTTCATCGTCCGCTGCGTCGCCAGCTTTTGTGCGGGACTGATCTTGCCGTAAAGCGCCGGTTTGCTGATTTCCAGGTACCAGTCGCAGTATTCATGCCAGATGAAATTGTAAATGGCGGCAGCCGCGTCATTGAACCGGTACTCATCCAGGCTACAGGTCACCTCGGCAATCGCTTCGTTCATTTTCGCCTTGATCCATTTTTCCGGCAGGGAATCCGGCGCGTTCAGAGACGCGTTTTCATCGTAGTCCTCCAGATTGACCAGCGTCAGCCTGGCCGCATTCCAGATTTTATTTACAAAAAATTTATAGCCTTCGATACGCTCCGGCGACATGCGCACATCGCGCCCCTGCGCGGTGTAGGCCGCCAGTGTGAAGCGAAACGCGTCCGTGCCGTACTGGTCGATCATCACCAGCGGATCGATGCTGTTGCCTTTGGACTTGCTCATCTTCTCGCCTTTTTCATCGCGCACCAGCGCATGAAGATAAACATCCTTAAAAGGCACGTCTTTCATGACATACATACCCATCATCATCATGCGGGCCACCCAGAAAAACAAAATATCAAAACCCGTAATCAAAAGAGATGTTGGATAAAATGTTTTGAGCGCCCCGGTCCGGACAGGCCAGCCCAGCGTGGTAAAAGGCCAGAGCGCCGAACTGAACCAGGTGTCCAGCACATCTTCATCCTGTTTCAGGGACGCGCCGCCGCAAGCGGGGCAAGTATCGGGATCGACGGTGGAGACAATCACCTTGCCGCAGCCGCCGCAATACCACACCGGAATGCGGTGCCCCCACCACAATTGCCGGGAAATGCACCAGTCGCGGATATTGTTCATCCAGTCGTAATATGTGGCCTCCCAGGATGCGGGAACAATCCTCGTCTTTTTCTTCGTCACGGCGGCAATGGCCTGTTTGGCCAGCGGCTTGATTTTGACAAACCACTGTTTGGACACCATCGGCTCAATATCCGTCTTGCAGCGGTAACACTGGCCGACATTATGCGCGTAAGGCTCCGTGCCCGCCAGATAACCGCCCTTTTCCAGATCGGCCACCACATTCCTGCGCGCTTCATAACGGTCCTGTCCTTTGTAAGCTCCGCCATTTTCATTGATCATGCCCCCGCCGTCGATGACGGAAACAATTTCCAGATTGTGCCTCTGCGCCATGGCAAAGTCATTGGGATCGGAAGCAGGCGTGATTTTTACCGCGCCGGAACCGAAATCCATGGTCACATAGTCGTCGGCGATAATCGGTATGCGCCTGTTCACAAGCGGCAGGATGACGAACTGGCCAACCTTGTCTTTGTAGCGCGGATCATCCGGATGAACAGCCACGGCCGTATCGCCCAGCATCGTCTCCGGCCTGGTGGTCGCCACAATAATTTCTCCACTGCCGTTGGCATAAGGATAACGGATATGCCACAGGAAGCTTTGCTCGGATTTAAATTCCACTTCCAGATCGGAAATGGCGGTGTGACAACGCGGGCACCAGTTGACGATGTAGTCTCCCTGGTAAATCATCTCTTCGTTGTAAAGCCGCACAAAAACTTCGCGGACGGCTTTGGAGAGGCCTTCGTCCATGGTGAAGCGTTCACGCTCCCAGTCGCAGGAACAGCCCAGGCGTTTCAACTGATTAATAATCACGCCGCCGTATTTCTCTTTCCATTCCCAGACGCGGGCGATGAACTTCTCGCGCCCCAGATCATGACGGGACAATCCCTCTTTTCTTAATTGTTGTTCAACAACATTTTGCGTAGCGATACCCGCATGGTCCATGCCCGGCATCCACAGCGTGTTATATCCCTGCATTCTTTTGAAACGGATGATGATGTCCTGCAGGGTGTTGTTGAGCGCGTGCCCCATATGCAGCATGCCGGTGACATTCGGCGGCGGGATGACAATGGAAAACGCGGGCGCTTCGCTGCTGTCGGAAGCATGGAAATACTTATTTTTCAGCCAGTAATCGTACAGTCTTTTTTCGGCCTCGGCCGGTTCAAACGCCTTGTCTAACGTTTTTGTCGCCATGAAATAAAACTCTCCTATCCATCAATCAAATAAAAAGGGCTTGCGCCCTTTCGACTTCCATGTTTGTTACGTCCATGTTCAAAACATGAGGCGGAACAAACGGCGTCCCGCCTCATGCATAACTTTACCAAACCGCGCTTAGTTGAATTTCAATTCTTCCTTGACTTTGCGGATAATCAAAAGCGCGTCCACCCCGTCCACGGGCTTCAACGGCGCAAATTCTCCGCTGGCCATGTCGGCGCTCATGATGCCGCGCGATGTCACCACCATGACCGCATTGAAATAAGGCAAGTCCTCGCGCAAATCGGGGAAAAGCGACTTTGAACCGATAAACTTGGTGGATAATCCATTATCGCCCGTCACTTTCACCAGGATATCTTCCAGCATCATGGCGTATTCCGCGCGCGCCAAAACCTTTTCCGGATGGAAGTTGCTCTGAGGATCATTTTCCAGGCCTCGCACGCCGATTTCCAGGATCCCCTCAATATCCGCCCTTAAAGGATGATCCGCAATGTCCCGGGCCGTCGCCTGCCCCTTTACCGCTGTTTGGGCGGCCTTTTCGGGATCCTTGAAAGAGGTGTCAAATGTTTTCGGCGTCCTCTTTTTGTACAGCACATCAATTTTCAATTCCTCCATAAACAGGGCCGCCGCATCCGCACGGGTGATGCTCTCCACGAGGGCGATCTTTTTGCCTGTCACCGTGCCGGGCATCGCCCGCTGGATCTTCTGCACCAGATCCCACTGAGCATCGGCTTCACGGACATAATCACCTTTCAATTCCAGAACTCTGGCGAACATGGCGCTGGCGTTGCTGAATTGCAGGGCAGTCTTGTAGGCCAGTCCCATAAAATAATTTGCGGCGGCTGATTTTGGATCAAGTTTTTCGGCCGCCTTGAATGATTGCCAACATTTGTCCAGCCAGCTCTTGTCCTGTTCGCAGTCCACGCCTATTTTCACGCAGGCCGCCTTGCTCAGGGTGTTGACCCGGATATAACCGATATGCACCGCCAGTTTTTCATCGTTTGTTTCCGCATACTTCCAGGCCGTGTCCAGCTGTTCGAGCGCCGACGTGTAATCCGCCTGATAAGCCTTGGCCAGCCCCATTCCGTAATAAGCTTTGGAATATTTATCGTTCAACCCCAAAGCGAGTTCAAATTCGCGCTGGGCGTCGGCATATTTTTGCTGATCAATCAGTTTCAACCCCGTAAAAACATGGTGTTCGGGAGTATCCAGCTCGTTTGTCGCCTTCCTGACCGTGGTCCCCGCGCAACCAATCGCCAGCAAAACAGCCGCCACCAGCATGACGAGGGAAAACACTCTCTTCACTCGATAATTACGAAACATATTTTTACTCCTTTCTTTTCTTAAAAGGTTTAGTGCCTTGAAATATTGTTCCGGTTCCTCACAAAATCCACTTTATAATTAGCTTTAGTGCGGCTTGAAGTCAAGTCAATATTGATGGCCGGAAAAATTGACTCCGGAGAGAATGGCTCGGGTATTATTTACCTGGAGATGATGAAATCGTCTGCGTCATGGATGAGGCGGCCTGCGGCAGCGGGGAAGAATTTTTTCCGGCCAGCGGATTTAAATTTCGCAGCATTTTTTCGTCGAATTTGAAGCGCAGTTTCAAATAGGGACCCTGTCCCTGATAGCCGTCGCCGGACAGATCGGCATCGAATTTATCGAAAGAATAGCCGACCGAGGCCCAGAGGTTTTTGATGATCCGGTAACCGACTTCAACGGAGCCGCCATGTAAACGCGAGTTCACCGCGTGACTCGTCAACAGGCGGTATTCGGCCCCCACGTCCCAGCGCTCGGTCAGATCATAGATGAACCGCGTGGCGACAAGGTCGGTGTAGGATGAAAAATCACTGTCACTGGACAGTTTCCCCGCATATTTGCCCATCAGCTGGAGCCGCTGGGTTGCCTGCCAGATTCCTTCTCCGGAAAAGATATAAGCATCTTCTTTCAGCGCCGGAGAACTTCCTGAATTCGTTTCATGTTTGTATTCCATCTTGGTCAGGGCGTTAAACACGTTCGAAAACAACGGGCGGTAGGCCAGCCCGATCATTGCCCGCGATGTTGTATGCCGTCCGGCGGCATTTCCTTCTTCCGTAAAGTATCTTTCCCTCAGCAGCAATGAGTAATCCTGATGAAGTTTATAGGCAACGCCCAACTCGCCCAGGTAGGAATGCAGGCCGCTGTCGATTAACTCCCGGCGATGCTCAAACCGGCCGGTGACCTTCGTGTTTTTCGGCGCCAGATATTCGACGCCCAGAGTCATGGCCACCGCATCCGGTTCTCCCTGGCGCGGCGTCCCGCTGACCGTCCGGAGGTACTCGGCCGTGGCGTCGCCCGTCAAATCCTTGGAAATAAAGAATTTATTCCGCAAACCGATGATTCCCTGATTTCTTGAGCCGCTGGCGGCGTTGACCAGCCGGTATTCGTTGAAAGCTACCGTATTTTTAATAATCTGGGATTCGACGCCAAAGAGTGTGCGCGTTTCCGCCCGATCCTGGAACTGCTGGTATTCTTCTTTCAGATAGAGGCGGTTGGCTTGATTCAACTGATAATTCAGACCGGCCTGTGTCGAGTGGAAAGTATCGCCGGACAGATTGTGTTTGTGGTTGAGTAAAAAAGATAGATCTTTCAGGAGGTCTGCTTCCATGCCAACCTTGACCGCCGTCAGTTCGCGCGGAATGTCCTGACTGACGTCAAAAGGACTCCTGGTTGTGGAACTTGCCGGCGGAATATAGGTGGCGGTGGAGGATTCCCGCGAAAACTCCGCGTTAAATTTAAAGATTTTGTATTTCGTTTGCGCCCCAATGGATCCCAGGCTATGGCGCATGTTATTGAGATCGTCTTTTTCATCATAGAACTGCCCTTTAATCTGTGTATCGGGACGAAGCGCGTAAGCTGCATCCATGCCGTATTTGGTTGTTCCCCGGGAAACATCCGCGGCGGACATGTTCATGAAATAATTGCCCAGCGTCCGGTAATAGGCCTTGAGCATCAACTTTTCGAGCGGTTCACTTTCCGCGGTAAAAGACCAGCCTCTATCGGATTGCCAGTTGAACATGCTGCTCTCCTCGAAAATAGCTTTGGTTTGGGCATACTCGGCCTTGATGATGGTCTTTCGCGGCAAATTGATGGTGACATCCGTTCCCCAGAGCTGGTAATTGCCCAGCGCTTTTTCTTCCGTAACGCCCGTGGCGCCGATCTCCAGAAAATCAAATATCTTAAAAGACCCGCGTCCGCCATAGACGTAATACTTTTCCCCGTCCGCCTTGCTTTCGTAGCTGGCGACGACATAGACGGGATTGTAATCTCCATCATGACTGGGAACCGGTCCCTTGAAGAGAATCGTTCCCTGATCATAATCCATTTCGTAATCGACGCCGCGGGATTTACTTTCCCGGCTTAACACATTGTCCGGCCGGTAACGGTCACGCACTTCGAGCACCACTCTTTCGGAGCCTTCCACCACCGGACGCTTCGTCAGATAATAATAGCCGGAAATCCCGCGTCCGGGAAGCGCGTCCATGACCTGGGTCTGATCCGTATAGCTTCCAAACGCGCGGACTTTGAACAGGGGCGTGTTCAAATCATATTTGAGACCGGTGAAGGAACGGTTATAGGCGGTCAGCCGCACATCATTCAAATCCGTCTTGTAGTCTCCATACATCAGGTATGAACGATTTTTCTCGATTTTCAGATACAGTTTGTCCGTCGAGAGCGCTTCATAGCCGGTCTTACTTTCATCGCCATAAATCGGGTATTTGTCTTCCGTGTCCAGCGCCGTGTCGTTTTCCCGGAAGAGGTCATTCCTTTTTTTCTTGTCCGAATCATAGGCGGCGGTGATCAGGAAATTTTTAAAAAATCTTCCCTTCAGAAAAAATGCTCCCCGGCCATATTTATAGGGTCCGTCGTCAAACCAGTCCTGATCCTTCAGGTATCCGTAATCGCCGCTGGTTTGACCGTGTCCGATCTTGACCTCTCCCATGCCGACCATGAAAAAATCCCTTAGATGAGGAGCAAAGAAGACTTTGGCCGTTTCCTGGCGGTCATGGATGGAAACCGTAATTTCTGCTTCACCAGTCTCACGGGGCGCCAGAATCGTCAGCAGCCCCTCGCCATCCACCAGAGCAATCTGATGCCCTTCCGCGCGCGGATCCGCGTCTTTTTCAAGAATTTCGCCGGCTGTGGCAAATACGGTGGCATAGCCGGATTCGGAAACAACCATGCCGTTTTTGTCCCGCAGAGATATGGAAACATGGATCCGCGCCTGACCATCCGCGGGAACCTCGGTTTTATCGGCCTTGACGACAATTTTTTCCGTTTCACCAGCCACCGTTACGGAAATCTCTTTTGTTCCTCTCACAATGCCGAACGGATCGCGAACCTCCGCCTTGAGAACATTCTTTTCACCCGCCTTCAGATGGACGTCGATATATTCGAAGATCACCACTTGTTTCGGCGGATATTCGATCCTGCGTCCGATTTGCTTGGGATCCACCGGTTCGCCGTTCACAAAAAGGGAAAGATTTGTTCCCAAGGGAGCTTTCATGACCACCCGGCCCTGTTTGCGGCCTTTGGCCGCGCCGTCTGCCGGGCTTAAAAAAGACAATTCCGGAGAAAATGTTTTAATGGCCTCTTCCCAGGCCAACGGAGGAGCTTTGGGCGGTTCCAGAGGTTTTTCTTCTGTCTTCCCGGGAATGGCCTCCTTTTCCGTCGCGGCTTCATGCGTCACCGCAATGGAGGAGCAGGAACTTGTCCCGCCTGCCTGCATCAAAGGTTTGCCCTCGCCGCCTTTTTCCGGAATGGCGGCCGCCGCAGCGGGCGCATCTTTCGCGACAGGTTTCCCGGCCGGAAGAGCGGACGGCGGCACAACGGCTTGGCTTTGGTCAGCGCCCGCAGGCTGCGCCGACGTAAACGGAGCGCCGCCTTTTTCGTCTCTTTCCTTCGGCTGTTCCGATCCTTCTTTTGATTTCGGGTGCAGTTCTTCTTTGACCGGTTCCGGTCCCTGACGCTCAACCGCGAAATTGGCTTGCAGGAGGCCGCCCGCCTTCATGTCGAGAAATTGCGAAGCTCCGTCTCCAAGAAAACGGTTGGAAAGGGGAACCGGCATCAACCCCTTGGGCAGGGACGTTTCGTCCAGGCGCAGAACATGCGTGCCGGGCGCGACGCCGGTTATGGAATACTTGCCGCTCGCATCGGTGATGACCCGCGTGCCGTCTTCAAGGTAGAGCGCGACATCGGGAATGCCCGGTTCATCAGGTTTTCCGGGCTTTGAGGAAATCCCCTGATTCTGCATTCTGTTTCCGTCACGGTCGAGAAATACTTTGCCGAGGATCGTGCCCTTGTCGGTAAAAATACCGCCCGTGATCTTGACCTTGGCTGATGCCGTATTGGAAGCTATCGTCTGGCCAAGACTGCGGCCGGCGGCGGAAATGGTGTTGATGCCGTCTCCTTTCAAACTGTCGGCTCCCGCCACGGAACGGTAAGTAATCTCCAAAACGGCAGCCGGCGCAAGAGAGGTGAAAGTCCAGGCAAAGGTGCGCGTTCCCGTCACAACGGGATCGGCAACCGGAGAACCGTTCAGGCGGGAAGAACCAGCAAGGTACTGAACGCCATGGGGCATTACATCCGTCAGCCGGATATCGGTTACCGGCGCCGCGCCACCGTTAGTTATTTTCAGATTGTAGCCAATCATGTCGCCAATGGCCGCTGTCGTCTTGTTGGCGGTTTTCGTGACGGATAACCGCCCGATGGGCGGATCCAGCGGAATATCGCGGATGAGAGGCGGATCGCCCGCATTCAAAGTGAATTTTTCACCCCTGGAACCATTGCCGATGGTGAAACCGGCGGGTAGTTCGGCATCGGCCACTGCTGATGGGAATTTATAACCAGCGGCGGGAGTGACTTCAAAACAATAGTCTCCCGGCGGCACGAGAGGAAAGGCGAATTTGCCGTCCGCTCCCGTAGGAGCAGCCGGATTAACCTGCCCGGGTGGCAGGACGGGCCAGCTCGTGAGGTCACAGGCATTGGCAAGGGCGTTCCAGTTCCGGATGGCGACCACGGTTCCCGCCACGGCCTTGCCTGTGATGGAATCGAAGGCGATACCCAGCGGATCAATCAGGGCGGAGGCGACAGAGACAGGCGCCGCATCGAGTGGATCCGTGTAAGTGACTTGTATCCGGGAATTGACGGCAACGGTCAGGATTTTGTCTTCAGGCGCGGATGCCTTCAGGGAAGCTTTTATCGCCCCGCGAAATATTCCCGTGTTGGGACCAGTTTCCGAGAGAATGATCGTTTCTGTATCTTTTGTGGCCAGACTGGTCAAAACAACCTTGACTGTTTCTATCGACGACGGGTCCATATTCTGATCCGCGTCATTGACCTGCATGTAGATCTCGTCACTGCTCAGATAACCATAGGCTGGTTGCCATTTGGCATCGAAAAATGCCACCTGTCCCGGCGTTCTGTTTACCGAAACAGTGGCGGAGGCGGTGCTTGTCTTTGCCTCGACCGAGGTGACGGAAGCGGTATTGTTGATATTGCTCCCGATAGCGATGGCGGCGTCTATGGCCGCGGTAAGATGCGCCGTTCCGGTTGCGCCTGGCTCAAGATCTTCCAACGCCAGCCTGACCACACCGGCGTTGACGGTTGCGGCCACATCGGCGCTGACAAAAGCCGTTCCCGCGGGAAGCGGGTCGAAAATTGCAATGCCGGTTACCTTGACGTCGCCGTCATTGGTCACGTTGAAGGTATAGACGGCCTGTGAACCTGGGCTAACATTGCCCGGCGTCACACTCTTGGTGAACCGCAGGGATGGATGCGCCACCACGGGTATCAACAATTGATTGGAATGTACCGCGTTCGTTTCATTGCTGATAATGCTGGAAATATTGCTAATCATATCTCCATTGACGGCAATGGGGGAAACCTTCACCCGGAAACCGACCGTACCGGAAGCCCCCGGTTGCAGCGAACCTATCTTCCACTCAATGAGACGGCCCGTGATGCTTCCCTCTCCGGTGATGGAACCGGCAACAAGAGCGGTTTCGGAGGGGAGACTATTACGAATAAAGACATTGTTGGCAGTCACATTGCCGATATTGGTGTAACGAATCGTATAATCAATGAAACCTCCCGGACTTATGCTGGTCACGGAGGCAATGCCGGTAATGACCAGATTCGGGGCTGAGCCAACGTTTATTTTGAGGGATGCGGACTCAGATGCGCCTTCCGCGCAGGCAATGGAAGCGGCATTGACAATCTGCGCGCCCACAGCCGGAAAATCGGCGACCTTCACCTTCACCGCCAGGGATGCGCCAGCGCCCGGGGCAAGACTGCCGATCGCCCAGGTTACGGTGCGGCCGGCTGCATGATAGACGCCGCCCGCCGTAGCGCTCTGAAAGGTCACATTGGCCGGCAGGGTATCCACAAGGGTAACCCCCGTGGCCGGAGCATTGCCTGTGTTCTCATAGAGCAGTGTATAGGTTAGTGTTGCGCCGGGCGCAACCGGATTGGAATCGGCCGTCTTGGCCAGACGCAGCCGCGGCGCGCCGGATATGGGAACGGACGTGGTCGAAGTTAATGAAGGCAGGGAATTACCGTTGGCGTCACCGTACTGCAAGGTAGCCTGATTGACGATAGGCGTGCCCGGAGCCGGGGTCAGCGTCCATCCCGTTGCCGCCCAGCACAGCAGGACGGCAACGGTCAGGAAGCATCCAATCCACAGCCTCGGGCAGGTTATCGCCACCCATTGACGAAGGAGGTTCGTCATGCGTAATTCCTCAGCCTCTGTTGCCAAACATCAACCTTAGTTAACAATCAACTGATACTGCAATACCCATGTTCCGGCCGGGCCCAGCGTTAAAGACCCGCCGTCGGGAACCACCACCGCATGATTGCCCGAGTTATACTCCGCGCCGTCAGCATCCGCCGCGTCGGTGCGCGTCGTCAGGGTGCTTACGGAGGAACCGGTTTTTAGCGACCCGGCCTTGTAAGTTGTGTACTGGGGAGTCATATCGGTCAGGACAACATTAGAGGCATTGCCCACGCCGGAGTTGGTGGCCGTCACCGTATAGGTCAGCACGGTTCCCGGAAAAACTTGGCATGGCGCGCCGGTTGTCGTGTCCGTCGGTGTGCAGATCGCGCCGCCGCCCGGCGCTTGAATGGCGGTAACGCCTTTGACCACCGACATGATCGGGGCCTTGACGGTCGTCGTAAAGGATTGTGTGTCCGTTTTTGCCGGATCCGCCACGGAGGCGCCGGTGATCGTTATCGTATCCGTCGTGCCGTTGGCGGCGCCTACGGGAATCTTGGCCACGGCCAGAATGTTGATGGTTCCGTTCTGAGGCAGGGCGCCTGTGTCAATCTTACCGTCGCCGTTGGTATCCGTCAGCAGATAATCACCATCGTTTCCGGGAATGCCGTCGCCATTGGCGTCCGCCCAGAAAACCCAGGTCCAGCCCTGCGTTGATGCGGCCGTCAGATTGATTGTATCGGACGCGTTGCCGTTATTGACGGCGGTAAAAGGATAAACGATCTGATCGCCCGGATTGCCTGTTTTGGGTGTAGCCGTGGACGTGAGGTCGATTCCGGACAGAGTGGAAACCAGAAAGGTATCCCCGTTGGTCTGCACGGTCACAGTGCTTGTTCCGGATGTGTATTGGACACTGGCCTGGTTCGTAACAGCGCCACCCGAAGCTGTTCCGACGTTGAGAGTAGCCTTGAAACGGATGGCCCAGGTTGTTCCGGCCGCCACGGCCAGAACCGCCGCTCCGTCCGGAGCGATCACTGACCGCGTGCCCGCATCATACCTGGCGCCGTCGTTATCCGCCGCGTCGGTTTTAGCCGACCAGGCGCCGCCGTTGACGCTGACCTCGATTGATCCCGCCTTGTAGGTCATATTGGCCGGCAGAGGATCCGTCACCGTAACCGCCGTTCCGTTTGTGCTACCGCTGTTCGTCAGTGTAATGGTATAGGTGGCCTCGTCGCCCGGCTTGAGATAGGTCGGAGTTCCCGCCGGCGTGTGGGTTTTCACGGCCGCAATGGACGCCGCCAGGACGGTCGTCGTGTAAGTTCCCGTCGCGGTTTTGGAGTTGTCAAAATCGGATTTGGTGGTAATGGTAATGACACTGTTGCTGTTGTTCGGCGCAACGCCCGCCGCCGGAACGGTCACCTCCATGATCACGTCATAATCATCATCCGGATTAATCTGCACCGGAGCGCCCGACCCGTTCACGGTCTTATACGTCTTTGATCCCGGAGCGGTTTCCGTAAGCAGGATATCCGTTCCGGGTGTGTAGATATGATCGTTATTGACATCATAGAACATCCGGACCGATGTCGGCGTCCAGTCACCCGACGTGGCATAGGTAAACGTCTGGGTGTCGTTCCCGTTGCCGTTGTTGAACAACTGAACCAGATAATTAATCACATCGCCGTTCTTGGCCGATGAAGTGACCGTCGGCGGAACAATGCTGACGGCCGCCACCTGGCTGACTGTAACCGTTACCGTGTTGGAATAAACCCTTGTCATGGCGTTGCCGTTGGCGTCCTTGTAATCGGCGTACGCCTGGTTGGAAATATTCGTCCCGGCGACGGTTCCCGCCGCCATGACCTGTGACGGCGCCGTGACTACTGCGCAAAAAAGCAGCACGGCCAAGGCTAAAAAAAGTTTTCGCATGATCTTATCCTCCTTTTTTTGTTTTTTGTTTTAATTATTTAATATTCCTGTTTATTTTACAGTCGCTTTGAAACTGACCCGGCCGGTCCGGCCGGGCAGGACTGGTTTTTTGATAACCCAGCTGATCTGGGTATAGCTTTCCGCAGGCGCGGGCCTGTTTTCCAGAGCGCCATCCGGTTTCTTCATCTGCATCATGACCGGCTGCTTGTGCCAGGTGTGACCATTGTCAATGCTGCATGTGATGTCTGCATCCTTACCCTCGGCGGAATCAGGCAGATAAACAGCCCCTTTCGGGATGGGATTGACAATCCGGGCATCCACTGCGGCCGTCTTTCCGGCATTCAGATAAGTAATGGTGTAAACAAGAACATTGCCCGGCCCCGTCTGCTCAACAGCCATCCGTTCCGTCACCCATTTGCCTTTTTTCTTGACCTTAACTTCCTTTTCCACCGTCGTCTTCAGTTCCAGACGCGGCTGCTGCTGGGCCTGCGCCATGCCTCCCCACAGGAAAAAAGCGCCTGTCAGGAAAACGGCCAAGACACAAGCCTTTCGCCTCCATAGATTTTTCATTGCCAGCTCCTTTCTCTCATCATCATGAAAAATATTAATATTGCTTGCATAACGGAACCTTGCTCAATTAATCCGCACCTTGAAATAAACCTTGCCTTCATCGCCGCCCGCATGGTCGACACCGTCATCACCAGCAACGGTCGCGATGATAAATATGATATTTCCCCCGCTAATCTGGCCGGCGTCCGCATCGGCGGCATCAGTCAAAACAGCCGCCGTAGCATAAGTGGAAGAAGCGTTGCCGATTCTCAGGCTCCCGGTGACATAAGTTGTGTTCAGGGGAACCGTATCGGAAATAATCAGGTTCGAGGCGGCGCTGCCGCCGGCATTCCGATAATAAATCGTATAGATGATTTCCGTTCCCGGAATAGCCGTTGTCGGGTCCGCGCTTTTGTTCAAAGTGATCTGCGGTGTGGTTGTGTCTGTATCGGTCGCCGAATTGTTGCCCGGGACAGGATCAGTCACGCCGGCCGGCGGGGACACGGTTACCGTATTGGTGAAAGCGCCCGCAACCGCCGCATCGACCGTGCCCGTGAGCGTAAGCACTATGCTCTGTCCAGGCATCAGATTAAGCCCCGTCCAGAGCCCCGTCGTTTCGTTGTAAACTCCCTGCACTGGTGTAAAGACCGGGCTCTGCAAAAGCGGCGGCAGGGTGTCAATGACCGTCAGACTCTCCACACGGCTTGGACCGTTGTTCGTTACGGTGATGGTGTAAGTAATGGCGCTGCCCGGTGTGACAGATGTTTTTCCATCCGTTTTCGTAATAGCCAGATCCGCCTGATAGGTCAGTGTGTTCGTGTCGGAGGCAGTGTTGTTGGAAGTAACCGTTTCCTGAATGCCGGGTAAAACCGTGACGGTGGCCGGAACCGTAATGGAGCCGGTGGCTGAAGGTGATACTGTTCCCGTGATGGTCAGGGTGACGCTCGAACCGGAAGTAAAAGACAGACCTGTCCATTCCCCCGTGCTGGCGTTGTAGCTGCCGGATGACGGCGTCAGGACCGGGTTGAGAATTGTCGCCGGAAGAGGCACGGAAAGATTGAACCCGTTCAGCGGGTTACTGCTGCTGACATTGTTGACGGTCACAAGATACGTAACCGGCGTTCCCGCCACAGCCGTCGTCTGATTGTCGGTGATGGCAACAGACAGATCCGCTGTGACCGGCGGGTTCGTCAGGGGGACCGTGATGGCTGGCGCCGGGCCTGTTCCGTCGGGATCGATGGTGGCAATGTTGGTAATGATTCCGGTTGCGTTAAACGTTACCCGGAAGGTAACCGTTGCCGTTTCTCCGATCTTGATCACACCCGCGCCGCCGCCGGGACTGTTCACCAGCCGGGCGGTCGCAAAGGGCATCGCTCCGCCAACGTCGGCTACGGCGGCTCCATTGAGCGTTGTGGAACCGGGAACGTAGGTGGTTCCCGCAGGTATCGGATCGGCAAGCGTCGTGCCGCTGGAATCGGCCGTACCCGTGTTGGGAATGGCAATCGTGTAAGTCACTGTTGTACCTGCCCCGCCTCCCGGAGGATTGGCCGACTTTGTTGGTTGCAGCCGGACCGTACCCGTTATGGTGTTGTTGGTGGTGGTTGTTCCGTTGTTGAGCGGGAAACCTGCGCAACTCTGATACTGATATGTCCAGTTGGATTGAGCCTGGTACGTCGCTGTGGCCGGCGGCGGCGGTATTGACTTTACCTGAACCTGCCAGGAAACGGTTTTTGACGCTCCGGCGGCAACCGTCCCGATAGCAACGCCGCTGGCAGGGTCAGCCCCGGACGAAACGACACCATTGATCTTGAAACTCCCCGGGAGAAAGGTCGTGCCTGACGGGGGTACAGCCGTAAAAACAACATTTATCGCGTCGGCAGAACCGGCTGTATTGTTGAGAGTGGCCGTATAAGTCAGGATATCTCCAAGGTAGGTTTGCGTTTTATCAACGGCCAGGACTGAAGTGGGAAACACCGGCGCACCCACGTTGATCTGCAGTCCGATTGTGCTGATGGTGTAACGGTCGCCGGTCGTGGTGCCCCGGGCGTAAGCCGTGTTCTGGTTGCTCTGCATCCGGGCGGAAACATCGACGTTGGTGATGTCCCAGCCCGCCCTGACGCCGCTGCCCTGCGATCCGGGCGTACTGTTCAGGGAGCCGAAAGTGCCCGATGTATCACGGGCGCCGCTGTCCAGATTGACCTGGGAGGCAAAGAAGTTGTTGCTCGGGTTATTGGTTCCGGAGACGGCGGCCAGCGTTCCCGCTGTCGGCCCGAACCGCATCTGGTCGCCGGTGATCCCCGAATCCCCTTCAATTGCCGAAACCATCATCCGGGCGCTGATTGTTCCGGCGCCGGGCGTACAGAAACCGCTCACGGAAGAGGTGGTGGAAACGGATGAACTTGTTAATTCCGCTCCAACGAAGATGGTCATGTTGCGGGCCGGAAGCGATGCGTTGCCATAGATGACGGCCAGCGTCCAGCCGGCAGCGTTGGCGTTATTTTCTGAAGCGGCAACCGTAGCCGGCACACCGCCCACCGTATAGGTTCCGGCGCCGCCGGCCTGGACCAGAGACGTTACATCGGCCGACCGGACATAGTAATACTCTCCCGAACCGGTAACGGCTGCTGTTGAGGGAGACGGGCTGACGCTCATGCTGCCGCCGGGCCCCGAAAATGTTACGGCGCTATTAAGAGAGCCGCTGACATCCTGCCCTCCGTAACGGTAACTGCCGCCCCACACGAGTTCGGCGTAAATCACGCTGCTTCCCACGGGAAGGCGGAGCACGGCGGAAGATGAATTCTTCGTCCAGTCCAGGGTGGTTCCCGCGGGGAAATTGCCCACCTTGAGGCTGGTGTCCGTGGTAATGAAGGCGCCGATAGCGCCATTGGTTCCCGGCTGGTTGGAGTTGGTGGCCTTGCTCAAGCCCAGGGTGTTTCCCGTATAAGTCATGCCACCGTTGGCGATGGTGGTGTAACGCTTGATATACGCGGCGTGCAAGGGTGTCGCGCAAACGACCGCCAGAAGAAAAAACGCGACTGTCAGGGCCACCGCCCCGCGCAGCTCTGGGGAAAAATATGGAATCTCGCGCGCCATCTTTCTCATGAAAACAATCCTTTTAAGATCAGCCGTGTTGCACAAGCCAACTGAATCAAAACAAGTCCGGCGTTTTTAGTCTGAGCAAAATGCCGTTTCGTGAATAGAAAATCCTTTCAGAATCTTCAATTCTGCAAATTAAATGATTTTAGCGGCGGTTTTGCACCGCAATGATTCTTACACCGCGGGCAAAGACCAAAAACATTGATGGACAAACCATGGATATCAAAACCCTGGCGATCTTCCTCGGACAGAGATGGCGGATGATGGAGAGAAACATCTACGATGGCGCCGCAAGCGGTGCAAATGAGATGGTCATGATGAACAGTATTCGGATCGTATCTTTTTCCTTCGCCGAGCACGGATGGAAGCTCCCGGACATATCCCTTTTTTTTCAGCATGTTCATTGTGTTGTACACTGTGGCAATGGAAATATTTGAGATGCTTTCGGAAACCGCACGGTAAATGTCGAGAACGGTCGGGTGCGCAGCATTATCCTTCAGATAAGCCATGATTGCCGCGCGCTGAGCTGTCTTTTGCGATTTTTTCAACTTGCATCCCCTTCACATAATTTCAATTTTAGAATCGTTCTAAAATTGAAATTTGTCAAGGGATTATTTAATTTTAATATCTATTATTACGCCCATTTTCTTTTGCATGGTTATCTGAATTTGTGTATCATAAAATGATAATTGTCTCGTGATCGGAAATTGAATGGATATCCCCAGGGTGAACTAGCTTATGCAGGGAGGTGTGGGGCTGTCAAACGTTATCCAACTGCCGCAAAAAGAGGTGGCCCATGAATGATTCCTCAAAGACAAACCAGGAACTCATTGCAGAGAATGTCTTATTGAGAAAAAGAATACAAGAACTGGAAAAACGCGAAGAAGAGCGTGCAAGAAAAGATAACGGGCTCTGCGAAGCGGAATTTCCCTACAAAACGATCTTTGAAAATGCCGTCGAAGGAATACTTATCGCTGACGCGAAGACAAAGAAATTCCGTCATGTCAATTCTTCCTTGTGCGCCATGTTCGGCTACAGTAAGGAGGAAATGGCGCATCTGGAACTGGCTGATATCCACCCTGAAAATTCTCTGGATCGGGCAGCGGCCGAGTTTGATGCCCTCGTTCAAGGCAGGAAGAAGTGGGCCCTTGATATTCCGTGCCTGCGGAAGGATGGCGCCGTATTCTATGCAAACATCAGTTCCGCTTTAATGGTCATAGACGGAATACCATACAATGTGGGGTTTTTCACCGACATCACCGCAACAAAGCAAGCCGAGGCGGCGCTTCATGAAAGCGAACAAAAATACCGTTCAATTTTCGAGAACGCCACCATCGGCATCTATCAGGTCACCAGGGAAGGCCGCTTATTAAGCGTTAATCGGGCTTTTGCCAATATGCACGGTTTTGCATCGCCTGAGGAGCTTTTAGGGGTTATTGACGGGCGGACTGAAGACAACCTGCTCATGAATTGTGAAGACAGGAACAGATTCAATGAGGCCATGGACCAGGAGGCTGCCTTCAGCATCGAAATGGAATGTTTTCGAAAGGATGGAAGCAGAATATGGGTCTCCGCAAGCGGCCATCCCGTGTGCGACAGGGAAGGCAACTTGCTCTACTATGAGGGATCGACGGAAGACATCACAAAGCGGAAACAAATGGAAAGAGACTTGCGGGAGAGCCATATTCTGTTGAAATCCATCAGCGACAATCTTCCTGACGCAATGCTCTATCAGGTGGTGAAAAATATTGATGGAACGAGACGATTCAAATACCTGAGTGATGCCGTGCGGGTGTTGTACGGCATATCACCGGAGGAAGGCATCGCCGATTCCTCTCTCATTTACGGCGCGATCCACGAAGACGATATTGAATCCCTGATCCTGGCGGAAGATGAGGCGGAGCGCAGCATGTCGATGTTCAAAAAGGACGTGCGCCTGAAAGGCCCATCAGGTGCGATGCGATGGTCAACTTTCAGGTCAACGCCTTGTTTATTGGACGACGGCTCAACAAGCTGGAATGGGATTGAGCTTGTGATCACGGAGCGCAAGGCAGCGGAACAGGCCCTGCACGACAGTGAGGCGCGACTCAATGAAGCCCAGCGCATGGCGAAAATCGGCAGCTGGGAACTGGAATGCGAGAATAACAGACTCCTTTGGTCGGATGAAATTTTCCGTATTTTTGAAATGGAACGGGAGCATTTTGGCGCATCCTATGAAGCATTTCTGGATGTCATCCATCCGGATGATCGCGATGCCTTGAATGCAGCCTATGCGCAATCCGTGAAAGACCATCAGCCCTACCGGATTACCCACCGCCTTCTCATGCCGGACGGGAGAACCAAATACGTCCATGAACAGTGCGAGACCTTCTATGACCAGAAAGGAAAGCCCATTCGCTCCGTGGGAACGGTGCAGGACATTACCGAGCAAATGGATGCCGATGAACGTATCTCCAGGTCGGAGAAGAAATTTTTCACAATTTTTGATCTCAATCCCGATCCCATCGCAATCACCGACGCGGGAACGGGAAAACTGGTCGATGTGAATAAGGCATTTATAAGCTGGACAGGTTATTCCCGGGAAGAGCTTATTGGCAATACAACGCGGGATCTCCGCTTATGGGTCAATCCGGAGGATCGTGAGAGAATATTAGGTATATTGAAGGACGACGGGGAGGTTAGCGGCGCAGAGATTTTAATGGGCAAGAAAAGTGGCGAGGCAGGCTATGTGCTCTTCTCCGCCAGATTCATCGACATCGATAAGGAACATTACATTTTATCTCTTGCTCACGACATTACCGACCGGAAGCGGGCGGAAGAACAAATCCGTATTTTGAATGAGGGGCTGGAAAAGCGTATCAAAGAGAGAACGGCAAATTTGCAGTCTGTCAACAAGGAGCTGGAATCGTTCAGCTATTCAGTTTCCCATGACCTCAGAGCGCCCCTGCGCGGCATCGACGGCTTCAGCCTGGCCCTCCTGGAAGATTATGGCGGGATGCTTGACGCTCAGGGAAAGGATTATCTCAGCAGAGTGCGCAATGCTGTCCAGCGCATGGGTGAACTTATTGACGCCCTCTTGCAATTGTCCAGATTGACAAGGTCTGAATTGCAGCCGGTTAACGTGAACTTAAGTTTGCTGGTCAGAGAAGCGGTCGAAATGCTTCGCCAGAATGATCCGGAACGGGTGGTGGACGTGATTATTCAGGACGGGGTGTCCGTACCGGGAGATAAGAATATGTTGCGCATCGTCGCGGCGAACCTCATGGACAACGCCTGGAAATTCACTTCCCGGGTTGCCGAGCCCAGAATTGAATTCGGCGCTCTTACCGGAGACGCCGGAACCGTTTATTATGTGCGCGATAACGGCGCCGGCATCGACATGGCCTACGAGAAGAAACTTTTCTGCGCCTTTCAACGCTTTCACAATGCAAGCGAATTCCCGGGGATCGGCATAGGCCTCGCCACGGTAAAAAGAGTCATTGCCCGCCACGGTGGTTCTATCTGGGTAGAAAGCGAAAAGGGAAAAGGGGCGACATTCTACTTTACCCTGGCGTCATAGGTATTTGAATTTAAACCGGAATAAATCATTTCCCCCCAATGATGAGAATTTGGGAAATGGCAACAAATCCCGATGATTGGAGTCCAGGATAAGATATTCTTGACAATAGAACATTTGTTCTATTATGATCCAGGCCATGGAAACGAAACGAACCTTCAAATCAGCAGCCCGAAAGATAGATAATTTCAGACGCCGCTATCATCTCATGCCCACCTTCGAGGAAATGCCCGCTCTTCTGGAAGCCCGCTCCAGGATCGTCTTCAACTTCCGGGTAAACAAGCTCCCGGACGAAGACATCCCGGCCAAGAACCTAAAGGACCATCTGACTTTCGTAAAAATCCTGATCGGCTTACCCTTGGCCGGTGACGTGCCGGCGGGACTCCCATCCCCTGCCGAAGAAGAACTGCGCGATGCTGTCAGCGGCGGCGCACAGCCATCGTCAAAAAATATCACACATAAAAGGTGCCATTATGACCGAAAAACCAATCTTCAGCATTCAGGCCTGGCCGCGGGCGATTGCCCATATTGACGGCGACGCCTTCTTTACCTCCTGCGAGGAAGCAATTCACCCCGAGCTGAGGGGAAAAGCGATCATCACCGGCGGGGAACGCGGGATTGTCGCCTGCGCCAGCTACCCGGCCAAGAAGCTGGGCGTTAAGAGAGGCGTTCCCCTGCACGAAGCCAGAAAAATTTGTCCAGGATTGATCATCCTGCCTTCCGATTACGAGACCTACAGCCTGTTTTCCCGGCGGATGTTAGACATCATGAGGCGTTTTACCCCCGACGTGGAGGAATACTCCATAGACGAGGCCTTTTCCGACATTACCGGCATGCGCCGGCTATGGCGCGCCTCCTACGAGGAAATCGCCTTGAACATAAAAATGGCGATTGAAAAGGAGCTGGCCATAACGGTCTCCGTGGGACTGAGCATCAACAAGGTGCTGGCCAAGGCGGCATCCAAGCATCAGAAGCCGTCGGGCATGACGGTTATTAAAGGCCCGGACATCGCCAATTATTTGCATGATCTGCCGGTAGAGAAGATCTGGGGGATCGGCCCGGCCACAACCAGCTATCTGGCCAAGCTGGGCATTCGGACGGCGCTGGCCTTCGCTCAGATGCCGGAAAAGACGGTTTTGAAGAAGTTTACAAAGCCCGGTGTGGAAATCTGGCAGGAGCTGCGCGGCAAGTCTGTCTATCCGGTGGCAACCGGGGAAAAAAGTTCCTATGCCTCGATCAGCAAGACGAAGACGTTTGCACCGCCTTCGTCCAATGCTGCATACCTGTTTGCCCAGCTGATGCGCAATATGGAGTCGGCCTGCATCAAGGCCAGGCGCTATTCACTGGCGCCCAACCGCATCTTTGTGTTTCTCAAGAAGCAGGATTTCAACTCGGTGGGCAGCGAGGCAAAACTCTCCCGGCCCTGCGCCTGTCCCCTGGAAATCTCCAATGTCATTCATGAACTGTTTGACGCCTGTTACTGCCCGCAAGATGTTTACCGGGCGACGGGGGTTGTTCTGCTCGATCTGGAAACGGATGCCGATACGCAATACACTCTGTTTGACGATCCGGTCCAGGCGGAAAAAATAAAAGCTATTTACGGCGTGGCCGATGAGCTGGGGCAGAAATTCGGCAAGCACACGGTGCATCTGGGGAGTTCCCATCTGATTGACATTCTCGGCAAAGGGCGCCGGGGGACGCCCACTTTCCGGGAACAGACCAGGATGATGGGAGAAACGAACCGCCGGCACCTGGGGCTGCCGCTGCTGCATGTGAAGGTATAGGCGCGGGTGGTGAGTTCTGCGTTTTACACCTTAACCGCTTTTTTATGCTTTCCCCAGAGGGCAGGTGATTGTTAAGGACAATTCCTATCTCTTAGAATAAAGCGGGATAGCGCTGGAATCTTATTTTTAAGGGCTATTTGCATTCTGAGGTTGGAAATGCCTTTCGTCTTCTTTATAGAGAATAGTCCGTTCCGTGCAAAACCTGGTTGGAAATGACAAAAAGGGTGAGTACAGATTATTCCCTGTAAAGTGCAACCGTCTTTGACAAAGATCTGAATTATGTCGATGCTCTCATCCACCTACAAATCAATAGTTTTTTTTAACAGGGAATATTGAAAGTTACCAATTGCAAGAGAGTAATGAATATGTCCCCATTTATTCCCTAATACATAACCCCATAATCATAACTCATAATTTTTTCCCAGCGAACTTTTTCAATTACATTGGGATACTTTATGTAACTATAACGGTATTCGAATCCAGACCTCTCCGAAAAAGTCATGACTCTTACAACTCCGTAACCATTTTCCTGAATAGTCACGAGTGGTTCAAAAGATGCACTGAATAATGCCTTTAGTTCTTCTTCGGTTGTCCAGTAATGCTTGATTTTAAAAAATTCCCCAGAAATATTATCAATACCTTCTACTTCCTCTATGAGAGGACCAAGAAAAATTGAAAGATCATCATCGGATTTTCTGTTATGAAAAAGAGTTAATAATTCGGCATCCACCATTTTATCTATATCTTCCCTCGATAGATCATAATTGATGTCCTTGTGCGTAGTTGCAAATTTATATCGCTCTTTCAAAATGCTTTTCAAAATATCCTCGATTTGTGACTTTGAATAAATAAATTTTGTATCATTATAATTTCCATGCCAATATAAATAAAATTGATGTACTACAACTGAAAACACAGCAAATTGGAAATAACCCTTGGGGGTTTTGTCGAAAGATATGTCCTCAATATTCTCCCGATTGTATGGCCCCAAGATTTCTGTTCGATCTAATTTATTTGATTTGAAGAAATTTAATCTTGGGAACTTTTGCTTTGTGTAAACAGTCGGAGAATCACCAGCATATATATAATCTAGCTTAAATCCTCTATCAATTTTTATTAGATCAAATACTTTGAGGAACCGTGTAACGTTGAACCTTGGATAGAAAATTAATATAACCTGCGATAGCCAAGAGATCGGGCATAAAATTAAATATCTCCAATTAAATTTTTTGCTTTCCCGCCATTGATCCGATATGGCCTCAGCAAATTCAAACCGCAAATTGGAAATCATTCTGAATGCTTTAGAGACTGGCGGTATATTTCTCTTGAATTGATAAACACTGTCAAAAAATCTTTGATAATATTGATCATTGATGACTGATTCGCTGATAACTTTAGAAAGCATTCTCTTGCTGCCATGTAATTCCCCCATTGGCTTACCCTTTAGCCAAACACAGGGGATGGCTTTATCAACTTCAAGCCAATCACATGTTAGGGTTGGACCAGTTTCCCTCGCCAAGCAGAGATCATTCCATTCATGTTGATTAGAATCATCTCTCTTTGGCTTAAAAGGTTGAAGACCTTCATGTTCCCAGAACTTTAATATTTTATCAATATCTGAATCAGGCGATCGATACCGGTAGAGATATTCATCATACCATACATCATCACCTATTCGGTCTTGTTGCGATTCAATAAATTTCTCAAATCCTCCTAGCGATTTGCATTTATCAATATTTGCAATGGGAATAATTATGCTCTCATATTGAAGTTCAACAGCCATATGCCCTTATCCATTCGAAATTTGTTCTCTTGTTAATAAGACAATATTTTCAGCCGAACTTCAATTATGAAATCTTGCGAACATAACTAGGAATCGCTGATATAGTCTTATAAACATTTGTTTTTTCTTTTCCAATTTTTAAATATGGACACTTTAAATAATCCTCTTCGGTTTTAAAAATAACATAGCCTTCGGGATCAAAAAGTGCGCCAGGAAAGAATTGAAGATTATTAAAAAAATGACCATCCTTGTGATACAAAGCATGACGAGCACCTACATTCCATTTCCTGTTTAAGACTTCGCCTCTCGTCATTCTGGAAGGCACTAACTTTTCTTGTCGCTTTTCATCCATGTTGTGCTCCTTTTCAAGTTGGAGTGATGGTTCTGTCTTTGTTTTGTATTCTTCATCAGCTGCATCCCTTTCCGTTGAAACATCATTCAGCCCTGCAATACGACGCAAAACTGAATTTGGAGTGTCTTCAAAAGGGCGTCCCTGCTTCTGAAGCCATAAATATACTTCTTGATCGATACGAATAATCGGTGCCATATACAATCCTCCATAACAATGTTACAGTGTAACTAGCATATCATATTTGAATTGTCAAGCATCTAAAAATGTGCATTTTATAACTTTTCAATATTTATATTAAAGTAAGCTCCATTGACGATTAAAAATTCTAAAGATTTAATGTTTTTTAAAACTGAGAAAGAGTTTTTTGAAAGAAGTTTTTGGTAGTCTTTGAATTAAGGAATACGAATTGAAATCTATTATAGCGATGAAATATTTTCACTTCACTCTTTCAGGAAGCTATACGTAGCATTCACGAACGGGGAAACTGCCGTTAAGAAATTG
>CAZBGE010000016.1:0-3399 GCA_964491435.1 uncultured Smithella sp.
TATCAAAAACACAAGATTGAAAATGATTGGATGGGAGGTTTCCGGATAAATAGTTAAAGATCTCCGCCTGCAAATATGTTAAAAAACAAAAAAATGTTATGCTGTGTCATGGCGAACTTGATAAAAAATTATAAATCATGCTTAAAGCATACCGTCTGATAAAATATAATTATTCCAATGACTTTACTGTCATAGCGCATCGTGGCGCGTCGGCGTATTATCCTGAGAACACCATCATCTCTTTCCAAGGCGCGGTGGACATGGCCGCCGATATGGTGGAGCTTGATGTTCAGATGACTTTGGACGGCGAGGTGGTTGTTTTCCATGATGAAAAAATATCCCGCTGTACCAATGGCCGTGGCAGAGTTGCCGATTATCCGCTGGCCGAATTGAAAAAGCTTGATGCCGGTGGCTGGTTTGACAAAAAATTCCAGGGAGAAAAAATTCCCACGCTGGCCGAGGCGCTTGGCGTCTGTAAAAGCAAAATTGCCGTCAATATTGAAATCAAGACCAAAGCGGTGACCGACGCAATTTCCGGCGGGATTGAAGAAAAATGTCTGGAACTTGTGGAAAAAACGGGCATGCGCGGGCATGTGGTCTTTTCCAGCTTCGATCCCCGTGCTATCCGGCATATCAAGCAACTTGACGGCGCAACGCCTGCCGCTGTTTTGTATGAGAAAAAGCATCATGCATTCCAATTGCCGTCGGCAGTTATCGCCGCGTTGCATGCCGACGCTTTTCACTGTTCGAAGCGTGAGTTGAACCAAGCGTGGCTTGTCAATCTGGCTGGTCACGGCATTCCGGTGAATGTCTATACGGTGAATGATGAAAAGAGCATGAGGCGAATGCTGGCTCTTGGTGTTGACGGCGTTTTTACAAACAAACCGGATGTCTTGAAGCGCGTACTGGATGATTTCCGGCGCGAACAAGGCGAAGCAGGAAGGAAATAAAGCGTGTGGGATCAGGAATGATGAATGATCATGAAGCCTTGCGGGGAAAGATGATGTCCTCGCCTTACAGTCCCGGCGTGTATCTGATGCTGGACGGGCAGGGAAAGGTCATCTACGTGGGTAAGGCCAATAACCTGAAAAACCGTATCGCGTCGTATTTCACCGGCAGGGACAAGCGGCCGATGGCCCCTTTTCTGATGGCGCGTGTCCACGATATTGAGTTCATTACGACCGCTACTGAAAAAGAGGCGCTGATTTTAGAAAATAATCTTATTAAAAAGCATCGCCCCCGCTACAATGTCATTTTGCGTGATGATAAAACCTATTATCATTTGCTCCTTGATCCGGCTGAAAAATTTCCGCGCCTGCAACTGGCGCGCAGGAAAACAAATCCTGCTGCCCTGTATTTCGGCCCGTATCCTTCGGGACTGGCCGCCAAGGAAACCCTGCGTTTTGTTCAACAGGTTTTTCCCCTGCGCACCTGCCGCAACCGGGATTTTCAACTCAGATCCCGGCCATGTCTCGAATATCAGATCGGACGGTGCCTTGCGCCCTGCGGGGGCTTGATTGATGAATACGCTTATCGTAAGCTGGCGGACGGCGCCGTGTCCTTCCTGCGGGGGCGGCGGCGCGGGTTGCTCACCGATTTGAAAGGGCAAATGGAGGAGGCTTCGCAAGCATTGAACTATGAGGAGGCGGCGCGTCTGCGCGACCGCATTGGCTTGCTTGCGCATGCGCTGGAAAAGCAAAATGTGGATGGGGGCGGCGTTCATGATCTGGATGCGCTGGGCATCCACGCCGCTCAGGGCCTTTGTCAGCTTTGCATTTTATCGGTGCGCGGCGGCAAATTACTGGGCAGCAAGTCATTTGCGTCCCTGAAAACAAAAGAGGAGGAAGGCGAAATCATTTCATCGTTGTTGCGGCAATATTATGACGGATCCAATTTACCGGAAGAAATTATTCTTCCCTGCCGTCTTTCCGATGAAAATGTTATCGCCGAATGGTTTGCCGATAAAAAAGGAAAAAATGTGACGCTTACCCTTGCCCGTCGCGGTCCGAAAAAAGCGCTGCTGGATATGGCCTGCGCCAACGCGCGAGATTTGCTTGCGTCCAGCCGGAAGAAGGAAGAGCAGCAAACCGCAGCGATGCGGCTTCTTCAGGAAAAGCTGTCTTTGTCGAAATTGCCGCAGCGCATGGAGTGCTTTGATATTTCCAATATCGGCGGCAAAAACGCCGTCGGTTCTATGGCGGTTTTTCAGGACGGCCGGCCGGACAAACAGGGTTACCGGCGTTTTCGCATTAAGGCCACGGATGAACCGGACGACTACGGCATGATGCGTGAAGTGCTGACCAGACGTTTTTCCGGCCATGAACCACCGCCTGATTTGGTGGTAGTGGACGGCGGCAAGGGGCATCTCCATGTGGCTTTGTCCGTCCTGAGCGGACTGGGCGTAACGCTGGATGTGATCGGACTGGCTAAAGAAGAAAGGGCTTTTCTTGCCGCGAAACACAAGCGCCGGGGAAAACCCGCAGGGACGGAAGATCGTGTCTATCTGCCGCGGCGCAAGGACGCCGTTTATCTTTCGAAATGGCCTGCCGCCCTGTCGCTTTTGCAGCGGGTGCGCGACGAGGCGCATCGTTTTGCCGTGAACTACCATCACAAGGTTAAGCAAAAAAGCGATTTCAGCTCGCTTCTGGATCGGATTCCCGGCATTGGTCCGGCGCGTAAGACGATCTTGTTGAAGCATTTCGGATCATTGCGTCAGGTTCAAAACGCCTCGCTTGCTGATTTGCAGATGACGCCGGGAATCGGCGGAGAACTAGCGGAAAAAATCTATTCTTCTTTAAGCGCGAATCATGAGGATGTTCGATGAGTATGAGTATTTTGACGGTTATTTTTCTGGCGGTGGGACTGGGCGTGGATGCCTTTTCCGTGGCCATCGGAATCGGCGCAGTTAATTCCAAAAAATCGTGGGCGCCGGTGATGCGGCTTTCCCTGGCCTTCGGACTTTTTCAGTTCGTGATGCCATTGGCCGGCTGGCTGGCCGGTTCAACGGTGGCCGATATGATTCAGACTTTTGACCACTGGATCGCCTTCGGCCTGCTGGTTTTGATTGGCGGAAAAATGATCCGGGAAGGATTGGAAAAGGAGAGCGATGAAGAAAAAGCCGATCAAACGCGCGGCTGGCCGTTGTTCCTGCTTTCGATTGCCACCAGCATTGACGCGCTGGCCGTGGGATTCGGTTTTTCACTCCTGAAAACTCCTATTTTGTTTCCGGCGGCGATCATCGGTATGGTTTGTTTTTTAATGACCGCTGTCGGCATGATTTTCGGCAAGGGGCTGGCGAAGATTTTTGGCAGGAAAGTGGAGATTCTGGGCGGTTTGGTTTTAATCGCCATCGGCGTGAAGATCATGGCGGAGCACATGTAGGCTGCTCATCCATGCGGA
>CAZBGE010000016.1:3499-37457 GCA_964491435.1 uncultured Smithella sp.
TTCAGTCCCTGGCGTCGGATGGTCCGCGGGTGGAATTTTTCAGTCCTCAGGGAACGGTCAAAAATGTCCGGCAGGTCAGCGTTCGCTTTTCTGAACAAATGACGCCTTTCGGCGATCCCCGCCGTTTGACTGATCCTTTTGATATCGTCTGTCCTGCTCCTGGAGCCGGCCGCTGGGCGGACGGTAAGAACTGGATCTACGATTTCAACGCGGACCTGCCAGCGGGCGTCTCCTGCGGGTTTTCGTTAAAGACGGATCTGAAAACACTGGCCGGCGCCGCGCTTACCGGTCAGAATGTTTTTACTTTTAACACAGGCGGTCCCGCCGTGCTCCGGACAACGCCATATCAGGAGGCAACAATTGATGAGGAGCAGATTTTCATTCTGACGCTGGACGCCCAGCCGGATATCCAGTCCATTCTGGAAAAAGTAACTTTTGCCGTGGAAGGCATCGCCAACGCCATTGAGAGCCGGTTAATTGAAGGGAAAACGAAGGATGAAATTCTGGAAGCCAATGGCTACAAAAAGATGCGTGGCGGACTATGGACAGGACCCGATGGGGCAAACGCGACGGTAATTTTACTCACAAGCAAGCAGCGCTTCCCCAATAATGCCAATGTACGGCTCATCTGGGGCAAAGGCATCAAATCCCAAACAGGCGTGGCCACGGCGCAGGATCAGATTTTTGCATACAAAACACGCCGGGAGTTTATTGCGGAATTTTCCTGTTCGCGGGAAAATCCGGACTCAGGCTGTATTCCCTTTTTGCCGATGACAGTCAATTTTACAGCGCCTGTTTCCAAGGAACAGGCCGGCAAAATTGTTTTAAGGACGTTGCGGGCGAAGACCCCGCCTGCCGGAACGAACCAGCCGCAGGCCGTTTCTCCAGGCAAAGGCGCATGGAAAGCCGATTTGGAGCAGGACGACGATGATGTTTACTCCGTGACGTTCAAAGGACCTTTTCCTGAAAAAACGGCATTCATCATCGAATTTCCGCCGGTCCTGAAAGATGATGAGGGACGAAAACCGGTTAACGCCAAGCAGTTTCCGCTTGCCGTACGCACTGGCGATTATCCACCGCTGGCCAAGTTTTCCGGACGCTTTGGCATTCTGGAGTCGAAAACCGGCGGGCTGCTTCCCGTGACGGTGCGCAATCTGGAAGCATCGCTGAATATTTCCACATTGGGTATGGGGCAAGAAGGAAATAAAAAACCAGCCGGAAGTGTTGCGGGGAAAATTGTCAACATTCCGGCGGATCGCGTCAGGGATATTCAGGAGTGGCTTCGAAAAATCGCCGTGGTGTCGCGGACGAAATCCATTTTTACGGCAAGTCCCCAGGCCAGGCGCTTTTCCTTGCCCAAACCCCATGGCGCTGAAGCTTTTGAGGTAATCGGCATCCCTTTGGGCGGTCCGGGGTTTTATATTGTTGAACTGGAAAGCCGGGTGCTGGGTAAGGCGCTTTTAGGTAAAAGCGAGCCGATGTATGTTCAAACTGCGGCGCTGGTGACTAATCTTGCCGCCCATTTTAAACAGGGGCGTGAATCTTCTCTGGTATGGGTGACCACGCTGGACAAGGCGCAACCGGTCAAAGGGGCGGATGTCACCATTCGGAACTGCCAGGATAAAATTCTCTGGCGGGGCAAGACGGATGCGTCCGGTATTGCCGCCATTACCCGGAAACTGCCTGGCGAAGGAGAGTTGCCTTATTGCTCCTTTAAGGAAGATGAGGACCACGATTACCGGTTTGATGAGAGTCACCAGTTGTCGGGGTTGCAGGGCGGCATGTTGATCACGGCGCAAAGCGGGAGGGATTTTACTTTTGTGCATTCGAGCTGGGATCAAGGCATTGAACCATGGCGTTTTCAGCTTTTTGAGGAATCCGGACAGACGCCAGTTATCGCCCGTACCGTTTTCGATCGTACGCTGTTGCGCGCAGGCGACAAGGTGCATATGAAGCATTTTCTCCGGCAACGCGCCTCCTCCGGATTTCGTTTTGTTTCCAAAACAAAGCGTCCGGCCGAAGCAACCGTTACACATTCCGGCGGCGGAGAGCAATATAAATTCAAACTGGAATGGGACGGCAAGGGAATTGCCGAAACCGCCTGGGACATTCCCCGGGAGGCCAAGCTGGGACGCTATGATGTTTATCTGCAAGATGATTGGTCCGGATCTTTCCGCGTGGAGGAATACCGCATTCCTCTGATGCGGGGTGTCATTCAGCCGGCCGCTCAGCCTCTGCTCCGGGCGTCTGAGACGGCGCTGGACGTGGGCGTGACGTATCTTGCCGGCGGCGGCGCGGGATATCTGCCGGTTAAAATACGAACGGAAGTCAGGCCGAAGTCCATTGCGGCTTTTGACGATTATGAAGATTTCATTTTCGCGAACGGCAAGGTTGCGGAAGGCATGAAGCGACGCGGTGAATACGAGGCCGGTGAGGAAACCGATCCGGAGAAAACGGTAAAGCTGTCCCCGCGGAGCCTGGTTCTGGATCAAACGGGATCGCTGCGGGTGAGCATTGACAAGCTGCCGCAGGCGGATATTCCCCGGGAACTGGCGGCCGAGATGGAATTTGCCGATCCCAACGGAGAAATTTCGACGGTTTCCTCACGCATTCCCCTGTGGTCTTCGCGGTACCTGATTGGCATCAAGCCGGATTCCTGGGCGGCTTCCAAAGATCATCTCAAATTTCAGGTGGCGGTGGTTGATATTTCAGGCGCGCCCGTGATCGGGGCGATGGTCAAGGTCAACATCCTGGAACGGAAAAATTATTCGCACCGTAAAAGGCTTGTCGGCGGATTTTATGCCTATGAGCATACCACGGAAACCAAAAATATCGGCGCCATCTGCGAAGGCGCAACCGGTGCGCGCGGTCTGCTGGTTTGCGAAGCCGGGGCGCCCGTTTCCGGCAACGTGATTTTACAGGCCGAAAGCGCGGATGAGGCTGGACGGAAGACCGCGGCCAACCGGGACATCTGGGTGGCGGATAAAGAAGACTGGTGGTTTGATGTCGGCGATTCCGATCGGATCGACTTGCTTGCGGAAAAGAAGCGCTATGATCCCGGTGACATTGCCGTCCTTCAAGCGCGGATGCCGTTTCGCGAAGCCACGGCGCTGATCTCCGTTGAACGCGAAGGCATTTTGGACGCCTGGGTCATGCCGGTTTCCGGTAAAAATCCGGTTATTGAGGTGCCGGTGAAATCCTCCTATGCGCCAAACGTCTTCGTATCCGCTCTCATTGTGCGTGGACGCGCGGCGGACATAAAGCCCACCAGCCTGATCGATTTGGGAAAACCGGCCTACAAGCTGGGTATCTCTGAAATCAACGTGGGCTGGAAAGATCACGAATTGAAAGTGTCCGTCACAACGGATGCGGAAGTTTACAAAGTTCGCGGAAAAGTGAAAATAAAAATAAGGGCAGCAACCTCCGGCGGCAAAACGCCGCCTGCGGGCGGTGAGGTGGCGGTAGCGGTAGTGGACGAAGGGCTCCTGGAACTGATGCCCAACCGCAGTTGGGAACTTCTGGCGGCCATGATGGGACGGCGCGGCTCCAGCGTGAAAACCGCCACCGCCCAGATGCAGGTTGTGGGCAAACGCCACTTTGGTCTGAAAGCTCTGCCGCAGGGCGGCGGCGGGGGACTTGGCTCCGGCGGTCCTACGCGCGAAATGTTTAATCCACTGCTTTTATGGAAAGGGCGCGTCAAGTTAGACGCCAAAGGAGAAGCGTTGCTTGAGGCGCCGCTCAATGATTCTCTGACCAGTTTCCGCATTGTCGCCGTGGCCACGGCAGGCGTGGGCTATTTCGGAACGGGATATGCTTCGATTCGCTCAACGCAGGATCTCATGATTCTGTCCGGACTGCCCCCGCTGGTCCGCCAGGGAGATTCCTTCTTTGCCCCCTTTACTGTCCGCAATACCACGTCTCAGGCCATGGATATTCAGGTGTCTGCATCCGTGGAGGGGCTGTCCGCAAAGCTTTCCGTCCTGAACATGCAGCTTGCTGCGGGCGAAGCCAGGGAAACCGGCTGGACGGTGGTTGCGCCTGCGGGGCGCGAAACGCTCATTTGGAGCGTGGCGGTCAGGGATGTGCGATCCGAACGCGCCGATACCTTCAGGATCACGCAGAAAGTCGCCGAGACGACGCCTGTCAGAACCTATCAGGCCTCGATCATGCAACTGGATAAACCCTGTAGTCTGACCGTGGAACGTCCGGCTGACGCGCTGGCCCGGCGCGGTGGCGTGCAAACCACCCTGAAACCGAGGTTGTCGGAGGGACTCGACGGAGTGAAGGATTACATGAAGAAATACCCTTATGTATGTATGGAACAAAAAATTTCCATTTCTGTGGCGCTGCGGGATGAGAAGCTCTGGAAAGAGAATATGAACAAACTGCCCCTGTATCTGGACGATACGGGGATGGTGCGGTTTTTCCCGCTCAGCTTTCTGTGCGGGTCTCCAACACTGACTTCTTATATTCTGGCCATCGCCCATGAAGCTCGATGGCCGATTCCGGAAGACGTCAAGGAAAAAATGCAAAACGGCCTGAGAAATTTCATTGCAGGAAAATTTACCTGCGCATCATCCTTTTCCGCCGCGGATCTGAATATCCGGAAACTGTCGGCCATGGAGGCCCTCGCGCGTGATGGAAAAGCCTCTGCCGCCATGCTGGACTCGATCAGTCTTGAACCGAATTTATGGCCGACCTCGGCCGTCATTGACTGGCGCAATATTCTGCGCCATGTCCGGGATATTCCCGACGGTCCGGCGCGCATCAGGGAAGCGGAGCAAATTCTCCGTTCAAGGCTGAATTTTCAGGGCACAAAGATGGGGTTTTCCACGGAGAAATCAGACTATCTGTGGTGGCTGATGGCGTCGGTGGACGCCAATGCTGTGCGCATGCTTCTCTCCCTGATGAGTGAACCATCCTGGAGGGAGGACATGCCGAGACTTGCGCAGGGGGCTCTGGCCAGGCAAAAAAGGGGCCACTGGGATTTGACCCTGGCCAATGCCTGGGGCGTTCTGGCGATGGAGAAATTTTCCAAAATCTTTGAAGCCGTGCCGGTTGCCGGTCAAACCGTCACCACGCTCCATCAACAATCCAGAACGCTGGATTGGAACGTCAACCCCAAAGGCAAAACAGAGCTTCTGGCCTGGCCTCAGAAAAAATCGCAAATGAACGTATCTCACGCAGGCGGCGGCAAGCCCTGGCTGACCGTTTCCAGCCTGGCGGCGATACCCCTGAAGAAGCCTTTTTCCAGCGGTTATAAGATTAAGAAAACCATTTTCCCCGTATCGCAAAAAACACCGCAACGCTGGACAAAGGGTGATGTCCTGCGCGTACGTCTGGATCTGGAAGCGCAGGCGGAGCAGACCTGGGTGGCGGTCAATGATCCGGTTCCCGCGGGCACAACGATTCTTGGCGGGGGACTTGGCCGCGATTCGCAAATCCTGACAACCGGAGAAAAGCAAGAAGGATGGGTCTGGCCGGTATTTGAAGAGCGTTCCTTTGAAGCGTTTCGCGCTTATTATGAATATGTTCCCAAAGGCAAGTGGCGCGTCGAATACACGATCCGGCTTAACGCCAGCGGGACCTTCCGCTTGCCCGCGACCCGGGTGGAGGCGATGTATTTCCCGGAAATGCTGGGAGAAGTTCCGAATGCAACGGTGACGGTGGCGCCATAGCGCCATGGGGGAGGGGACGGTTTCGCGGCCATGAAACGGTTACTTAAGTATTTTTCGGCGGTTTTTGTCGTCTGGATGCTCTGGGTGGGATTTGCCGGGGCGTCGCCTTCCTTCCGGGAGGTTCGGGCTCAATATGTCAAATCGGATTCTTTACTGCTGGATCGGCGCGGCGTTGTCCTGCATGAACTGCGAACCGATAAACAGGGCCGGAGACTGGACTGGACAAGGCTGGCGGATATTTCCCCATCCCTGAAACAAGCCGTCATTTGTTCCGAAGACCAGCGCTTTTATGAGCATGGCGGCGTTGACTATGCGGCGCTGGGCGCGGCGGCGCTGGGCTTGCTCACCGGTTCCGGGCTGCGCGGGGCCAGCACCATTACCATGCAATTGGTTTCTTTTTTGGACAAAGACACAGCCGTCAGAGACAAAAAGCGGACGTTCCGGCAGAAAACAAAACAGATTATTCTGGCGCGCGAGATCGAAAAGACCTGGCAGAAAGATGAAATTCTGGAAACTTATCTGAATCTGGTGACTTTCCGGGGAGAATACGCGGGTGTTGCCGCCGCTTCGCGGGGGCTCTTCGGGAAAAATCCGCATGGTCTGGATCATGCGGAATCCCTTGTTCTGGCATCCCTCATCCGGGCTCCCAACGCTAACGCCAAAGCGCTGGAAGCCAGAGTTTTGCATCTGAACAGGCGCCTTCAGTGGACGGTATCGGACGTCGCCGCACGAGGCAAAGTTCAGGAAATCTGCCTGGGCATGGATTACGTGCAGCCGCGCGCCTCCCTTGCGCCGCACCCGGCCAGGATGCTTTTGAAAAACCAGCCGCCTGGAACGAATGTGCGTTGCACACTGGACGCCCGGCTGCAAAAATTCGCCCTGGCGCTGTTGGCGCGCCAGGTGGATGCGCTTGGCGATCAAAACGTCCGGCAAGGCGCGCTGATGGTTTTGGAAAACAAAACCGGCGATATTCTGGCCTATGCCAGTTACAGCGCTCAACCGTCGTCGGGAACTTTTGTGGACGGAGTTTTGTCTCTTCGGCAGACTGGTTCAACGCTGAAACCGTTTCTATATGCTGCGGCGTTTGATCGGCGCATTTTAACGGCTGCGTCCCTGTTGGAGGACTCTCCCCTGGATGTCCCAATTCCCGGAGGCATCTACCAGCCGGGAAATTATGATTCCGGTTTTCACGGCCCGGTCAGCGCCCGCGTCGCTCTGGCGTCTTCTTTGAATGTGCCTGCTGTGCGGACATTGATGCTTGTCGGCACCGAATCCTTTTTGAATATTTTAAAAAACCTGGGCATTCGTCATCTTGAGGAGTCGGGAGATTATTACGGGTTTTCGCTGGCCCTGGGATCGGCCGACATGAGTCTGTGGGATTTAACTAACGCCTACCGGGCGCTGGCCAATGGAGGCGTGTGGAGTGAAGCTCGCCTGACGCTGAATCAGAAGCAGGCGGCTCCCCGGAAAAAAGTGTTTTCCGCAAAGGCGTCTTTTATCGTATCTGACATTCTGGCGGACCGCGATGCGCGCAGTGATACGTTTGGTTTGGAAAATCCGCTGGCCACACGCTTTTGGAGCGCCGTCAAAACCGGCACCAGCAAGGATATGCGCGACAACTGGTGCATCGGTTATTCGAACCGTTATACGGTTGGCGTCTGGGTGGGGAATTTTTCCGGACAGTCCATGTGGAATGTCAGCGGTATTGCCGGCGCGGCGCCGGTCTGGAGCGCCGTGATGAATCATTTGCACAGCCGCGACGCCGGTTTCCGTCCCAAGGCGCCTGGCGGCCTTATCCGAATGGCATCAGCCGCCATGGCGGACCGTCCGGAATGGTTTATCACGGGGACGGAGCCGGAATATCATCCGTTAAGAATTCCAGCGGAGAGTCTTCGCATTGTCTATCCGCCGTCCGGAACCGTCATTGCACTGGATCCCGATATTCCCGGCCACCTGCAAAAAATAAGTTTTGTCGCCAGGGCGGGGAAAGAGGAATCCTTGCGCTGGATGTTGAATGGCCGAATGATCGAGGGCGGGGGCGCGACGGTTTTATGGACGCCGGAAACAGGCAATCATGTGCTGGCTGTTACCGATGGACAGAGCAAAACGCTTGATACGGTGCGCTTTGTGGTAAAGTAAATCCGGCGGATGGGAACTGACATCCGGAACACGGATTGCCTCAAATAACATGTCGCCGAAGGAGGAGCTCAAGAGGCCCTGTTTATCCTTGACATGTAATCATTTTGAGGTTGTAATGCGCCTACAATCAAATTTTCTGATAAAAGGTGATCCTTCATGAAAAAGTTTTTCATTTTTTTTATGGCGGCAATTCTGTCGCTCATCGTGCTTCTCGGATGGTGGATTTTCAGCCGTCCCGAACGCGGGACGACCGGATCAGTCAGCACGCAGTTTCGCTGGCTGGGGCCGAATGACAAGATCGTGGTGGACGGTTTTGATGATCCCAAGGTACAGGGCGTGGCTTGCCATATTTCCCGCGCCCAGACCGGCGGCGTCAAAGGCGTGCTGGGCGTGGCGGAGGATGCCAGCGACGCGGCGATTGCCTGTCGTCAAGTCGGTCCGATTCGTTTCCTGGGAGAACTCAAGGACGGCGAACAGGTTTTTGATGAACAACGGAGTCTTCTCTTCAAATCGCTGCAAGTGGTTCGCTTCTTTGACCGCAAGCGTAATGTCCTGGTTTATGTATCCTACAGCGACCGCATTATCACAGGCAGTCCGAAGAACAGTATCACAACAGTGCCGATTATGGGATGGAAGGCCCCGTGAATAGATGACAAAACCTGAATTGCTCGATAAGAAAAAGGTTCGTCAAGTATTCCGAAATGTGCAGAATCATCGGCATATTGAAGGGCTTATTCGCCGGTTTTCATCCAATAAAGAGGATATTCGTCTCACCGCCCTCAATGAGGTTGTTCTCTCCTCCTGCCGCAATATTCTGGAACTGGGTTGCGCCTTTGGAGCATTCACGGAAGCCTTGAAGGGACGGCTTCATCCGGAGGCGACCATCACGGGCATGGATATCATCGGCGAATATGAACCATTTTTTCTGGAAGCTTGCCAACGGTCCGGATATTCGGGAAAATTTTCCGCGGCCGGCGTTCAGGCGATCAAAAAATGTCCCCCCGCTTCTTTTGATTTGATTATTTGCAGTTATGCTCTGTACTTCTTTGTTGAAATAATACCGGAAATAGCCCGTGTATTGAAAAAGGACGGAATTTTCATCACGATTACGCATGACCAATGCAACATGCAGGAATTGATTCACATCACCAGAAAAACTTTAAAAGAACATCGTCTGCTGCAGAAGAATCAGCTCCTGCCGATAGAAGTCATCATTCGTCAGTTTTCCGCTGAAAACGGCAAAAAGCTGCTGGGGCCATTTTTTGGCTGTATCAGGAAATTTGATTTTAAAAATTCGCTGGTTTTTCAACCGTGGGATATTTTTTTCTTCATCGATTATTATCAGTTCAAAAGTCCTTTTTTTTTAGCTGGAACAGGCATTCAGAAAAAAAGCATCGTCCATAAACTGTTAAACAAACTTCAGGACATCGGAGCCGAATGCAACGTCATCGCCATGTGCAAGGATGACGCAGTTTTTATTTGTTCACAACCCCGGTTTTCAAAGGAAAACCCATGAAAAAACAACGTAAATTCTGCATTTACTGCGGTGGTTCCATTATCAAAAAGAAAGAAGACAATGTTCTGCGGGACTGCTGTTCTCAGTGCCACAGTTTCTTTTACGTCAATCCGCTGCCGGTGGTTTCAGCTATTGTGGATGAATCCCGGCGCATTCTTCTGGTCAAGCGCGACCGGGCGCCATTCAAAGGGCACTGGTGTCTTCCGACCGGTTTTGCGGAATCGGGGGAAAGTATCGAAGACGCCGCTTTGCGCGAGCTGCATGAAGAAACAGGCGTGCGGGGAAAGATCAGCAGGCTGCTGGATGTGGATTCCTACAAAAGCCGTTTCTATGGCGATCTGCTTTTTCTCACTTTTGTCGTGGAAAAAACCGGCGGAAAAGTAATGGCCGGCGACGACAGCGCTCAGGCACGCTTTTTTGCTGTTGATCGGATTCCCCCCCTGGCTTTCCGTTCCAACCGGCGCGCCCTGGATGCCTATGTCAAAAGCAAGAAAGACTATTGGGCCATTTTGGATGCCATCGAACACCGGAATGACAAGATGTCTCCCGCTCTCAAAGCCGCGAATTCTCTGACCCGGCGCATGATTAACATCATGATGAAGAATAAGGGGAAAATGATTGAGCAATGGATTGACGATATGTCCGGTAATCCTTCCACCGCTGAATATCACAACTATGGAAGAGATATCCTTTATAACGTATGCGATAAAATCATTTCGCAGATTACGCTCTGGCTCGGAAATGCCTATGGCACTGATCGCCTCAAAAATTTTTACATAAAACTGGGCCGGGAAAGGAAAATGGCTCATGTCAGAATCGGCGGTGTGCTGAGTGCGTTGAGCCTGATCCGCAAACACATTTGGGATGTCGCTCTTGCCCAAGGCGCATTGCAAAAGAACCTCGATCTATACATGACCTTCGAACTGCAAAGGCGCATGACTATTTTTTTCGATCTGGCGGTTTTTTATGTAACGCGCGGCTACGAGGAATAACGCCGGATAGTCATGGAGGGCGTTTGCCGGCGGAGTTTTGCCAACCTCCGCCGGCGTCCCGTAATTTATTTAAAGGGATAAAAAGGGGAATTAAAAATCCTTAAAGTCGTTGTTGTCAAACGGAATAACCTCTTCCGGCCGCACTGTTTTTGAATGTTCTTTCGGCGCGGCTATTGCTTTTCTTTTCGCGGTCTTGCCCTTATCCTTTCCGTAATTGGCCGCCGGGGCGGTAATATCCTTGCGGGCTGTTGTCGCGCCTGTTTTTATGCCGCTTTTCGTTGTGGTTTTGAAATGATCAGCACCTGAGAAATCCTTGCCGGTGGAGGAGATATTCGAGCCAACCAGGGCTGTAAGCTCATCAAAGTATTCCTTCAACCGGTTGACTTCCGTATTCATGGTATCGGAGGCTGTTGCTGAAGATTCCGCGTTGTAAGCCGCCAGCTGAACGACCTTGTCCATTTCGGAGACAGCGTGGTTAATTTGAGCAATGCCATGCGCCTGTTCCTGGGAAGCTGTGGCAATTTCGTCAACCAGCTGATTGATTTTTAAGTTGGACGCAATGTTGTCTTTAAAAGCCTCTTGCGTGGAACTGGTCAATTCGTTGCCGTTTTTAACGGCTTTCATCGTATTTTCAATAAGCTCGCTGGTATTTTTGGCAGCTTCTGCCGAACGCATCGCCAGATTGCGCACTTCATCGGCGACAACGGCGAAGCCGGCGCCGGCTTCGCCGGCGCGCGCCGCTTCCACGGCAGCGTTCAACGCCAGCAGGTTGGTCTGAAAGGCGATTTCATCTATGGTTTTAATAATTTTCCCCGTTTCTTCCGACGATTTGGTAATTTCTGCAATCGCCTTGGCCATATCGTCCATATGATGATTCACTTTTTCGACAATGTGTCCCGCCTCCTGCATCATCGCTCTGGCCTGAGAGGCGTTATCCGCATTCTGTTTGGTCATGGAAGAGAGCTCTTCGAGGGAGGATGATGTTTGTTCCAGAGAAGACGCCTGCGCACTTGAGCCATCGGCAAGTTGCTGAGCAGAAGAAAATACCTGCGCCGATCCCGAATGCACTTTGTTGATGGCGTCCGAAACGCCTAGAATGGCTTTTTCCAAGGGGGTTGTCATGCGTCCGCCGATATATAGGCCGAAGCCCGTGGTTGCCACAATGCCGATTACCGTCAACAGACCGGTGACCCACGCCTCGGCAACGGCTCCGGACGCACCGACAATAATCATGAATACGCCATTCAAGAGGATAATACGAAAAATCATTGCTTTCACTTTTATCTGTTTCGTCTGCGCCATTTTTTCACTCCTCATTATTTTATTGTTTTGTCACGGAAATTTTTATTCTTTGTTGTTTATTACAAAGAAATGACTTTCTTGACAATAGATTTCTTTATTCAATATTCAATTAATGAACATGTCATTCATGTAATATCTTATTGACATAAAATCATTCGCCATGATATTGATAGGGCAATATACACAAAGATTAAAGATATTAACAGGAATATCGTATCAATTTTTATTTTTTAAAACCATTTTGCTGATTGATGTTAAGGAGCAACCCTTGAAACTGAGTGATGTAAGAGATATCCTGGATGCGGAAGTCATTGTTGGTGAAGAAAATCTTGACATGGAAGTCAAGACAGCTTTCGGGGCTGACTTGATGAGCGATGTGCTGGCTTTCGCCAAATCCGGCAGTCTGCTGCTTACCGGCTTGACCAATACCCAGGTGATTCGAACCGCCAATGTGCTGGACATCGCAGCAATTATTCTCGTTCGGGGCAAGAAGCCTTCAACTGAAACCATCACGTTAGCCAGGGAATTAAAAATTCCCATATTAACCACAAAATATATTTTATTCGAAACGGCGGGGCGTCTTTATATGAAAGGCATCGTCGGCTGCCTGTCTAAAGTTGAAAATACCAGTGGGCGAAACTAATCAAAATCTGTATTCGGGCAGTTTTCATATTGAAGGCGGCAATTTTAATTTCGCCGGCATCGTATCGACTAACATCAAATCCATTCTGAAAAAATTGGGAATTCCCGGGGAGATTGTCCGGAAAGCCGCCATCGTCTCCTATGAGGCTGAAATCAATGTTGTTTCTTACGCAAAGAAAGCTGTCGTCAATCTGACGGTTCTGCCCGGCATTGTGCAAATCGAGGTGGTTGATGAGGGGCCAGGTATTCCCAATATTGAATTGGCGATGCAGGAAGGCTGGTCCACCGCTGATCAGAAAATCCGGGAGATGGGTTTTGGCGCAGGTATGGGGCTTTGCAATATCAAAAATTATTCCGACGAGTTCCATATTGAATCGGAGGTTGGCAAAGGCACCCATTTAAAAATGACCATTCACACACCATAATTTTTATAAAGGATTTACGTATGAAAATTGCAGAAATCGCTGAAACATTGGGATTAGAGGTTATGTGCGGCAGGGATTCTCTGGAAAAAGAAGTCAGCGGCGGCTATACGGGAGATCTCCTGAGTGATGTTATGGGCAATTCCAGGGAGGGCTTTCTCTGGATTACGCGCCAGATTCATCAGAATATTGTTGCTGTCGCCAGCCTCAAGGAACTTGCTGGAATTATCCTGATTAATTCCTGTCAGCCGGCTCAGGAAACGATGGAAAAAGCCGAAGCGGAAAAAATACCGATTCTGGTGTCCGACTTGCCCGCTTTCGAACTTTCAGGCAAGGTTTATAACTTGTTGGCGGAAAAAAACTCATAAACATTTTCGCCATCTTTCTGTCCTGTCAAAAGTTTAAATCGTTTATCCGAGCGGTGAGAACCGATGTTGAAAGTTTCTAATTGCGATCTTCATATCCACACCTGCCTGTCGCCTTGCGCGGAGCTGGACATGCATCCGCAAGCCCTGGTGCGTCAAGCGCTGGAAAAAAAACTCGACATGATCGCCGTCAGCGATCACAACGCTTCCGCGAATGTCCAGTATGTCATGGCGGCGGCAGCCGGCAAACATCTTTCCGTCATTCCGGCGATGGAAATTACGACGAGTGAAGAAGTACACCTGCTGGCTCTCTTTGCCTCCCTTTCCGAACTCCTGAAAATTCAGGCCGTCATTGATCAGCATCTGTTCGGAGAAAATGATGAAGACCGTTTTGGCGTTCAAGCCATTGTCAACGAATTTGGCGAGGTGGAAGGGTTGAATAACCAACTCCTCATCGGCGCAACCGATTTATCCATTGATACACTGGTCCATTACATTCATCAATTGAACGGCCTCGCCATTCCCGCGCACATCGACCGGGAAAGTTTCAGCGTCTTGAGCCAACTGGGTTTTATTGATGACAATGCCCGCTTTGACGCGCTGGAAATCTCCGGATTAACCGGCATTAAACAAGGCCGCAGGCGATATCATGATTTGGACCGCTACCCGTTTTTAACGTCTTCCGACGCCCATTTTATAAAGGATATCGGAAAATCAACCACCAATATTCTTCTGGCGGAACCGACCTTCGCTGAATTGAAGATGGCTCTTGCCGGACAAAATGGCCGTCAAATCCTGGAGTAGAAATGCTTACGCTTGCTGATCATATTTTGGATATTACTGAAAATTCCGTGCGCGCCGGCGCCAAGCTGATTGAAATCAGCATCGATGAAGATTCCGGGCAAGAGTTGCTGACCCTTGAAATTAAGGATGACGGCCGCGGCATGAACCAGGATGTCCTTCAGAAAGTTCTCGACCCTTTTTATACGACAAAAACGGTCCGCCGCGTGGGTTTGGGGCTTCCACTGCTCAGGGACGCCGCCGAGCGGGCTGGAGGAAAATTTCAGATAAATTCTCAGGAAAATTCAGGAACTACGGTCAGGGCCACTTTTGGTTTGCATCATTTGGACCGGCAGCCGCTGGGTGCTATTATTAATATAATCATAATTCTCATTATTTCTAATTCTAATGTTGATTTTTTTTATAAACACAGGCATAATGACCGCCGGTTTGAGGTGGATACTCGTGAAATACGTAAAGAAATCGAGGAAATCCCATTAAATCATCCTGACGTAATAAAATATATCCGGGGCGTTATTGAAGAAGGATTGCGTGAAATCGAGCCGGAAGCATAAATGGTCCCGAAGATCTTAGGAGGATAGTAATGAAATCTGCAGACACAGAGTTGTTAAAAGAATTCACAAAGGAACAAGTTAAAAAACTCGACAAAATCATTGAAAAGTACAAAGGCAAACCGGGTGGCCTGATTCCGGTTTTGGAAGAAGCGCAGGTTGCGCTGGAATATATCCCCATGTCCGTGCAAAAAAGGATAGCCGCCGGATTGAATCTGCCTTTGAGCCGCGTTTACGGCGTTGTCACCTTTTATTCATTTTTCACCATGACTCCTCGCGGCAAGCACACCGTCCGGGTTTGCCTGGGCACGGCCTGTTATGTGCGCGGCGGCAAAGCGATTTCGGAAACACTGGAGAAGCAGTTCGGGATTAAAGAAGGCGAAACCACCGCGGATCGGATGTTTACCCTGGAATCCGTGCGCTGTTTGGGCGCCTGTGGATTGGGGCCCGTGATTGTGGTGGATGAAGATGTTCACGGTCGCGTCAAGCCCGCCAAGGTCAAAGACGTATTGAGTCAATACAATTAATCATTAAAAGAATATAAAAGATAACGGAGGACGCGCCCATGGCGAAAATTACCATTGATGATTTAAAAAAGATTAAGGAAAAAGTTCACAAGGAAATGTCTTTGCGCGACGGCGACCGCCGCGTCAAAGTTACGGTTCATATGGGAACCTGCGGCATTGCATCCGGGGCCAAGGAAGTCATGGACACCCTGCTGGCCGAAATCGAAGAAGCCAAAGTCAACGACGTCATCGTCACCACCTCCGGTTGTATGGGTCTTTGCAGCCGTGAACCACTGGTGACCGTTGAAGTATTGAATGCCGACCCGATCAAGTACGAGTATGTCAATCCCAATAAAATGAGGCAGATCTTCAAACGCCATGTTCTGGCGGGAGAAGTGCAAACGCCGTTTGTTCTGGCAAAAGGCTCTGAAATTTTAAAATAAATACATCATCAATTCCTCGGAAAGGCTTTTTCCGGACAAGAATTGTTAAGGAGGATAATGGATCAATGAAAGTATTTCGTTCACACATACTCATTTGCGGCGGCACCGGGTGTCAGGCATCGGGCAGCCTTGGCGTGAAGAGCGCGCTTCTGGAAGAGATCGTCAAGCGGAAACTGGCGGAAGAGATCAAGGTCGTGGAAACCGGCTGCAACGGTTTTTGCGCCTTGGGTCCCATCATGGTGGTTTACCCGGAGGGCGTCATTTATATCAACCTCAAACCGGCGGACATTCCCGAGCTGGTTGAAGAACACCTGATTAAAGGCCGGATTGTTGAGAAACTGTTGTATCGCGAGCCGGGCACGGACAAAATCATTCCCACCATGCAAGACATCCCCTTCTTTGCCCATCAGGAACTGCGTGTTTTAAGGAACCGCGGATTGATCGATCCCGAGAAGATAGAAGAATACATTGCGCGCGACGGTTACGCTGGCATGGCGAAGGCCCTGACCGAAATGACCCCGGAGCAGATTGTTCAGGAAATATTGGATTCCGGCTTAAGAGGAAGAGGCGGCGCGGGCTTCCCGACCGGATTAAAGTGGAAATTTGCCGCCCAGTCCAAGGGCGATGTTAAATACGTATTGTGCAACGCCGACGAAGGCGATCCGGGCGCATTCATGGACCGCAGCGTTCTCGAAGCCGACCCCCATGCCGTACTTGAAGGTATGGTCATCGCCGCCAAGGCCATCGGTTCCCATCAGGGCTACATTTACTGCCGCGCGGAATACCCGCTGGCCATCCACCGTCTGAACGTCGCTATCGGTCAGGCCAAGGAAGCCGGCCTTTTGGGCGCTAACATTCTGGGCACCGGCTTTAACTTCGATCTCGAAATCTATCAGGGCGCAGGCGCCTTCGTGTGCGGCGAGGAAACAGCGCTGATGACCTCGATTGAAGGCAAGCGCGGCATGCCCCGTCCGCGTCCGCCTTTCCCGGCCGTTGCCGGTTTGTGGCAGAAACCCAGCATCTTGAACAACGTGGAAACGCTGGCCAATGTCGGACAGATCATTTTGCGCGGCTCCAAGTGGGCCGCTTCCATCGGCACGGAAAAAAGCAAGGGCACGAAAGTATTCGCGCTGACCGGCGACGTCAACAACGTAGGTCTGGTGGAAGTTCCCATGGGCACCCCGCTGGGCACCATCGTCTATGACATCGGCGGCGGTATTCCCAAAGACAAGAAATTCAAAGCGGCCCAGCTGGGCGGTCCGTCCGGCGGCTGCATTCCGGTTCAGCACCTCAACGCCTCCGTGGATTACGAAAAAGTCGCTGAATTGGGCGCCATCATGGGATCAGGCGGATTGATCGTCATGAACGAAGACAAGTGCGCCGTCGATATGGCCAGATTCTTTATGGACTTCTGCCAGGATGAATCCTGCGGCAAATGCACCCCCTGCCGCGAAGGCACCAAGCGCATGCTGGAAATTCTGACCGATATCACCAAAGGCAAGGGCAAAGCCGGCGACATCGAACTGCTCGAAGAAATGGCCGGTGTGATCAAAAACGCGGCGCTGTGCGGCTTGGGGCAAACAGCTCCCAACCCAGTTTTGAGCACCATCCGTTATTTCAAGAAGGAATATGAAGAGCATATTTATGAACATCGCTGCCGCGCGACCGTCTGTTCGGCCATGTTCAAGTCACCATGCCAGCATACCTGCCCGATTGAAATGGATATCCCGTCCTATATCGCGCTGGTTCGCGAAGGCCGGTTTGAAGATGCCTACAAGATTGTGCTTCAGACCAACCCCTTCCCGTCCGTTTGCGGCCGCGTTTGCGACCACAAATGCCAGTCCAAGTGCCGCCGCGGCAACATGGACGAACCACTGGCCATTAAATTCCTGAAGCGTTTCATCACCGACAACGCGCCGCGTCCCAAAACGGAAGCGGTTCCCGTGACCCGCAAGGAAAAGATCGCCGTCGTCGGAGCCGGCCCCGCCGGCCTGACCGCCGCGCGCGATCTGGCTTTGCGCGGCTATAAAGTGACAGTTTTTGAAGAACTGAAACATGCTGGCGGTATGCTGCGCTGGGGCATTCCTGCCTACCGTCTGCCGCGCAATATTTTACAGGGCGAAATCGATGATATTACCGCCCTGGGCGTCGAAATACGTCTGAACACCCGCGTGGGTAAAGATATTACCTTTAAACAGCTGGAGAAAGATTTTGACTACTTCTATCTGGCGACCGGCGCGCACAAGAGCACCAAAATGGGCGTTCCCGGCGAAGACCTGGGCAACGTTTTCGGCGGCGTTGAGTTTCTGAGGGACTTCAACAACAACGAAGATGCCTGGCTCAAGAGCGAGAAAAAACTGGGCAAGAAAGTGGCCGTCATCGGCGGCGGCAACTCCGCGATTGACGCGGCGCGCGTCGCCTTGAGACTTGGCTCCGACGTGACGATTCTCTACCGCCGTTTGAGACAGGATATGCCGGCGGCCGAAGAGGAGATCAAGGCGGCTGAAGAAGAAGGCATCAAGATTGAATACCTGGTGGCTCCGTTGAAAATTGATGGCGCCAAAGGCAAGGTCGGCTCTATTACCTGCCGGCGCATGAAATTGGGTGACTTTGACAACAGCGGTCGTAAGAGACCGGTGCCGGTTGAAGGCTCCGAGTTCACACTGGAAGTTGACGCCGTCGTGGCGGCTATCGGCCAGGTGCCGGATATGAGCTTTATCGATAAGAAGACCGGTGTGGAAATTAACAAGTGGGATTGCTACACGGTTGGCAAAGGCTACAAATCGCAAACCACGAATCCCCGCTACTTTGCGGGCGGAGATGCGGAAACCGGTCCCGACACGGTCATCGCGGCGATCGGCGCGGGTCATCAGGCGGCCGACGACATCGATGCGGTTATCCGCAAGGCCAATAATGAACCTGCTTATGAAAAACCGGCCGTAGAAAAGATCGACGTGCCGCTGGTGATTGATGATGAAACGGCGGAGGCTCCGCAGATGCCGATGCCGGAAATGCATCATGCCACCCGCAAACTGAGTTTTGCGGAAGTGGAACTGGGCTTCAGCAAGGAAGACGCTATCAAAGAAGCCTGCCGTTGTCTCCGCTGCGATGCGTCGGTGTAAGGATGTGACGGACGTCAGGATGTAAAAAATCAATCCTGATGAAACGGAAAAGATGATGAGACAGGAAGGGGTTTGTTCATAACGGGCAAACCTCTTTTTGTTTTTTGCCTTCCGCGCCGATGTAGTGAAAACCTGTCTGGCGGGCGCTCGGGGAATTGGAGTAGGAAAGATCATCAAAAAACTGCGGAACTCTAACTTAACATGTGCTAAATGAATCCGCGGAAGAGTTATTAACGTTAAACAGGAGGAATAATTTGTCCGCAAAAAGAACTTCCGAAATTCTGATTCTTTGCATCGACGATGATCTTGACGTCTTGAATCTTCTGAAAACAATTTTAACGGGCGCAGGCTATTCGGTTATCACGGCCGAAAATGGCAGGCTCGGTCTTCATGAAGCCCGTCTCAGGCAGCCGGATCTGATACTGATGGATGTCATGATGCCGGAAATTGATGGATATGCCGTATGTTCTCAATTACAGGAGAATCCGGAGACAGTCTATATTCCCGTGCTCTTCCTGACGGCTCTCGACGACGAGATCAATCGCGCCAAGTCCTTTGCTGCAGGCGCAGTGGATCACATCGCCAAGCCGGTCCGCAAAGATATCCTGCTAAACAAGATTGGAGAGCAGCTCAAAACAAAGCTTCGCTGGCAGAAGTTAAAAGAAAGGGTTGGCGCGCGGGGTGAAACAGTTTCACCGCCAGCGATTTTCTCCCAGTTTAAACAGTCGCTGGTCGAACTATTCGAACTTCCGCCGGAAATCCGGGATCGGCTGTCCGGCGTGACACCATTCGAGATCTATAAAATATGCGAGTTCATGAACATTTCCCAAAGACAACTGACCGCGTGGATAGCTGATTTTCTGTCATTTCCCGTGATTTCTACAATTGATCCGGAACGGCTGCTGCTGGGCGTCATTCCTGTTTCTTTCGCCAAGGAAAACAGAGTTATCGCCATGCTTGATGAAAAGGGCGAAAGATCTTTCATCCTGTGCAATCCTTTTGACCTGAGTCTCATGGATGCCCTGAAGAAACTGTTCGGCCTGAAGAGTGAGACGATTCTGTATCTGGCCGCTCCTGAGGATATTGATGCGCTTTTCAGGCAACCGGATGCCGGATGGCGCATCAAGCGTCCGCTGGATAGTAATGCGGAACAGGCCGAAAAGATACTGGATCTGGAAGATATCAATCTTCAGGAAGATGAAGCCGATATTACACAGGTAATCGACTCCGAAGTCATTGCCCTCGTCAATAGGATTCTGGTGGAGGCCTATACGGGAAGAGCTTCGGATATTCATTTCGATTCGGGAATGCCGGGGCAGCCTTTTCATGTTCGCTTCCGTGTGGATGGCATCTGTCATACTGCTTACGCTGTTCCGGAAAAAGCGAAAAGGGGCGTCATTTCGAGAATCAAGATCATGTCGAATCTGGATATTTCGGAGCGCCGAAAGCCGCAGAGCGGTAAATTTATGGTGCGCATCCGCAATGAGAAAGTTGAATTCCGTGTGGAAGTGACGCCTACGGTGGACAATAATGAAAATATTGTTTTGAGGATTCTTGCCAAATCCAAGCCTGTTGCGATCACGGAGCTTGGACTTTCCCCATATAACCTCCGGGCGTTTGAAAGCATGATCACGAAGCCTCAGGGCGTTGTGCTGTGCGTTGGCCCAACCGGTTCCGGGAAAACGACAACTTTGCATTCGGCTCTGGGACATATCAATAAGCCGGAGATCACGATCTGGACTGCTGAAGATCCCGTGGAAATAAGGCAGCCGGGTCTCAAACAAGTGCAGATCAACAATAAAATCGGATTTACCTTCAGCGAGGCGTTGCGTTCTTTTATGAGAGCCGACCCTGATGTGATCATGATCGGCGAAATGCGTGATGTGGAAACGGCAAAGATTACCCTGGAGGCGTCTCTGACCGGACATCTGGTTTTCAGTACACTTCATACGAACAGTGCGGCGGAAACGATTACGCGGATCATGGATATGGGAATCCCCTTCTACAATTTTGCCGGCGCTCTGTTGGGTATTGTTGCGCAAAGGTTAACCCGCAGACTTTGTGAGCAATGCAAAAAACCATACCATCCGGATGCGGATGAATACGACAACCTGATGAGTTATTACCATCCGGGTTGGGCGAAAACGCATGGACTGCCTGATTATACGCCTGATTTGACCTTATGGAAGCGGCAAGGTTGCAGTTATTGCGAAAACCAGGGGTATCGTGGCCGCGTCGCGATACATGAGATCATTGTGGCTTCAGATGCGGTCAAAAAAGCCATCAGGCAAAATCCCGACGTCGAGAATTTGATAGAAGTTGCGCTTACGGAAGGAATGAGGACGTTACGGATGGATGGCGTGATGAAAATCCTGGAAGGTGTTACCGATTTTGATCAGGTTTCCAGGGTATGTTTGTAGTCCTGCTGTTTCAAATATGACAGCGGCAATATGAACCGAAATGGCCTTTTTATGTTGAACGAGGTGTTCTAATGGATGTTGTGGGAATTTTTCTGAGTCTGGTTTTGCTGGTCTGTTTTGCATACAGGGGCTATTCGGTTATCCTGTTTGCTCCGATTCTGGCGCTCCTGGCTGCATCCCTCCAGGGTCTGCCGGTCATGCCTGCCTATACCGAGCTTTATATGGAAAAGGCCGCCGTTTATATCAAATTATTTTTCCCCGTGTTTCTGCTGGGAGCAGTGCTGGGCAAACTGATGGAAGATACGGGGATGGCGAAATCCATCGCTCATAAAATCATCGGGGCGCTGGGCAAAGATCGCGCCATACTGGCTGTTGTCCTGTCCTGCGCAGTCTTGACCTATGGCGGCATCAGCCTGTTTGTCGTGGCTTTTGCCGTGTATCCCCTGGCGGCAGCCATGTTCAGGAAGGCCGATATTCCCAAACGCCTCATTCCAGGATGTATTGCTCTGGGTTCCTTTACGTTTACGATGACCATGCTGCCCGGGACACCCCAGATTCAAAATGTCATTCCCTCCGGTTTTTACGGGACCACCACCTGGGCGGCGCCTTTTCTGGGGATCGGGGCCGCCTTGATCCAGTTTGCCGCAGGAATGATTTGGCTGCAACATCGCCGGAAAACGGCGCAGGCCCGGGGGGAAGGATACGGCGTGCATGCTGTGAATGAACCGGATGAAACGGCTGTTGCCGGTAATTTGCCGTCATGGACGCTTTCCCTGCTTCCGCTGGCGGCAGTGGTGGTCGTGAGCTTCGGATTGACCTACTATTTCCCGTGGAATCCGGAGCAACTGAAGCCTTTGCAGGGCATGGGCTTGAAACTGAGCGCCCCGTCGATTAAAAATCTCGTCGGCATCTGGTCCCTGATCATCGGCCTGGTGATCGGCGTTCTTGCCGCGGTTGCCATCGGCTTTTCGCACCTGCCCAGAGAAAACGGTTTGAAGACAACCTTAAGCGCCGGCGCTATCGGCTCCCTGCTGGCAATCTTAAATACCGCCTCCGAGGTGGGATACGGCGGGGTGATTTCCTCCCTGCCCGGTTTCCAATCGGTGGCCGGCTTTCTTCTCAATATCAAGATCGGCGGGACGCCGCTGGTTTCGGAGTTCTTCACCGTCAATATTCTGTCGGGCATCACCGGTTCTGCTTCCGGCGGTATGTCCATTGCTCTGGGAATCATGTCGGCGGACTGGCTGGCCTGGGCCAATCAGGTGGGACTCTCTCCTGAGCTTCTGCACCGCGTGGCATCCATGGCTTCGGGAGGGTTCGACACGCTGCCCCACAACGGCGCGGTCATCACCCTCCTGGCGATCTGCGGTCTGACCCATGTCAAGTCCTATGCGGATATCGGTGTGTGTTCCGTGGTCATCCCCTTTTTGACGGGCATTGTTGTGATTCTGTTCTACCAGCTTACTGGCCTGTCATTCTGAGCTGTCACGAAACGGCAATGGTGAGGGGCGCCCGGACCTCTTTTTCTCCGGTGGCGGCATCAGGAGCGCAAAGAAATTTTCTTTTTCGCCCTTTCAAAAAACAGAAAGATCCCTGACCGCCGGTGAAATCCGCATGGTTTATATTTCTTTACATAATGCGTCTTTTTAGGTAAAAGGCCCCTCTGAATTTAGTATTGGTTAAACGTGATTTGAGTATATTAAATAAATTTTTCAATAAGATTCGCTCTCAAAAGTCCGATTTGTCCCGTCTGGCGAATGCCATCATATCCAATACTGGCGTTGGGATATATGTCGTCCAGCATGGAAAATTCGTCTATGTCAGTCAATTGTATCAGAAACTGACCGGCTTTGAAGATACTGAGCTTATCGGCGCCTATTCCCTGGATAATATTCATCCCGATGATCGGAAAATGGTCAGGGGGGAAGCGATTAAGCGCTTAAAGACGGAAAGCTTTGGCCCTTATGAGTATCGGTTCATCAACAAGAAAAAAGAGATCATGTGGGTTTTGGAGACGATCACTCCCATCGTTTATAAAAGGGAACGGGCCACGCTCGGAAGTTTTATGGACATTACCGAGCGTAAACACATGGAACAGAAATTACAGTTTCAGGAACAACGTTTCCGGGCTCTTGTGGAACACGCTTCCGATATCATTGTTCTGATCAACCGGGAAGGAAATATTACGTATATCAATCCGGCGGTGGAAAAGGTTTTAGGATTTAAGCCTGAAGAAAGAATTGGCGCGAAGGGATTTGAGCTTGTTCACCCGGATGACGCGGAGTTTTTGGCTGACTCATTCATGACGCTGGTGACGGATGCAAATCCGCGTATGATACGGGGGGAGATGCATCTTCGTCATAAGGAGGGAAGCTGGCGTACGCTTGAAGCCGTGGGAAGCAATCTGATCAACCATCAAGTGGTTGAATCAGTTATTGTCAACTACCGGGACATAACCGAACGAAAGCAGGCGGAGGAAGCGCTGCGGCGGAGCGAACAGAAATATCGGGAATTGAGTATTGTCGACGACCTCACGCAGCTTTATAATTCCAGACATTTTCACGCTCAGCTTAAAATTGAAATCGAGCGATCAAGCCGTTACGATCAGAATTTGACCCTGCTGTTGCTGGATATAGACGACTTCAAGGCCTTCAACGACACATACGGCCATGTGGAAGGGGATTATGTGCTGTCGAGAATCGGTCAGATTATCAAACGATGCCTGCGTGAGACGGATTCGGCCTATCGTTACGGTGGCGAGGAATTTACGATTATTCTGCCGATGGCCACAAGCTGGGATGGAATGATAACGGCAAAACGAATCCAAACGGAATTAAAAAAAGAGGCTTTTTCCCCGGAGGCGGGCAGGGAGGTCTATATGACGATGAGCATCGGTCTTTCGAAGTACAGGCCGAAAGAAGAGATGAAAGCGTTTGTTCGGCGGATCGACCAGCTTATGTATCAGGCCAAGAAGGACGGGAAAAACAGGATTTGCTCCGAATCATAGCAGCAGGTATTTTCCATCAACACAGCTTGTGCATGAAGCTGCTGTGCATATTCCATAGCCGTTAAGATCTTCTTGACACAAGAATCCGCTCCGTTTATAAGCAAACCGCTCAAAGAAAATGCTAATCAAGAATATCATTAAGATCATGTTTTAGCCTTAAGATGCGGCATCCAGATCTGAAAAGGAATGCCGCATGAAAATACTTTTCAATTTTGAGACATCATCTTTATATTTTGGCGAACCAGTTTCCATGATAAATTGTTCGTCCTTGAAAGATGTTCCGCGAACATTTGACAGAATTGAAGAAGCTCTTTCTCGAGGAATGTATGTTGCCGGTTTTTTTTCCTATGAACTGGGGTATGCGTTTGAAGAAAACTTTTCCTCCTTTAATCTTAATGGTTTTCCTCTGATCCGTGTGGGCTGTTATGAAAATGCTGCGCCGTATCATCATCAATTTGCGGACAAAACAGGCGTCAGCACGGTAAAAAATATCTGCTGCAATCTTTCTCAAAAAAAATATTTTGAGCATATTGATGTTATCCGTTCATATTTGCAAGCGGGCGATGTCTATCAAATTACTTATTGTTTGAAAATCCTGTTTGATTTTGACGGCAACGCTTTTGCTTTGTATAAAAAACTTTTCAATGTTCAACCTGTGCCCTATGCCGCGTTTGTCGAAGACGGACAATACAGCATTGCCTCACTTTCACCGGAATTATTTTTGCGTAAAAAAGGAAATTCCATCATATCAAAACCCATGAAGGGAACATGGCGCAGGGGTGAAACAAGGTTTGCCGATAAACTTGCCAGACGTCAATTTTATCACGATGAAAAAAACCGGGCGGAAAATATCATGATTACTGATTTGCTGCGAAATGATTTGGGACGGATCGGGAAAAATATTCGCGTGCCGCGCTTGTGTGAAGTGACTCCATATAAAACATTGTTTCAAATGACCTCAACGGTTGCGGCGGATATTGAAGAGGATGTGTCTTTATATGATATATTTAAAAGCTTGTTTCCGTCGGGTTCGGTAACCGGTGCGCCTAAAATTCGCGCCATGGAAATAATTCATGAACTGGAGCGCGAGTCTCGCAATATATATACCGGCGCTATTGGCTATATTAAGCCAGATAAGGATTTATTTTTTAATATTCCCATTCGCACCGCTCTGATTGACCGCAAAGATGGAAAAGGCGAAATGGGTATTGGCGGCGGTATTGTGTGGGATTCAACTGCTGAAGGGGAATGGGCGGAAGGCCTTCTCAAGGCGGGATTTTTTACCGGAGGCGCCTGTAGTATTTCATGAGATAATTCATGTATGTTTTTCCGGTTGATAAATGAAGTAAAACAGCAGCAATGATAAAAAAGCCAGAGCGCCGAAGATCAGGAAGGCCGGGGCGTAGGAGCCGGTCCTGTCGAAAATCCTTCCGGCGAGAGGAGGCGCCGTAAATCCCGCAAGGCCGTTGCAGAGAAAAAGCGTGGAGTAGATGGCGCCCATCTTTTCGGTTCCGTAATGGTGGGCGACTTCGGCGGCATAAAGAACGAGGCAGGCGCCATAGTTAAAACCGGCCAGAACAACGAAAATAAAAAAGGTCAGATCATTGTTGACGGCGCAGGCGGCGAAGATGCAGGTGAAAGAGGTGCTGAACAACGATAAAAGAATGGTCTTTTTCCTCTCCATGATTCCTCCGATGATTCCCCAGGCAATTCTGCCGGCGGCGTTGAAAAAAGCCAGGATGCTGACGGCCGTTCCCGTGAGCATCGCGCTCAGTTGCAAAGAGAGGCCAAAGGGCTTGATATTGCCGATCGTCATTAATCCTATGCAAAGGCCGGGAAAGATGCCGCACACGAGCCCCCAGAAATTGCGGTCTTTCAGAAGATCGATGGTTTTGACGTCGGCGTGAGCCGGTGGAGCTTCTCTGTCCGCCGGCGGGTTTTTCATAACCATGGCGGCGATTGGCACAATGAGGAGAAAGGCAAACCCCAGGTATTTGAAAATATCCAGTACGTTGATCTGACGGGCCAGCAGATACTCGCTGAGGAGGGAAACAATGATCGGGCTGCCTCCGTATCCGGAGACGACAACGCCGGTGATCAGGCTCTTGTGATTGGGGAACCATTTGACCGCGCACACAATGGGGCAAAGATAGCAGGTTCCCACGCCTATGGCGGCGCAGACGCCGATCAGGACCAGCAGGGAATGGTATGCTCCGCTGGAAAAACCGGCTGCGATGTAGCTGCATCCGAAAATAATGCCCCCGAACAGAGCGGGGATTCTCGATCCCAGGCGGTCAACGATGCGTCCTCCGGCAAAAATGCACAGGGTAATGATCAGCGAGCCGGCGCCGAATATGCTCTGCGTCTGGGTAATGGTAAGGCCATAATGCTGTTTCAGCGCGGGAACGAACGTGCTCCAGGAATAACCGATGCCCAGGCAGATTTGAATCGAGATGGCGGCGATCAGGATGACATATCTTTTCATAAGACGAAGAATACATTTCAGCTTATTGAGCCGGAGAAATGAATGTCCTTTTTGTTGTTGGATGTAGGACAGGCCGTCCTGTGTGTCAAGGGGATTGTGACCACGCAATTTGTAATTTGAATTCAATGATGATTGCGGCTTAGACGCGGAAGATCGCGCCGAGCTTTTTCCCAATCAGCAGGCTGCATCCGACCAGCGTTGCCGTCAGGAAAGCCATCGCCCATACGCCCAGTGCCGCAGCCACGTAGCGACCCGTGCCCAGAAGCGAGAAAAGCTCGAAGATCGCCTTCGTAATGGGCATGTAGGCCGCCTGCTGGGCAAGCATCAGGCTGTCGCTGACCTCCAGCATGCTGAAGGCGAAGGTCAGCAGGGTGCCGGCAATCAGGTTCGCGAAAATCAGCGGCAGGGTGATGCGGCGCAGGGTAGTGGCGGGGGACGCGCCGAGATTGGCTGCCGCTTCCTCGAAGGTAACGCTGGTCTGCTGCAAACCGGCGACGGCGCTGCGCACCATGTAAGGCAGTCTTCTTACGGAATAGGCCAGTACCAGAAACAGCGTCGGGTTTGTCCGCACATCCACCAGCTGCATCCACCATTCGACATTCGCGAAGCCCTTCAGATTGGAGAGCCACGAACTGACGGCCAGGAATCCGAAAGCCATGACCAGGCCCGGCACGGCCAGCGGAACCATGGAAAGGGCGTCCAGAAGGCCGCGCAGGCGAATTTTCGAGCGCACCACCACCAGGGCGATGGCGAGGCCGATGGCGATGTCGAAACATACCGCCAGCGATGAGAACAGGATGCTGTTGCGGATGCTGCCGACGGTCATGTCGTGTCCGAGGGCTTCGACGTAGTTGTCACCGGTCCACCCGGCGGGCAGAATGGACTGGTACCAGCTTCCCGGCGCGGAAAAACTGGTCAGCACAACGCCCAGGTGTGGCAGCAGTGCAAAACCGGTGACCAGGGCAAAGGGCAGGGCCGCCAGCAGACTACGCCATCCCGTTAAATGCCTTGTGTTTGCCTGCGTGACTGCTTTGGCCTGCATCGCGTAAAACTTTCCGCCGAAGAACCAGCGGCTTGCGGCATAAAGCCCCGTGCTGGCTGCGAGCATCACCGTCACCAGCGCGTAGGGAAAGGGATTCGATCCGATTTCCTTGAGCGAGTCGTAAATCTGCACGGGTGCGCACCGCGTGTAGTTCATGATCAGCGGGGTTCCCAGTTCCGTAAAGCTCCAGATGAAGATCAACGTGCCGCCCGCAAACAAGCCCGGCGTCATCAGCGGCAGCGTGATGCGGAAGAACCGGCGCAGTCGTGTGCAGCCGAGATTGGCGGCTGCTTCCTCCATCGCCGGGTCGATATTTGCCAGCGCAGCCGTCGCGTTGAGATAGAGGATCGGATAGAGAGACAGGGTTTGCAAGAGCACCACGCCCGTGTATTGTCCGCCGCCCAGCCAGTCGCGTGCGCCGAGGCCGAAGAGTGCGTTCACCATTCCATAGGCGCCGAAGATCTGCTGGAATCCGATGGCCCCGACAAACGGCGGCAGGATCATCGGCGCCAGCGCCAGCGCGGAAAACGCCGCCTTGCCCCGAAACTCGAACTGGTTGGCGATCCAGGCGAGCGGCAGCGCCACGACCATAGCCAGCCCCGTCGTGCCCAGGGCAAGCTTCAGACTGTTGAACAGCCCCTCCACATAAATCGGATTGTCGAACACGCCGGTCAGGTAGCGTAGCGTGAAATGCCCGTCCACCCAGAAGCCTCCCGAGACGACTTTCCAGAGCGGCCAGAAAAACAGGACGCTTAAAAGCGCCGCAACCAGCGCGAAGATGAACCATGCTGCGCCTGTTTTCATGGACGCGCCTCCGCTTCCCGTCCGGCCAGGCGTTCGGCCTCCGCGTACTGCGCGCGGAACTGAATCGTCCATTCCCGCAACAGATCAAGGCGGTCGCGGCGGTTTTGCATGGCCAGGCCCGATGTCCAGGTCAGAGGTTCGGGAGACTGCGGCAGGCGCTCCAGCGCCCGCATGGCTTTCGGGCAGGACGCAGGCCCTCCCGCACGGATGATAGATTTCCACGCCGCATGCAGTTCCACGCCCGAGTCGATGCACATGGCGCGGATCAGGTCGCGCAGGATGCCGAAGTGTCCCGCTGTCCAGCGGGGATGATAAACGTATTCATGCGCCAGAAGATACATGTTGAGCGTCGGCCGTCCCAGATCGTCTGTTGTATGCGCCTTGTGCCGTTCATAGGATTTTTGCATCTCCGGATTGTCTGAAGGGTAGAAGTCGCGCCGGATCGGAAAACGCTGGAGAGCATATTTTGCCGGGCCGCCCGGTTCTCCCACGCGGTAGCACCAGAGCTTTTGCCCCTCTTCGCCAAGCAGAAACTCGATGAAGCGCAATGCCGTTTCCCGGTGGGGTGCGCCGCGCAAGAGGGATATCGGGTCGGCGCTGACGCCGGATTCTCCGCGCGGCGTGATATAGCCCATGTGGCCGTTTGGGCGGCCGCCGTTGGCAACCTGCGCTTCGAAGCGTCCGTAAAAATCGATGGCCAGTCCCGCCGCCGCGTTGCCCGTGCCCACATCCAGAGGCGCCTTGCTGGCGCTGTCGGTAAAGTAGCGCGCGTTGGCCCCAAGTTTCTGGAGCAGCCGCAGACCGTTTGCCCAGCCCGTTTCGACAGCCTGCTGATACGCGGCAGGCACGTCCGGCGGCATCTGTCCCGCGGGCAGTCCGGCCGCCGCGATTCTTGCCTCGTACCGGTCGATGAACGGCCCGAAACCCGCCGCCTCAGCGGCTTTGCGGCATTCCACCTGCACGATGGTTTCAAATGCCTTGGCAATGCTGCCGCTCTTGGTCGGGTCCGCCAGCCCCAGTGTGCCGAACCAGCGCGGTTTGGCAAGGTCCCGCCAGCCATCCGGTGCTCGCGTGATTCCCAGCAGGCGCATCCGGTCGCGGTTCCAGCAGATGCCAAACGTGCTGAGCGTTGTGCCGTAATAGGTTGGGGCGCGCCACGTTTCGCCGCCAAGCCCCGCCGGAATCAGCTCTTCCCCGGATGCAGTTGCCAGAAGCCCCTTAGGAATATCGCCCGGCTTCCATGCCGGCACGATCAGACCCTGCTTTGCGACGTTTCGGGCGTCGAACACCCCGCCGCCGAAGTACATGTCGATCCGGCTGGAAAATTTTTCTGGATCATCCGTATTGCGGAAGGCCAGGTACATCCCGCTCGCCGTTCGGAAATCCGCCTCGCTCATTCCATCCGGTTTTTTGTCCGGGTTGAAGGACGGATTCAGAATAATGGCCGCGCCGTCGTCCGGCCAGTTCTTTCCCTGCCCGTTCCACCATGCGCGGAACGACGATACATATTCACTGGTCAGATAGCGCGAGATTTCCGATGTGCCGCCGACATTGCGCCAGTCCACCTTCACCGGCGCGCCGAATTTTTCCTGATGCCAGCGGGAGAAGGCCAGCGCGAATTCATGGCGGATCGCCTCGTTCATCGGCGTGATCACCACCAGCGACGGGTCGCCGGTTTTCCATTTCCGCACATCCGTTTCCTGCCGGAAGGCAAACGGCAGCGCCAGCAGTGCGGCCAGAACCAGTAAAATGCCCGGATAACGACGCATAAGTTTTCCTTATACTTTCAACATCCGGATATCCCGCGGATCAACAAACAGGCGGGTTTCGGCAAGAATATCGTCGCGGGCGACCAGACGGGGACGGACTTCCAGCGCCTTCAGCGTTACGCCGCCTCCCAGTTCGACAAAATGCTGTGCGAAATCTCCAAGATAAATTGTGCCGTGCATTTGCGCCCGGAAAAGATTGTTTCCCTCCGTCCGGTCCGTGTGCAGGCGGACTGACTCCGGCCGCACGGACAGGCAGACCGGTTCCCCGGCGGCGAACGGCTCCTGTATTTCAGCCGTCCACACACCGGCGGTGGTTTCAATTTCCGCAAGCCCGTTTTGTATTTTGCACACCCGTCCTTCCACAAAAGTGGTTTCACCGATGAACTGCGCGATGAAACGTGTTTTCGGCTGCATGTAAATTTCCTGCGGCGTCCCCATCTGCAGCAGAGCGCCCCCTTCAAGAACGGCAATGCGGTCGGCCATTGACAGCGCCTCCTTCTGATCGTGGGTGACATAGATTGCTGTCAGATTTCCCTCCTTGCAAATGCGGCGTATTTCGGTCCGCATCTCCAGGCGCAGCTTGGCGTCCAGGTTGGAGAGGGGTTCGTCAAGGAGGATGCATTGCGGCTCAATGACCAGCGCTCGCGCCAGGGCAACGCGCTGCTGCTGGCCTCCGGAAAGTTCGTTGGGTTTGGAATCAGCGCGGTCGGCCAGTTTGACTAGCTCCAGCGCGTGCATCACGCGCGGCGTTACTTCAGATTTTTTGATTTTTCGCATTTCGAGGCCGAAGGCGACATTTTCACGCAGCGTCATGTGCGGCCACAGAGCGTAGCTCTGGAAGACCATGCCCATGTCGCGCAGGTGAGGCGGCAGATGTGTGATGTCACGGCCATCCGCAAGGATGCGTCCTTCATCCGGTTCATGAAGGCCGGCGACAGCCCGCAATAGCGTAGTCTTGCCGCATCCCGACGGACCCAGCAGGAAAAACAGCTCTCCTGCCTCGATCCGGACATCGATGCCGTTCAATGCCACATGATCACCGAATCGTTTTGTGACCTTTTCGATTGTAATGGATACCGGCATGGCGTTCCTTTCATCCTCGCCCGCTTGAAATATTTTGTTCCGTAACTTGCGTCAAACCCGCAGGCATTTCCTGATCTTCAATATGGTATTGCATGTATAATCCATTTCGCCGGAAATCGGCAACTTGAATTCTTGTTTTTTAATTCTTTGACAAAGAATAAATCTTGATGTAAGAGTTTTGCCCAATCAGGTCACCCGAGAGGGTTGAAAGGGAAGACGGTGCAAATCCGTCGTGGGCCCGCCGCTGTAACCGGGGACAATCGCCGCAATGAGCCACTGTTGATGAAACGGGAAGGCGCGGCGGTTGGTTGATCCGGAAGCCAGAAGACCTGCCTGATCGATGGCGCTGTTCAATCTACCGAGGACGTAGTCAAGGCGCCGCAAACAATATGGATGAGGATGGAATACGGCATCCCCGAATCTTTTCAGGTTCGGGGATTTTTGTATTATGGGGAGTGAATCATTGCAGGGCGTCCCTCCCGCGGGAGGGACGCTTCCGTGATTTGTTGAGATCAACCGAAGGAGGCTGTCCGTAAAAGGAAGCCGGTTCAAGTCCGGCGCTGCCCCGCAACTGTAAGCGGAACGAAATCCACACCAGAGCCACTGGCGCACAACGTCGGGAAGGCGTGGAAAGTAGGCTGCCGCAAGCCAGGAAACTTCACGGACGGGCAAAACAACTTTTATCCCGAGGGGGAAAGGAGAATGTCCATGAAGAGAGTTCCATTGTTTGTTGTTGTTCTTGTTTTGTTTCTTGTTGCTGTGTTTCAGGGAAGCTTTGCACTTGGCGCTGAGGAGGCGCCGCCCGCCGACGTGATCCGGATGGATGAAGTTGTGGTGACGGCGACGAAAATGCCGGAGCAGCGCAAGGATGTTCCCAATGCGGTGATCATTTTTGATCAGAAAAATATCCAGGTGTCCGGCGCGAAAAGTATCGGAGAACTGCTGGCCAACGAACCGGGCGTGGACTGGCAGACCTTCGGCAATTACGGCGGCGCAAGGCAGGAGCTGTGCCTCCGCGGGATGCCGGGCTATGCAACTCAGGTGATTGTCAACGGCGTCAACGCGGCTTCCCCGTCACTGGGCTTTGCGGATATCGGAAAAATATCCATCGACAACATCGAACGGATTGAAGTCATCAAAGGCTCCGGCTCCCTGCTCTACGGATCGGGGGCGATGGCCGGAACGGTTAACATTATCACGAAGGAACCCAAAAGAGATAAGATGGCGCTGAAAGCCGGGGCGGGTTACGGTTCGCAAAACACCTATCGCCTCGCCGCGGAAAACGGCATGTTTGTCATGGGAGATTTCGGTTATTACCTGACGGCGGGCAGGACGGAAACGGACGGTTTCCGCGACAATGCCTGGCTTCGGCAAAATGATGTTTCCCTGAAACTGCTGCTGGACAAGGGAGACCTGATTACGGCAAGCCTTTACGGCGACTATCTTGACCGGTCGCACGGCGTGCCGGGCGTCAGGCCTCCCGCGGGAACCGTTGATTATTATATCGGCGCGGAAAAGTTCTACAACGCCGAATCCGCCACCCTGCTCGATCACAGTTCCGATAAGGACGGACATATTGTTTTGCATCTCAAGGGCGCGCCTGTGAAATGGATCGGTTACGATGTCAAGGGGTATTATACGAACATGGAAAACTACAATTACACCCGTTACGCCTACAACGGTTCCGGTGCGGAGAACTGGATCACCAACAAGGTGCTCGGGGCGGACGGCCATGTCAACCTCTATCCAATGGAAGGCGTCAAGGTTCTTGTGGGCGGTGAATACAAGGATTTTAACTGGAAGAATTTCGCCTACAATCTGAACACGTCCGGCGTCCGCGACGGTTCCGAGACAACGGCCGAAGCGCACGTGTTCACGCAGGGCTATTTTACGGAAGCCGAATACCGGCCCTTTCAATACGGGAAAGTTCTTGCAGGCTTCCGCCATGAAAAACACTCGGCGTTCGGTTCGGAAAACCTGCCGCTGATCGGGCTGGTCCTCAATCCTCTGGAGGAGACCGCCTTGAAAATCAGTTACGGGAAACACTTTCTGGCGCCCACCCTCAACGACCTGTACTGGCCCGCCGATCCCTACACCAAGGGGAATCCCGACCTGAAGCCGGAAAACGGCTGGCATACGGATGTGACGCTCGAACAGTCCCTGTTGAAGGATAAAGTCTTTCTCACGCTTTCTTATTTCCGCTGGAATGTTGACGACAAAATCCAGTGGGAGCCGGATTCTTCTGGCGTCTGGAGTCCGATTAACCTGTATGGCTATAAAGCAGACGGAGTCGAAGCGGGAATCAAAATCGGCCCTTTTTATGATTTGACGCTGGCACTCAATTACACTCACACCAATGCCGAGGAGGAGAGCAGGGCCTATACAAGACAGGATTACGGCTGGCCTCCCGCCATTCCCGCCGATTTCCGTTACAACATTGTCAGGCGGCGCGCGACTATGACGCCGGAAAACCAGTTCAAAGGCGATCTGATATACAAAAGCGGATTCGGCCTGACGGCAACGGCGACGGCGCGCTATGTCGGAGACCGCGTCACGTACAGTACGGAGACAACGACCTACCCGGATACCACGACGGTTGCTAACAGTATAGATTCGTACTGGACGGCGGATGTTAAACTGGAGCAGAGGCTTTTCAAGCATTTCCTCCTGTCGCTGGCAGTCAGAAATATTCTGGATAAGGAGTATGATACGCATCTGTCAACCTTTACGGATCAGACAACCGGGAACACATCGGTTGCCGGATATCCGGGTGCGGGCCGGTCGTTTTATGCAGGCGCAGTTTATGAATTTTAGATTTTATTTATTGATATAATCCATGCGAAAGAAGTCCATGCCGGATGCGGATCGA
>CAZBGE010000017.1:0-36513 GCA_964491435.1 uncultured Smithella sp.
CTCTGCGCTGCACTTTCTTCAACTCGCGCGACAGCATCATGACGGACTTGGTCATAGTCGCGTATCGCGTCAGAAGCTCAAGAGTTTTTCGTGATTTATCTCTGGCTTCGTCATAGGTGGCGGTTGTTTGCGGAAGGGTGACGGGGGCGCGGAGTTCCTTCATGGACAACCGGAAATTCAACAGTTTCAATCCCATGAGTTTGGAAAGTTCCATGCGGAGGAAATAGCTTCGGGGTTCCAGGCAACTTTGCACCGTGATGGCGTCAAAGCCCGTATCGATCGCCGCAATCCGGTAAGCCGCGTAAAGCTCGCCGATCGCCTGCTGAAATTCTGCTTCCAGTGCTTTGATCGCTCCGGCTTTCCGGACAATCTCCAGAGCCAGAATTTCGCGCTTCTGGTTGAGAAGGTCGTAGCCTTCATAGGCGAACGAAAGCTCTTCCTTGAGTTTCCGCAGCGACGATTTGGTCGGGGGCAGTTCGATTTTCGGCATTACGCGCCCTCCTCATCGGGCAGGTAGTAACGCGCGATATCCTCGCGGTTGATACGGTACAATTCGTCTTTGGGCAGCAGCGAAAGCATCTTCCAGCCGATTTCCAGCGTTTGTTCAATGGAGCGGTTTTCTTCATAATCCTGCCTCAGGAAGATTTCCTCAAAGGAGGTGCCGAATTTGAGATAAATCTTGTCGAGGCCGGAGAGTTCTTCTTCTCCCACAATTGCGGCCAGCGCCCGGATGCGCTTGACCTTGGCATAGGAGGCGAAAAGCTGGGCGGCCACCTGGCCGTGGTCCTTGCGCGTCCGCCCTTCGCCGATGCCGTCCTTCATCAAACGCGACAGGGAAGGCAGACCCGCGATCGGCGGGTAGATGCCCTTGTTGAAAAGCGCCCTTTCCAGAACAATTTGCCCCTCAGTGATGTATCCGGTCAGGTCCGGAACGGGATGGGAAATGTCGTCGCTCGGCATGGTCAGGATGGGCATCTGCGTGATGGAGCCCCTGCCCCCCTTCAGACGGCCGGCTCGCTCATAGATGGAGGCCAGGTCACTGTATAGATAACCGGGATAGCCTTTACGCGAAGGAATTTCGCCACGCGAACTGGAGAGTTCACGCAGGGCTTCGCAGTAATTGGTCATGTCCGTCAGGATGACCAGCACATGCATGCCCTCTTCAAAGGCGAGATATTCCGCCAGGGTCAGCGCCGTCTTGGGCGTAACGAGGCGCTCGATGGAAGGCGCATCGGCCAGGCTTAAAAAGATCGCCGAGTGCGTGAGGACGCCCGACTCTTCCAGGGAATCGATGAAAAACCGGGCGACGTCGTATTTAACCCCCATGGCGGCGAAGATGACGGTGAATTCTTCTTCGGCGGTCAGAATTCTGGCCTGCCTGGCGATCTGGGCGGCGATGCGGTTATGCGGCATGCCGCTGCCGGAGAAGATGGGCAGCTTCTGCCCCCGGATGAGGGTGTTCATGCCGTCAATCGCCGAGATGCCGGTTTGGATGAAATCCCGCGGATATTCGCGGCTCCACGGATTAATCGGCAGGCCGTTGACATTCATCATCCGGTCCGTAATGACCTGCGGCGCTCCGTCGATGGGGCGGCCCAAACCGTCGAAGACTCGTCCCAGCATGCCGCGATCCACGGGAATTTCCAGCGCCCTTCCCACAAAAGTAACCCTGGTGCCTTTCACGGAAAGCCCGCTGGTGCCCTCAAATACCTGAACGACGGCTCGCTGTTCGTCCACCTCCAGGGTCTGGCCGGTGCGCAGGCCGCCCGAGGAGTCGCGGATCTCCACAATGTCGCCGTAGCCCACACCCTTCACCCCATCAACAAAAATCAGCGGACCGGAAATTCCGGAAAGATTGGTGTATTCAATTTCGGCAGACATGCTACACCCCCGTAGACGGCGCTTTCAGCGCGGCCAATCCCTGTTCAAGCCTTTTTTGGTAGTCATTGATTTTTTCGAGTTCCCGATTGGGAATTTCCGATTTCAAACGGACGATTTCCGAGACAACCGCAAGCGCGGCAATATCTTTGACGCTCAAACCGGCCTGTATCCGTTCCATGCCTTTTTGGTACAGAATCAGCAGGCAGGCCAGCAGTTTGAGCTGCTTTTCCGGGCTGCAGAACTTGTCCTGGGGATCGAAAGAATTCTGCTGCAGAAAGGCGTTCTTGATGGCTTCGGCGCAAAAGAGAATATACTGCTGGGTCATCGGCAGCGCGTCGCTGCCGACCAGCTTGACCACCTGTTCCAGTCTTTGATCTTCCAGAAGAATATTCATGACTTCGTTGCGCGTGGCCAGCCACGCGGGATCAAGATTTTTCCACCAGGCTTCAATGTCGGTAAGATATTCCGTGTAGCTGTCAATCCAGCTGATGGAAGGATAATGACGGGCGTCGGCGAGTGTTTTGTCCAGCGCCCAAAAGCACCGGACAAAGCGCGAGGTGTGCTGCGTGACCGGCTCGGAGAAATCCCCGCCGGGCGGGGAAACAGCGCCGATGATCGTGATGTCGCCGTCGCTGCCGCAAAGCGTTTCCACCAGCCCAGCCCGCTCGTAAAATTCGGCAAGCCTTGTGCCCAGATAGGGAGGAAATCCTTCCTCGGCTGGCATGTCGCCCAGCCGGCTGGAAAGCTCCCGCAGCGCTTCCGCCCACCGCGAGGTGGAATCGGCCATGACCGCCACGCTGTAGCCCATGTCGCGGTAATATTCGGCAATCGTCACGCCGGTGTAGATACTCACCTCGCGGGCGGGGACCGGCATGTTGGAGGTGTTGGCAATCATCACGGTTCTTTCGATCAGCGGCCGGCCGTTGCGTTCGTCGGTAAGCTTCGGGAAATCCGTGAGGACGTCGGTCATTTCATTGCCGCGTTCCCCGCATCCGATATAAACGATGATGTCCGCGTTGCACCATTTCGCGAGCGCATGCTGCGTCATGGTCTTGCCCGTTCCGAAGCCGCCGGGGATGGTGGCCGTTCCGCCGCGGGCGATGGGAAAAAACGTGTCGATGATCCGCTGGCCGGTAATCAGCGGCTGAAACGGCTTCTTTCGGTTCCGGCCGGGACGGGGTTTTCGGACCGGCCAGTAGGAAGCCAGCTTTCCCTCGTAAAGGCCCTGGCTGGTCTCGACGGTATAAATCCGGTCTTCGATCGTGTAGAGTCCCGCATCGGCGATCTCGATCATTTTCCCGGAAACGCCCGGCGGGAGGAGTACGCGGTGCATAATCAATGGGCTTTCCCGGACTTCTCCCAGGATGATCCCCGCCGCGATGCTGCGGCCGCGCTCCACGAGCGGCTGAAATTCCCACTGTCTGCCGGTATCCAGCGGCGAGAGTTTTATCCCTTTCTTAATATAGCTGCCGCACACCTCCGAAATGCCGACCAGCGGACGCTGAATGCCGTCGTAGATATTGGCGATCAGCCCCGGTCCCAGCAGGACGGAAAGCGGCCGGCCATAGGAAATTACCTCGTCGCCCGGTTTCAGCCCCGTGTTGTCCTCATAAACCTGAATGATGGCGACATCTTCGGAAAGCCGGATGACTTCACCGATGAGGCGATCCCGTCCCACCTCGGCAATGTCGAACATTTTTATTCCCTTCAGTCCCACGGCTTTAACGATGGGGCCGTTCACGGCAATGACGTTTCCTGCCAGTAAATTGTCCACGTTTCCTCCCTAGAGGTCAGGCGCGGGTTTCCCCGCCTCGTGATCCGCCAGCATCTTCATGACGCTCCGGCGGATCAGAAGAGATTTTCGAAAATAGATTCTTTCCAGCGTCTGGTTGAAGATGCGCCCCCCCTCTTCATCGATGACCAGGCATCCACCCCAGTGGATCGAGGGGTCCTCCCGGATGATCAGAGGATCCTTTCTGCCGGTGGCCCGGACAGCTTCCTGAATCTCCCTTTCCCGAAACAGGTCCTCTCTGGCCAGTTTGACTTCAGCCGGACCGGGGATGTCTTTCACGGCATTGACCACGGATGAAAGGAGAAATTGCGGATAGCGCGGATGATGCCGGATGCCGGACATCACTTCGTCCAGAAGCCGCCTCGTGAAATTTTCGACACTCAATAAATCAAGTTTCTGGCGCTCCAAAACCGTCTTGTTTTCCAATTTGACAAGCTCCTGACGGATTTGTGCATCCGTTCCGGCCTGGGTCTGTTTACGGAAGTTTTCGATTCCGTCCCGGTTTGTTTCATCAAGATACTGCATTTCCCGTATCTCTCCGTCCCGGATGGCCGCGATCCTTTCTTCAGCTTCCCGCTCAATGGAGCTTTCCAGTGTTGTGTCATCCATCTTCGATCCTTCCCGCTCCGTTACATGGGGATGCCCAGCGCTTCCGAGATATAGCTCATCGTTGAACGGCGAAACCCCTGCAAATCATCAATGCCGGGGATTTCAACCACCACGAAGCCCGGCAGATTGAGATTGATCTGCGCGATGCGTTCTTCCAGTCCGCGGGCCAGTTCATTGGTGATGAGCACAATACCGGCAGTTTTTTTGCCGATAATGTCATTGAGCCGGGCCTCCGCGCCGTCCGGCGCCGCAACCACGCCTTCCGTTCCGGCCAGGCGAAATGCGCTGACCGTGTGCATGTCTCCGATCACGTAAATTTTTTCCATAGCCTAAAACTTATTCAGGATCATAATGGCGATAATCAGGCCGTAAATGGCGATTCCTTCCGCCAGTCCCAGAAAAACGAGGGTTCTGCCCATCAACTCCGGTTTTTCGCTGACCGCGCCGATGGCCGCGGAGCCGATTTTGGCTACTGCATAGCCGCTGGCCAGACAGGCAAGCCCCACAGCCATTCCCGCGCCGATGTACGCCAGGCCGATGGTTTCCTGAAGCGCGCCCGCCGGGACCGCCTCCGCCGCCCACGCCACGGCGGGAAAGAGACGCCAAACGGCGCACAAAAGAATTGCCCCGATCCACAAAACCGACAGCTTGTCTCTGGTCATCTTACACCTCCGATGCTTTTGCCTTTAATGTAAACGGGGAGAAAGCCACCCCGTTCCCTTTGAAGAACTTGCCCAAAAACTCGTAGTATTCCAGACGCATGGACTGAATGCCGCAAATCAGGCCTTCAAAACCGATGATGAAAATATTTCCCAGGATGATGATGACGACAGCGCCCGCAGATTTGCTGGCCGGGTCGGCCATGCCGGCCAGTGTATAAGTCACGATGCTCAGACCGGCGTGCGAGAGGGCGAAAGCACCCACGCGGATAAAAGAAATCGTGTTGGCAAAAAGCCCCAAGGCGATTTCTACAACATCCATGATCGTTTCAATGATGTATTCCGAAAGGCTGGGCGGCTTTGCTTTCTGAAAAAGCACGGCGCCCAGCATACCCCGCAGTGAAAAAATAATCAGGGGTAGCAGGATGAATGTTCCCATGACCCATGATGCGGGAGGCTGACCGGTTCTCTGATATTGTAAAACACAGACAACAACAGCCGTATAAAGGATCAAAATGGCCAGTCCGCGTTTTTCCAGGAAGGCTTCGGTATAGTCTGTATTGACTAAGTTATTGATAATATTCAATGAAAGACCGATGATGATAAAGACGACCCCCATCATAATCGTCACGAAAAACAGGCGCATGATCTGCTCCGTGGGATGGAACCAGAGCGCGGGCAGAAGGTGTTCGCTGGAAAAAAAGCTGCCGTAAAGAAAACCGCAGACCGCTGCCGAAGCGCCGCAGGCCAGCAGGATGCCTCCCGCCTGTACGAGATCTTCCTGCATCTTTTTCCGGCCGTACTTTCGGAGCAATACTCCGCTCAGCATGAGCACCAGTCCCTGTCCGAGATCGCCGAACATCAGGCCGAACATCAGAACAAAAGTAATGGCCGTAAGCGGCGTGGGATCAAGCTCGCTTCCGGACGGCATGCCCATGGTTTTTACCAGCAGTTCGAAAGGCTTGAAAATCCGTATGTTGCGCAGGCGGACGGGCGCGTCCTGATTCTTTTCTTCGCTGACGATAAATCTGTTTTTGCAAACCGTCCGCATCAGGGCGGTGAGCTTTTCTCTTTCTCCTGCATCCATCCATCCCGTGATAAACATGGCCCTGTCTGAAAATACGGACAGGCGCATGGCCTTGAGCATTTCTTCGTATGCCCGGTAGTTTCTGTTCATCTGTTGCAGGGCCTGTCCTCTCTGTTCTTTCAGGAGGCCGATGTAAGATTCGATTGCGCCGTCGCGTTGCAAGAGGGCGTGTTCGCGCTTTTTCAGAGTTTCCAGGGGAGTTTGCCGGACTTCACCGGATTTGTCGGAAAATCCTTTTTCTTTAAGAAGTTGGAGCATCTCGGGAACATGTGACGGGAGCGCTATGCCGAACACGTAATTTTCCGTTTGCGCAATCATGAACTTTCCGGAGGCGGGAGAGTTATCTCCGGCATTTTCCACCGTGCCGAAAACGGAGGTAAGAATTCCGGCGTTTTTCAACATGCCGGGATCAACGCCCATCTGTCTGAGCGCTTCAGCATATTGAATGTCACGGGCCAGCATTTTCCTGGCTTCAAGGATTTTGGCCTGAAGCCTTGCCGCTCGTTCCATAATTATTTTTGTTTCGGAGACGAATGATTTGTCTTCACCGGCATGGACAAGCTTTGCCGGTCCGGCGTTTGTGTCAGTTTCGAGATGCAAGGCATTCAGGACATAAAGGCTTGATGAAATGATCTCGCGGGTCAATGCTTCTTCCTGTTGCAGTCCGGCGTCCGTTGCGGCGTCTCTTTCCTGAAAACGCGCCAGATGGATGAGACCCGCCTGTCCCAGCGCCAAATATACCTGCCGCCGGAACGTTTTTTCAAAGGCCAGGGTGATTTTCCGGATATCTGATTTGATAAACATTTTCCGCCTCATCTTTCACAAATCATCATGTTCAGTATGGCGTCGGCGGATAAACCGAAGCGTCTGCCCTCGATAATTTTAAATAGATTCCGGATCTGGAAAAACAGAAGCCGTAAATAAGCGACAACGCCATAGATGGTGTGGAAATCCCGGTGGAACATGGTGGCAAGCCAGCTGTAGTAATGTTGTTCCAGATGCAGTTCGATATCCGCGGCGGAAGGTTCCTGCCCCGTGTCTTTTCTGATTTGTTCCAGGTACTTCTCCAGGCCTTCCTGTTCCAGGCCGGCCTGATACCGGACCTTGCCGCCGTAAAGGTCATGAATTCCCGCCAGGTAAAGCCTGACTTTTTCATCATGGAAACGGTAATACGTTCTCAGCCGGTTGGACCAGAGCAGCGTCAGAACGGCGAACCGCTTGATCATCATTTCCCGGAATTCTCCGGCGGCCGATCCGGAAAGCAGCTCCCCGGAATCTTTAAGGGCGCAGGCTGTGCGAAGGTCCAGATAAGCCGTTAGCCGCCGGTGGCCGTTGAGAATTTTGAATTTTTCGTCTTGATAAATGCCGGCCAGAAGTGATTTTGTATCCTCCAGAGACAGTTTTTCCTTAAGCAGGCGCTTGTCCAGAAGAGCGAAGGGGCTGATGTCATACCACTGTTCCAGAACCTGACGGCCCGCGGCTCTGGCCAGCAGGAGCTTGGCGTTGTTTGTTTCATATTGACGGAGATTGGCGATGAAAAAGGGCGCATAGTCTTCATAGGCGTAAGCCAGGTTGATGACAGGAGTAATCTGCTGACGAAAGAGCGTTTCCTTGGCTTCCGTCAGATTTTTGCTGCCGGCGACGTTACCGGGAAGCGAGTCCTGTTCCCTGATCATCAGGCCGTAGTCCCGCAGTGAGAAAAGGCGGCTTCTCATGGCGTGAATACGGGCGTGCAGGTAAGGTAAGTCGGCATAATTTCGCATCATATTTCAGTCTCCAAGCAAAATGGAAAGAATGTCTTCCCGGATGGTTTCATTCAGGGATGGGTTATGAAAAAGGCTTTCCCGTTCACTTCGCAAGGAGGCTAAGGCCGCCCCGGCTTTTCTTTTTGCTTCTTCAATCGTCTGGATTCGCCGGGAATTTTCCGCAGACAGGATCTGTTCGCGCCGCGCCGCTTTTTCTTCTTCAAGAACTCGCTTGCGCTCGTCAATCCGTCTGGCGGAGTCCTGTCCGGCTTGCTCGACCGCCGCCGCGCATCGCTTTTCGATCTCGATAATCCGGGTCACCACGGCATCCATGCAGATCGCCTCCCGTTGCGGGTAAAGTGTTGACGGGAAAATTTTTCTTCTTTGATTATTATTATAGGACTGTCCGCGTGATGTGTCAATGACACAAGTGGCCGCCATGGAGTTCTGGTAGATGGGGTCTGTTTTCTCCAGAAGCCTTTTTCCAGACAGGATCTTACCGGCAAGGTGAGAGAGGCATTGAAAAAGAAATGACGTGTGTGCTCCGTTTCATGAACGGGCCATTTGCTTTTTCTTTCGGGGTGAATATGGGCTATGGGAACTGAAGAGAGTGTCCATGAAGGCGGTTAGCCCTCATGGACTCGAAAATGTCAGGCCGGCATGCTGGTGAAGACGCCGCGCGGGTCAACCTGGGTGCGGATGATCTTCAGTGCGTCATCTGTGATCAACTTTGTCTGGGGTATTTCCCCTTCAGGTTTGAGCAGCTCAAAACCGGTCAGTGACTGAGCGATCTCGAAGGTTACGCCGGGGGTCAGGGATTTGACCCGCATGCGTTTGCTCACCGGATGAAAGTCATAGACGCCCCACGGGCTGATCACGGCGGAGGGGCCGTTGCCGATGAGGCCCGCCTCCTGGCGCGAGTTGCCGCCGGTCAGATGTCCCACCGAGGTGATAAAATCGACCTTTTCCGGAAATTTGTCCGGTGTCTGGAGTCCGACCAGAACCATGTTGTTCATCAGCGAAGAAAGGTCGTTGTTGCCGCCGCTGCCTGTCAGGCGGACCTTGGGATGGTGAAAATCTTTGCCGATGAGGTGCGTGTTCACGTTGCCGTACATATCCACCTGGGCAAAGCCCAGAAATCCGATATCCACGTAGCCGTTGTAGCATTGCGCAAATGAATAGGACATTTCCATGACGGTGGGGGATTTGCGCCAGGTGAAGGGACAGCCGACCGACCAGGGCATGTCGCCCTCGATCGGGTCCTGGCCTCCCGATTCATAAACGATGGTGATATTGGGGGCATGGGTTTTTTTCGCCAGGATTCCCGCCACCATGGGGAGTCCGGTGCCGATATACACGATCGAATGATCGTGAATCTGCTGCGCTATAATGTAAGCCAATGTTTCCAGAGGATTGGCCGGAGCATTCAAGTCTCGCATAGTTTTTTCCTTTCTTAGTAAAAGAGGCCTGAATCATGTTTCAGGGTAAATTCTTCATAAGAGAAATCAATATCTTCGTTGTCGCCTTCGGCGGCCTTGGTCTGGCGGCGGGCTTCGGCGATCCACTTGGCGCCGCCCAGTTTTTCAACAAATTCGAACTGATCCTTGTTATCGATGATCCAGTAGTCGAGAAATTCCTTTGCGTTTTCGTCGTTCAGGGTGGCCCAGCGCATGCACTTTTCCCACCATTGCCGCGGCCAGTAGTAGCAGCCGGGCATGCTGCCGGGAAGCGCTCCAAACGGCATTTCCACGACAGCGTCCGCGTAGAAGAAGGGGATGATCTGCCCCTGCTTGTTGTACCGGATATCGTTTTCAGGCACGATCTCTTCCGCCGTAATGATGACTTTGCGCGCCGCGGCGGCCACCGCCAGGTCGTTCACCGCCGGCCCGTAAATGTAGGCATTGCCGTACTTGTCCGCCGCGTGGCAGTGAATGAAGGACACGTCGGGATACAGAGCGGGGACAAAGACGGAAGGGTCCCTGTCCGCTTTCAGGGGATGCTGGGCGACTTTGAGATACGGGTTGTAACGCATGAGATCGCTGCCCAGCATCTGCTTGCTGAAGATGCCCGGTGTGCCTAACTGGGCGGCTTTGAATCCCTGGGCCATGCCGCCGTGGCTCCATTCGGAAAGGATCGTGATCTTGTCCGTCTTGAGGGCGCGGTCATAGAGCCTGTCCGTGCCGCGCATCTCGGCGCCGGCATATGAATTGTGGGAATAGGCCACGCATCCGTAAAAGATAAAAAAACTTTGATTCGTATTGGGTGACCCGATCATCTGCAGATTCTTTTTTCCCTGCCGGATGACCTCGTGAAAGGCCTGGTGGGGCGTCCGGACGTACGAGAAACCTCCGTCGGTAATAACGTCGCCATCCTGAACAAAAGTTGAGACCGCCTCGCCAATGGTCATCCGCTTGTCTTTTTTGGCGTGTTCCTTTTTCGAATGCGCCTCGCGCGCCGATTCGAAATCGATCAGCCGGTCCAAAACAGAAGTGTCCGTTAATCTGAGATTTGCGACCGCTTCCTGATTGTAGAGATATTTTGCCATCTCTCTATCCTCCTTCATTTATTTACCCTGCGTCCCCACACAGTACCAATGATAATTTACACTTGCAGACCATCAAGATCAAGTTTTATCTTAAGATCTAAGGTGCTGAAATTTTTGTCTTGACATTGTGATGAGCCGATCTTACAAAATTCCATAAAAACATTCATTGAGATTGAGAGGAAAAATATGAAATACAAACGGTATTTATTTCTTTTGAGTATCCTGGGGATGATTTTATTTTCCACGGCATTGAGCAGGCCGGTTTTTGCTGACGAGAAAATAGCCGATTTCATTCTTAAAGCCTATCCGGGCGGACCGGCTGCCGCTATTCCAGACGATTTTTTAAAGTCGGGCAGTGACAGCAATTATGGTTACGCCCATGAAGGCTACATCGATGGTTTTAAGATCATCTGCCGGACAAAAGGCGGCGTCATCAAATCTTTACATGCGCAAAAACAGTTTAATACCGGCGATATGAGCGCGGAGCATGCCTACTATAACATTTTAGGCAGCGTGCTTTCCAGGCTGCTCAGAAAGTATAATGGCACAGTGGTCGATGAAAAGGGCCGCGGCGAAAGCACGGATAAAGTGCCTTACGACTACGGGGAATATTGCTATTATACCGCGTTGAAAGGATCGGGGAAGACGATAAAATCCAAAGACTACAAATTGGGATTCTGGTATGATCTGGGCGTTTGGAAACGATGCGATAACTATAGTTATAACGGCTCAAACCCGGGGAATGTCATCATTGAATTCCGTCCAAACAATTGAAGATTTTCCAAAGCGTGGCGACCTGTTTCGTCTTGACATGGATAAGCAAATTAAGTATGTTGCAAATGATGCAAATGATATTGATTTGATTGGAAATTATGTATTATTGACGTTGTTCAAGGGTGAAGATTATCAGGATAGGATTTACATGGGAGCCAAAATCTCTTCAATTATTTCACGGGGATGTTTTATGAAAAAAATGGTTGTGTGTTTCGTATTCGCGTTTTTGGCCTTTTTTATAGTAACGGCTTACGCCCAGAACAAAATTACCGCCAAAGGCATGACGGCCAATCAGAAAAGTGCGGATATCGCCTGCAGCAGGGCTCTTGACGAAGCGCAACGCAATGCGGTGGAGCAGGCGACGGGCGTGATGATCACCAGTACGACCAATGTGGAGAATTTCCAGGTGAAAATGGATCGCATCCTTTCGGAATCTAAAGGATTCATCAATAATTACAAAATAATATCTGAAAAAAAATCCGCAACGGGCTGTGAGGTGGAAATTGAAGCGGATGTCAGCGTGGGGAGATTACGCGACAAAATGATGGCGATCAATCTGATTATGGCGCGCAAATCAAAGCCGCGGGTCATGCTGGTTTTTAAGGATGCGGTTGCCGAGGCCACCATGGCTAAATATTTGCTTGACCATAATTTTAAACTGGTTGATGATAAAATATCAAACAAAAACAAAGAGTATGAGCGCCTGCAGAACGCCTCGGAAGCAAAGGCTATCCGGGGGCTGGCGCAACATTACGGAGCAGAGGTGATTATTACCGGAACGGTTGACGCCGGCAGCGAGTCCTCAACCATTATGAACATCGAGATGAATAAAAACACGGTTGTAATGACCGGCAAAGTGATTAATGGCGACACCGGCGAAATTGTTACGACGGCCAGCGAAGCAAAATCCGACAACAAAATGAAAGGGGATTTCAAATCCCTGATCGAGGAAACGTCAACCAGGGTAATCACGAAACTTGTTGATGATGTGCTGGAAAACTGGTCGAAAGAATTGTCCAATACCGCAACCGTGAAACTGGTTATTTCCGGTCTTGACGATGAGATTCTGGATGATTTCAAGTCGGCCGTGAGAAATGACATAAAGGGCGTCAAAGATATACACGAACGTTTCTATGCAAACGGCAAGGCGGAATTTGATCTGGAAGTCGAAGGCAATGCGCAGGACATCGCCCGCGATTTGAAGAAAATAAAGATCGGCAAGCGGAAAATAAGAATTAAAACAAGAAGTCAAAATAAAGTTGAGGCGGTTTTGCTGCCGTAAATCAAAGGTATCTGGAAATTTATCCGGGGGAGGTCATAATGAAGCAAAGAAAAACATCGATAGCGCTTATATCCATCATTACTATCTTTTTTTTCCTGGCTGCTTGTGTCGGAGTGAACGAGAGTTTCAAGCAGGGTCAGGATTTTGTCAAGGATAATCGATGGGATGAAGCGGTTATTTATTTTCAAAAAGCGGTTAATGATGAACCCGATAACAAGGAATACAAAGACGCGCTGGCCAATGCCAAACATCAGGTAGCACGGGGCCGTCTGGCGAAAGCCAAACAATCCTATGCGTCAGCCGGTGAAAACTTTGTGGCGCTGGAAAGATTGGCTAAAGAAGCCGATGCGCTGTTTTCCATGGATTCAAATGATCCGGAAATCAGATCTTTTCACGCGGCGGTAAATGGGAAAATTAACGGATTAAAAGCTGATTTGAAAAACCTTTACCAGCAATCAGAAACGGATATGCAGAAAGAAGATTGGCTTTCCGCCATGACCAAGCTCCAGAAGGTTGAGCGGATTTTTCCCAATTATGAAGATGCGGCCAACAGGTTGAAGCGTTGCCAGGCGGAAGGCGCCAGATCTCTTTATCAGCAGGCTGTTAATTTGGGCAAGGAGGAAGAGTGGAAAGCCGCCTCAGATACTTTTAAACAGGCCATAGAACTCAATCCTAATTATCTGGATGTTTCCAAGCAGTATCAGAGCGCGCTGAAAAAAGATAACGCCCAATATTACATGGCGGAGGCGGCCAAGGCCGAGGCGGGCCAGAAGTGGGATCGCGCTTTGCAGCTTTATGAGAAAGCGATGGATTATCCTCAGGCTGATCCCAATTTGAGTAAAAAACTTGCAGAATTAAAATCGAAAGTCGGCAATATTTATTTTGAAGAATCCATCGCTCTGCTCAGGGAAGAGAAACTCTACGGCTCTTTTAAAAAGATTGAGCTCGCCAGGAAATATTCAGCGTCCATTCAGGATAATCCGCGCTATGCGGGACACACTTCGCAGCTTTTTGACGCTTTGATGAAAAGGGCGAATAAATACATTGAAAAGGAAATGTGGGGAAATGCGCTGGTTTGGATGCAGAAAGTGGAAACGTTGAATCCTGACTATCCCGGCCTGTTTCAGAAGATGAATGATGTGAAGGATCCGATAACCAGGCGTGTCCGGAAATCGATTGCGGTTTTTGATTTCGGCGCTCCCAGCACGGAAAAGGACGCAGGGAAAATAGCCGCCAATAAATTAATTGCTTTTCTCCATAAAAACGCCAGCGTGGATTTGCGCATCATTGAGCGGGAAAATCTGCAATCCATCCTTAGGGAAATGCAGCTCAGCCAGACGGGTCTGGTGGATATTAAAACCGCCCAAAGCGTCGGTAAGATGCGCGGCATTGATACTTTCATCATGGGCGATGTTTTGCAATTTTCACATAAATACACGGACAATCCCAGTGTGAACCAGGTGAAGGTGATGGTGGATGAGGAAGAAGTCCGGAATCCGGAATTTTCCGACTGGCTGATCATTAATCCCAAACCGTCGGAAGCTGATCTGAAAAATGCCCCGCCCCGGACGGTCAAGAAAAAAAACTATCAGCTGATATCCAATAAACAGGGAGTCGCCAAAATAACCGCCCTGCTCGAAATCTCTTTCAAGCTGGTGGATACGCAAACGGGTGAAATTATCGCCAACACGGTTTCTGGTAAATTAATCAAGGAAGACAAATATCAGGAAGGACTGCCGTTGGCCAAAATAGCGCAGGATCCACTGGAATTGCCGACCGAAGCCGAGGTGCTTGATGAGCTGACCAATGACAAGATATCGGAGATGGGACGCAATGTTCTTAAACATTTCCAGAGTCTGGAAATGGAGTATTTCACCAGGGGGCAGGACATGCAAAAACGCCGCAATTATGAAGCGGCCATCGAGAAATACATTGATGCGGTTTATGATGAAAAATTGAAAGGCATTACCACGCCGATATCAAAGAAGTCCTTGGAATTAATTGATATGATTGTCAGGTATTATTAAGCTCGCCCTGAGGCTGGAGACTTGCAGATGCTGAAAAAAACGATTCTTGGTGTCATTTTAATATTCCTGGCTTTTATGAAAACGGGAATGGTTTATGCAGGAGAGTATAAGCTATCCGTGTTCAATTTTGTCGCCATGGATATTGAATCATCGGGGCTGGGAACAAGCGTTGCCAATACGCTGATCAGTTCCCTGAAAACGGATCCTGACGTCTCTATCCTTGATCGTAAAGACCTGGAAACTTTTCTTAATCTCAATGACCTTCAGCAAAATGATCAACTGGACAATGTTGTTAGTATCGGATCCCGATTGGGCCTTGATTTTATTGTGGTCGGTTCCGTTTCGAGGAGGGGGGCCATCAATGTAAAATGCAGTCTGATTCAAATCGACAAGAAAAAGGATGTTTACCGCACCAGCGTCCGGGCGTCCGGGGAGTCCGCATTGACGGCGGAAATTGGGAAGCTTGGTTCTTTATTGCTGGAGGCGCTGAAAAAGAACAGCCCTTCGGGAGCCGGGGCGGCGCCATCGGAAACGGATGCTAAAACAACCGTCAAGGCTCCCGGCAATTTTCAAAAATATCCAGGGAATAAAAAAATCATCTTGCGCTGGCAGGGCATCCCGGGGTTTGCCGCCGGGTATGAGGTTTACCGGGGGCTTAATCAGAATGGTCCTTTTGCCATGCTGGGGCAAACCGATAAAACGGAATACCAGGATCAAGACGTAGAAAGCAGAATTGAATATTATTACAGAGTCAGGGCCTATGATAAGTCAAGCCGGTTCAGTGATTTTACACCAGTTTTATCAGCCCGCACGGATTTTGCGCCCAATTCTCCCATCATCCTGAAGACGGAAGGACGTTCCAAAAGTGTTTTATTGCTGTGGGTTCCAAGCCCGATTAAAAGCGAAGATACGTCTAAGCTTGCTGGCTATAAAATTTACCGGTCGGAAGATGAACATGGTTCTTATCAGGAAGTCAATAAGCTGTCATTAAGTGAGCTTGCCGGAAACGAAGATGGGAAAATTAATTACCGGGCTACGGCGCTGCCGGATGGTCAGACATATTTTTATCGTATTTCCGCTTTTAATGAAAAAGGCGTTGAAAGTGAATTATGCAATCCCATGAAGGAGACCACGCTTCCCCGAATTGCGTCGGTCAGTGTCACTAATCATTTGATTCGTGAGGTCTGGTTGAACTGGGTTGGCGTTCAATCTCCTTTTGCCGCAGCTTATAATGTTTATCGCGGTCTGAAAAGCGACGGCGGATTTGTTAAAATCAAAAAGATTAAAGCATCATCCGAAAGCACCCGTTATCAATATTCCGATGTTGAAGGTTTAATGGACAATATTAAATATTATTACTATGTAACCATCGAAGATGATCTGGGCGTGGAAACGAGTCCATCGCCGGTTGCCGCCGCCACGACAAGGGATGTGCCGCCGCCACCCAAGAATTTTGCCGCCCGCAGCGGGCTGGTCAAGAAAGTTGAACTTACCTGGGATGCGGCTCAGCAGGAAGAGGTGCTGGGGTATAACATTTACTGGTCTCACATTAAGGACGGACAGTATCAGTTGCTCAAGAAAATCAGCGGCCGTGAAAACAACCGCTATCTGGATGAGTCCCGGGGTTTCGAGCAATTGGAAGATGGCAGAACGTATTATTACATGATGACCGCTTACAACAAAGTTGATGCGCAAAGTAAACAGGTCCATGCCGATGCCACAACGAAACCCAAGCCCCGCCGACCTGAGAATGTCCAGGGAAGATATGAAGCAGGGAAGGTGATTTTGTCCTGGCCGCCCAATAAGGAAACGGATATCACCCATTATGTTGTTTATGAAAAAACCTTTACAGGCATGGGAAAAATCGCTCAAGTGCCTTCCGCCGGATACACGGACAGTTCCGTTGAGCCGGGAAAAACCAAAGTCTATATTGTGACGGCGGTGAACAGCAGTAGTCTGGAAAGTGAAAACAGCGCGGAAATTACTATCTCAACCAAATAATGCAGATGCAGAGCAACCTTGCGCGGAAGAAAGCCTTTTAAAGTGATACCGGGTTTCCACGCCATGTTTCAACCGGCGCAAAGCGATGCATCCCGGAATACGTTTGGGACAATATCCACATCTGACGACGGATGAACGGAGTTTTTCTGAAAGCCGGATAGCGGCAAGAATTGACTTGTTCATGGAGATGATGAAATAAGGCAACAAGAGGAAAAATGAAGACCGTGCATCTTCCCTGGCCCGTGGACCTGTCGCGGTTCTTCTGGCAGCGTAAAATATTGGGCCGCAAGATTCCCCTGCTGGCAAGTTTCAAGGTCGGCTACCGCTGCAACCTGGCCTGCCGTGCCTGCCCCTTTCATCTGCGCGCGGATGATGAAGGCGCTCATATGTCCTGGAATACAGCCATCAGGTCCCTGGAATCACTGCATCGGTTGGGTACGCGGATGATTGTTTTTGAAGGCGGCGAACCTTTGCTGTGGCGGGACGGTTCCCGCCGCCTTCATGATCTTGTCGGTTACGCCCGCCGGCGGTTTCTGCGTGTGGCGGTGACGACCAACGGAACATTGCCGCTTGACGTTTCCGCTCATGTTCTCTGGGTCAGTCTGGACGGTTTGAAGGAAACACACGACGAACTGCGCGGCAACTCCTTTGACCGTGTTTGCGCCAATCTCAAAGATACAAAGCATCCGCGTGTTTTTATTCATTGTACGCTCAACCGGTGCAACTGGCGCGATATTGAACCTATGATAAAATGGGTGCGAAATATGTCAACCGTACAGGGGATGACCGTCCAGTTTTTTTATCCCTATGGTCAGGGGGAGGATAATATCGCGCTTTTGCCGGATGAACGCCGCGCCGTTATCGCTAAACTAATCGAACTCAAAAAAAGGGGTTTTCCCATTCTGAATTCCGAAGGACGGCTGCGGGCCATGATCGATAATCGCTGGCATTGCCATGACGATATGCTCATCAATGTCGATCCGGATGGCGCTATCACAAAAGGTTGCTACGTCAAAGGCCGGGGCAAGATTAAATGCGACGCCTGCGGATTTACGCCGGTCGCCGAGGCTTCCGGCGCACTGGACCTGATTCCCGGATCGCTCCGGGCGGGATGGAAATTGTTTCTGAAAGGCTAATGCTCGAAGTGCAGGGTGATCCGTGATTGGCCGTCTTTTTCGGAAACGGTGATTTCATCGGCGTCTTTGCGGATCAGGCGCAAGGAAAGCTGTGTAATCGAAATATCCGCATCCACGGAAAGAGGAGCGATATAATCATCGGTGATATTGAGTGGCTTTCCATGATATTGCAACGTCAGATCCAGGTTGAATTCGTCAAACATCATATCTATCTGGATGGGCTTTTGGGTCAGCTCAAGGGCCGTGATCAGCTCCAGCAGTTCATTTAAGGCATGGGTGACTTGAGTAATCACTCCTGGTCTTGCTCCCCAAAGAGCGCCCTGTTTTTCCATGAGGTCCCTGACATCCTCATAGGTTGTGTGGGCCGGTTCCAGAACATGGGAAACTTTCTTTTTCAAGCCGATTTGAAAAATGACTGTCAGGCCGATGGCCAGCAGGGTGGAAATGTAAAGAGATGAACCGAGGATCGGGCGAAGCCAGGGAATTTGAATCTGGCTGTAAACGTTCATCAGAGCCGAGACGCTCAAGCCGAAGATCATTGAAATTCCCAGAATAAATATTTTCCGCGCATCCATCATCCTCGACATCATAATCTGAAGACCGGTGAAAATGATGAAGCAAACCGCATAAAGCGGGGTTGCCCCCATAACAGGTTGCGGCATGACCACGAAGATCTCGGCGAAGCGTGGTAAAAAGGCCAGAACGATAAGAATTCCGCCCGCAGTAAATGCAATTTGACGGCTTGTAGCGCCGGTTCCCAGGGATAATCCGATGTTACTGGAGGCCGTGGACTGTCCCATGCCTCCCAGAAGACCGCTGATGCTCACGCTGATGCCGTCTGCGAGCAGACCCTTTTTAAGACTGGTCATGTCTGGACGTTTCCAGTTTGCGTCGTTGATCTTCTGGCACGTTGTCAGGTTTCCGATTGTTTTGACCGATGTGCAGAGGCTGGCGATCAGAAAGGGGATAATGAGTGAGGCGTCAAAAGACCATTGCAGCATGGTATAGTCGGGGAGGGCCAGCAGGGGCTTGTCAAGGATTTGCCGGAGGTGCGCCGTTGGCATCAGGCCGGTCAGGTAAGAGACAATGTAACCCGTGATCATGCCGATGATCACGGAAAAAAGGCGAAGCTTGCCTTTGCTCCATACGCTGATTGCCACCATCGTTCCCAACGTAATCAGGGATACAATCAGGACATCCGGATTGATCTCGGCGCTGTTTCCGGTAATTCCCAGGAAGTTCCTTGTCGCCACCGGGATTACCGATATTCCGACCATCGTGACAACCAGTCCCATGACTTCCGGTGTAAAGATCCTGCGCAAGCGATGGACAATCCTGGAAAGAACAATTTCAAAGATGCCGCTTAGGGCGGTCATTCCCAGCACTAGCGGCAGGCCGCCGATTTTGGCGGCCATGACGGATGCCGAAATGTATGCTGGTTCGCAAACGGAAGGCGCAAAATAGCCCGACCCGATTCCCTTGCGATTCATACCCTGAAGCATCACGGCAATTCCGCCGGACAGCAGCGACATGCTGATAAAAAAACCCGCCTGCGCCATTGATGCCCCCATGCTCTGGAGCACAATCATGGCGAAGATCAGGGCTGTCGTGACATGAAAGCTGTGCTGCAGGCCCAAAAGCAGGCGGATGGGAAGCGGGATATGATCGTCCAATCCATAGATTAGATTTGCGGGCTTGTGTTTGTCAGCCATTTTGTTTCCGGTTTTTCCTTCCGTGAACTGCGGCCTTCATAGCACATTTTTTGATAATATTAGACCATTAAAATTAAGGGAGATTAAAGATCGCTATCGAAATACCGATAATTATTACATCAGGGCGCAGGACTTTTTCACCGCAAGAATTGCGGGAAGACCTTGAAATACCGCTAGAAAAGCGTGACACGCCATGCAGATACTGGATTCAAAATTATTTTCGTCCTCTTGCGGCAGTTCTTTCATCAGCGACCGCCGCACCGGGGGACTTCAGTCAATGGAAGTCGCAGCGCTTTTGCGAGCTGCAAACCAACGTGAAAACACCTCTTCCGCAATTCTCGACACGGTGGAAATATCTTCGGCAGCCCGGCGGGCCTGCTACTCAAACCAGGAAGCAATTCTGTCCGGTTTTTCCATCATTCATTCAACGGAAGGCGATTCAGACCGGATCAAATTGATTGAGACGGCTGATGTCCGCACCAAGACCAGCTTATCGTCAATTGAGCAAACAAACTCCGTCACGGCCATATCGGCGGGTGGATCGTTGCCGGACGGATGGAGTGTGAAATTTTCATCCACCTCGGTTCATTACGAATCTGAACGGATGCGGGTAATTGTTCGGGGAAGTGTGACAACTCAGGACGGAGAAGAGATCACTTTTGCCATCGATCTGGGTTTGAGCAGGGAATACACATCCATTGATGAGGAGACTGTCGCTTCCCAAGCGGTATCTGCAACGACGGACCCGCTTGTGATTAATTTCAGAGGCGGGATGCCGGGTCTGTCGGATACGAAGTTTGCCTTTGACATCAACAGCGACGGCAGCAGGGAATTGGTTTACGCCGCGGCATCCGGATCGGGTTTTCTGGCTTTTGACAAAAACGGCGACGGCATGATTAATAACGGGTCCGAACTGTTTGGGCCGGCGACCGGGAATGGTTTTACGGAACTTTCCGGTTATGACAGCGATAAAAACGGCTGGATTGATGAAAATGACGGCATCTTTGCAAAGCTTTCGATCTGGACAAAGGACGAAGCGGGCAACGACAAACTGCTTACACTAAAAGAAGCGGATGTGGGAGCCCTGTCTCTCAGTGCCGTTTCCTCGTCCTTCTCTTTAACCGACGACGCAAACCGGTTGAAGGGCCGGGTACGAAGCACCGGGATCTACCTGTCCGAACAGGCTAACGTAGGCGTAATGCAGCAGATTGACCTTGCGTCGGAAGGGATGAATGAAAAAATACCAGAGGAAGAAGATGCGGGTCTTGGACAGCAGCAAACCGGATTGTCACGGAAGGAAGTTTCCGAGCGGCTGATCAATCTCAATCGTCTTGCCGTAATAGCCTCCCGGCTTGCCGAACAAGGCAGAGCAATCCGTCAGTCGTTCAAGGATAATCTGGAAAGCGCCCGGAAGGGGCAAGGCGGTTCTCTTGCTCCGGAACATAAAATTCTCAGTCCCATTGAGCAGATGATCAAGAGCCTTCAAAACTCCGTCAAGGAGCATTCCCGGAAAAGCAAAGAATATCAAAAAGATTTCCAGATGCATCCTGCTTCCGGTTTTGAAATTAAACATCCCAGATGAAGATCACGCCGCTGGTCGGAAAAATCCATTCCTTGCTGGAAATCTTGATGTTGACGGATTGGCTCTTTGCCGTGGATATCGATGCCTGGGGATTCTGTCCGGCAAAGAAGCTTTCCGCGCGGACATTTTTCAGATTGGCGCCTGCATAGTTGAAGTTGATCTCCAGACCGCGCGTCGGATAAAGCAAATATACGGGAAATGTTCTGTTCTGCTTGGCTTTCATCGTCAGAATTTCGATTTCGATTTTCACTTCTTTGTTGATCTTTGATTGAAGCTGATTGCTGCCGCACCAGACCTCATAGCCCCTGTTGGTTTTTTTGGTTTCAATGACCGGAATGTCCTCGCCGTCAATGCGCATTTTTTCCACGGTGAAGTCGCGTTCGATGACCAGGTCATCCCCGCCGCCGAGAATCCAGCGGTATTCGCAATGCTCGTCTTCAATCAATGACGCAAGCTGTGCCCGGTCGGAGGCGCAGCCGATCATGAAAATATCGCTGCGAATCGTCTTTTTATACTCGACGTGGGTTTTCAATTGAAAATAAGCATCCGTGCGCTGCCGGTGTTCGGCGGCTTTCGGCAGTTGTGCAATGGCGATGTTATAACGGAAGCAGGAACGAAGTTCGAGCTGCCGGTCTTCCTTTCCGAAGAGGGTTTCAAACATTTCATAGTAAATAGCGTCGCCCAGTTCTTCATTGCGTGTGCGGGTTTGCAGGCAATGACGGATAATGTTGTCGATGCGCGCGATCGATTTTTCTTCGCCGGGAACAAAGATTCTGCGCAGCCTGGGCTCCACCGCGCCGGTTTTTCCTTTTTGCAGGAAAACGCGCGGCGCGCGCTTGCCAAGCGCGCAAAGCACTTCATAGCTGATGGTGCGGGCCTTGCCGGCGATTTCATTGGCGCTGATGTATTCGTTTCCCTGTCGGCCCAGCAAAACCACTTCATCGCCTATGGCGCAACCGGGAATATGCGTTACATCAATAGTGCACATATCCATGGATACCCGGCCGATCACGGGCGCGCGTTTTCCATCGATGAGCGCTTCGCCGGTATTGGAAAGGATGAAAGGGTAACCGTCGCCATAGCCCACTGGAATCGTCGCCACGCGGGTTCTGTCTTTCGTGATATAGGTCCGGTTGTAGCCGATGCCGTAGCCTTCAGGAAATTCCTTGATCAGAACAACCGTTGTCTTGAACGACATCACCGGTGCAAGCGCGGCTTTGCTTCTGGTTTCCTCCGATGGATAAATGCCGTAAGTCATGAGGCCGGGGCGGGCCATGTCAAGTTTTAATTGAGGATAATTCAGAATGGCGCCGCTGTTGTCCATATGCTTGACGGGAATATCGATGCCCAGCCGCTGCAAATCGGCAAGCAGGCCGGAAAATAATCGCCATTGCTGCTCGTTTTCGGCGGTCATCGTTTCACTGGAGGCGAAGTGGCTGAACAGACCTTCCAGCTTGATATGGGGCAGGGCCTGAATGTGCCGGAGCAAATCAAGGGCTTCGTTGTGCATGGTGCCGCCGCGTCCCATTCCGGTGTCAACTTCTACATGAACGGAGATGATCCGTGAAGCGCGGGTCAGTTGATTTTCGAGAGTGCTGACGAACTTCGCGTCGGAAACCGACGGTGTCAGATGATATTTGATGATATCGGGAATTTCCGGCAGGGTGGAAGGCCCCAGAATGACTATGGGCGCTTCAATGCCGCTGATGCGCAGTTGAACGCCTTCATCGGCGTTGGCGACGCCCAGCATGCGCGCGCCCGCGCGCAGGGCGGCATGAGATATTTCAATGGCGCCATGGCCGTAGGCATCGGCCTTGACGGTTTGCATGAAATCAACGGCATTGCCAATCAACCGTTTGATTTCCATAAGATTGGACGTAAAATTGTCCAGATCCACTTCCACCCAGCTTCGATATTTTTGTTGATTGCTGAGCATTATTTTTTAGTCATTACAAACACGCCGTCCCAGGGTTGGGCAGGCGGATGTTCCTTTAAATTTTTACACCTCTCGATATACATGGTTGCGGGATAATCGCTGGGGCGGATATATAGAACATCCTGGAATGCGGCAATTGCCTCATCCCATTTGCCTTCCCGGTAAAGCGCCAGCGCTTTTGCAAATGCGTCAATCAGGGCATTGAAATCCGGTTCGTCCTTCTTTTCGCCCAGCAATTCGTAAATTTTAACAGGTTTGAGTTTGCCTTTGACGCGCACACCGTCCAGTTCACGGCAGCACATGCCGTCTTTCACTACATCGTAGGTAAATTCGCTGATGATGATGTTGGTGCCATATTCCTTGTTGGTTCCTTCCAGCCTTGAACCGAGGTTGACCATATCGCCCATGACGGTGTAGTCAAAGCGCATCTGCGAGCCCATGTTGCCGACGACCATGTCGCCGGAGTTGATGCCGATGCCGATATCAAAGGCGGGGCGACCTTCGTTTTTCCATTTTTCCTGCAACCGGCGTAGTTCCCTCATCATCGCCAGAGCGGTCAGGCACGCCCGGCGCGCATGATCCGGCTGATTGAGCGGCGCGCCGAAGACGGCCATGATGGCGTCGCCCATGTATTTATCCAGCAGGCCCTCTTGTTGGAACACCTGATTGGTCATCACGGTCAAATATTCGTTCAGGAGCGAAACAAGCTCTTCCGGCGTCAGTTTTTCGGATATCGTCGTAAAGCCTCGAATATCCGAAAACAACACGGACAAGTCTTTTTTATCACCGCCGAGTTTGAGTTTGGCCGGGTCTTTGAGCATCTCATTGATCACGGAGGCGGTCAGATAGTATTGGAACGCGCCGCGGATTTTTTTCTTTTCCCGCTCTTCTTTAAAGTAATGATAAATCGTGATCCCCAGATAGATTGTGACCATCGTCAAAAACGGATAAATCAGATTCATCCAGACGTTGAATTTGAAAAAGACAAAAAAATTGATGACCACAAACACGGCGATCAGCAGAAAAGCCGCGAGCATTCCCGTCACGGGCCGCAGCCGGGGAACCAGAAAGCCGATCAGCAGTCCGAAAAAGATAATTGCGCAGATGTCGAAAAAAAGGGTTAAAGTTGAATGTGTGAGGAAGTTTCCGTGCAAAATGTTGTCGATGACCGTAGCGTGAATTTCCACTCCGGGATAGGTGGCGGAAAAGGGTGTGACGCGCAGGTCAAAGATGCCGGTGGCAGTGGCGCCGACGAGAACAATTTTGTTGCGGAATGTATCCGGTGGAATTTTTCCAGAAACGATGTCGGCGATGGAATAGTGGGGAAAAGTCCGGGACGGTCCCAGGTAGTTTACCAGCAACTGTCCCGATTCATTGGTGGGAATGGTTATATCGCCGATGGCGATGCTTTTTGCGCCATAAGATTCCAGATTCAGGGAAAGAGGGGGAAAATCCAGGTAGGCCTGCACCAGTGATACGGCCAGCGAGGAATAATAATTATTTTTTAAAGCGACAACCAGCGGTGTCCAGCGGTAGGCGCCGTCCCTGTCCGGCAGCATATTGAAATAACCGCTGTTTCTTGCGGCGCTGCTGATTACCGGAATATTTGTCTCCGGCGCGTAAGGGTGAGGCAGATAGATGTCGCTGGGCGCATTTGAGGTGGAGCTGATCATCGAGTAGCGGGAATTCTCAATCCGCGCCAGATTTTCAGCGATTCTTTCCGGTGTAATATGAGCCAAATCTTGTTCATTTCCCTTGAGTGCAAAATGAAAAAAGTACCCCAGTGTGACATTTTGAGCCTGTTTAATGGAGTTGGCCAGAATGGCGTCCGTGTCGGCAGCTGCTCTTTTGTTCTTCAGGAGCGTGATGACGCCCGGATCGGAAATCTTGCTTTTTTTCATTTCGGCGGCGAGCGCGTCAATGGTTTTCAGATTTGTGTTGATGTCCGGTTCTGAAAAAATAATATCAAAACCAACTGCTTTTGCGCCGCCTGCCTTCAACTGTTCCACCATGCGGGCGATCGTTGTCCTGGGCCAGGGCCAGCGACCCAGTTCATTAACGCTTTTTTCATCAATAACTGCGATAACGGTTTCAGGGCCAGGCGCCAAAGTGCCGCGTGACACTATGCGCAGATCGAGTGTCTTAAGTTCCACCATGCGTAAAAGCTGAAAATCAAATAAAAACAGCGCCAGTGCAATCAGAATGACGAAGATTGTGATTTTCATTGGCGTAATCTGCAAAATCGCCTTCAGTTTTTCATTCATGTTTTGTTATTCCTCCGATGGGGAAAATCATACCAAAGCGCCGTTTAAAGTCAAGTTGTCCTTTGCTTGAAGGATGGACGCTTTTGCCGGGTTTCCATTTGGCGTGCATTTTAACGGATCTTGCCTGATGCGTAAAGAAAAAATGAATAAAAAGCCAATCAATGCTTGAAAGAAAAATATTTTTGAACTAAAAGCGAAGGTAAATTAATAGATGGTGGAAATAATGATCCATCAATAACGGGGAGGGAATGCAAATGTCAAAAGTAAAACCTGGAGATGTTTTATGTTGTGAAGTATGCGGACTTGCTCTGATCGTTGACGAGGAATGCGGCTGTGCGATAGCAGATCTGATCTGCTGCGAGGAACCGATGCAAAACAAAGGCCCCAAACCGCCTAAAAAAGCGGCCGCCGCTCCCAAAAAGAAGGCGGTTGTGAAAAACGAGGCGCCGGCGGACAAAAAGTCGGCTGCTCAAAAAACATTAGTAGCTCAAAAGTCTGCCAAACAACCGGCAGTCAAGAAACCTGCGGAAACAAAAAAGGCCGTCAAAAAATAATCACGATGGATACGGCGATGGTTGAAAATCTCAGGTTTCCATTTGGCGGCTTGAGATTTTTTTTATTTTATAATGGTTTGACGGTGATGATTTTGGTTGGAACTTTATTAAATCTCTCCGGGTCATATTCCCCGAAGCTTGCTTCGTTACTTGTTGTTTCGGATACACCGTAGCTTGCTACGGGGTAGTTCATTTGTAAATTTTTATGAAGAAAAATGTCCGTCAAAACGCCGCAACCGTGACCAAATTCCTCAATGGAAAGAAAAATGACAGGGAAAATGTCTGGTGTGACACATTTGGTTATTTTATCGATTTGGACGCATGTATGGCGCGGTCATATCATAAGGGGGTTTGCCGGCGTTGTTATGTGAAACTTATCCAATTATCATTGCCGTTTGATTAAACCCTTCAAGGGGGGGGGCAGTTTCTGCGTCCGATGATTATTTTTTCCCGCCTAACAAAGATCCCAGGATACCGCGGACAATCTGACGTCCGACGGATGAACCGATTGTCCGGGCCAGGCTTTTTGCCGTAGCCTGAACCAAACCGTCGGTTTTTCCGCCGCGCGGTCCGGTCCGTCCGAACAATAAGTCCCCCACCGCTCCGTCTAATATTCCACTGTCGCTTTGCACGGGCGCCTGCTTTGCTTTTCCTGGAGTGTTTTGTGCTGCGGAAGCAGGCACACTCTTCAGGTCAACGGATGCGCGGAGCTTTTCGTAAGCGGATTCACGATCGAGCTCCTTTTCATAGTGTCCATAGATCGTGGAGCCGTTAATGGCCGCCTGCCGCTCGTCGGCGCTCAAGACGCCCAGTCTTGAGCAGGGTGCGATCACAAATGATCTTTCGACCTGCGCCGGACGCCCTTTTTCATCCAGAAAGGAAATCAGCGCTTCACCGACGCCGAGTTCCGTGATGACGTCGGCCGTGTTAAATGCCGGATTAGAGCGCATGGTGTCTGCCGCTGTCTTGACTGCTTTCTGATCCCGCGGCGTGAAGGCGCGCAGGGCATGCTGGACGCGATTGCCCAACTGTCCCAGGACTGTTTCCGGTATATCCAGCGGATTTTGCGTGACGAAATAAACGCCCACGCCTTTGGAACGGATCAGGCGCACCACCTGCTCAATTTTTTCCAGGAGGGCGGCTGGTGCGTCATTGAACAGCAGGTGTGCTTCGTCGAAGAAAAAGACCAGTTTGGGTTTTTCAATATCTCCAACTTCCGGCAGTTGTTCAAAAAGCTCGGACAGCAGCCACAAAAGGAAGGTGGAGTAAAGTTTGGGATTGTTGTAAAGTTTGCCGGCGGCAAGCACATTGACCACGCCGTGTCCTTCGCCATCCGTCTGCATCAGATCGGAGATGTTCAGCATCGGCTCCCCGAAAAATTTGTCGCCGCCCTGTTGTTCAATATTTAAAAGGCCGCGTTGTATCGCGCCGATGGAAGCTGCTGAAATATTTCCATATTCGGTGGTAAACTGTTTGGCGTTGTCACCCACGAATTGAATAATCGCCCGCAGATCCTTCAAGTCTAAAAGCAGCAAGCCATTGTCATCGGCTATTTTGAAAACCAGCGTCAGGACGCCGGACTGGGTTTCGTTCAGATTCAGTAATCTGGATAGCAAAAGAGGTCCCATGTCCGATATGGTGGCCCGGACCGGATGGCCGGTTTCGCCGAATACATCCCAGAATACGGCAGTGTTCGCGCGCGGCTGAAAATCTTTAATGCCGATTGATGCCAGGCGCTGGAGCATTTTCCCAGAGGCGACGCCCGCCGCTCCGACGCCGGAGAGATCGCCTTTGACATCGGCCAGAAAGACCGGAACGCCAATGGTGGCGAAAGATTCAGCCATCTTTTGCAGTGTGACGGTTTTTCCCGTGCCGGTGGCGCCTGTAATTAAGCCATGGCGGTTAGCCATGTTCGGCAGCAGAACAATTTCATGGCCCTGAGACATTGCGATCATCAATGGTGCGGTCATATAGGCTCCTTATATTTGTGAACGATACTCCTTGAAAAGGAGTTTAATCAATGTCATTTTTTGATGAAGCTTTGCTTTTTCTTTCTGAGGCCAAGAGAGACAGCCGCCAAAAATAGCATCATGATCAGAAGCGTCGGAACAAAGCCGATGGTCAGAGAGAGATAGCTGATACCTACAGCCGGAAGGAGCGCTACTCTCACCCCTGCCTTCATGATTTCGCTGGTCCCGATGACATTGGCAATGGGCGGCGACACCCGGTAGTACCAGGAAACAAAAGATTTCCCCGGAGATGAGGATAAAAGCACCCGATCCCTGAACATTCTGAGAATCTTCACGAAGGGATGAAAGTATGAACCGAATGCAGCGGTGGCGATAAAACAGCCCCCACTGTCTTCCTCCCCTGATAGGGAAAACTTCTGTATTCTGTCAAAAGAGTCCGCCACATAAACATCTCCCGATGGGCCAACGGCTATGCCGACAGGATACAGGAATTGACCTTTTTCCATGCCTTCTTTTCCCCACTTGGAGACAAATACTCCGGCGGAGGTGAATTTCTGGATGCGGTTGTTCATCCGGTCGGAAACATAAACATAACCATCGGCATCCACGGCAATGCCCGAAGGAGAATTGAACTTTCCATCCGCTTCCCCGTCAGATCCCCATTTGGAGATAAAAATGCCGGCGGAGGTAAACTTCTGGATCCGGTTGTTATTGGTGTCGGCCACGTAAATATTGCCGGAGGCGTCCATCGCCATGTCATTTGGAGCGCTGAACTCGCCGTCGCCGCTGCCCGATGCGCCCCATTTACCGGCGAAGACGCCGTCGGAGTTAAACTTCTGGATCCGGTCATTGCGCGTATCAAGCACATAGACATCATTGGACGGGCTGACGATAATTGCTTCCGGCTCCGTGAAATTTCCGTCTTCGGAACCACGGACGCCCCATTTCGTCAAGAATGTTCCGTTCGACGAAAACTTCTGAACCCGGTTATTGCCGAAATCCAGAACGTAGTAGTTTCCGGATGAATCGAAGGCGATCGCGTGAGGAAATTCAAACTTTCCGTCGCTGGTTCCCTCTTCGCCCCACTTGGAAATAAAGGCGCCGGCGGAGGTGAATTTCTGGAACCGGTGATTGGCGCTGTCGGCGGCGATTACCTTCCCGGATTTATCGGCAATCAGTTTAGCAAGGGAATTAAAACGGCCGTTGCTTACGGTATCGGGACCCCATTTGGCAAGAAAACCGCCGGCCGATGTAAATTGCTGAAGGCGATGGTTTGAGGCATCAGCGACAAACACATTGTTTGAGCTATCCACCGCAAGGCCGGCGGCGAATATGAACTGGCCGTTTCCATTCCCTCTGGAGCCCCATTTTGACAGGAATAAGCCGCTGGAAGTAAATTTCTGCACCCTGTAATTACCTGCATCGGCAACATAAACATTGCCCGTTGCATCAACGGCGAGGCCCTGGATGATTTTGAATTTTCCGTCGTCTTCTCCGTAATCGCCCCATTTCGTGAGAAAGGCGCCGGCGGAGGTAAATTTCTGAACCCGGCTGTTGCCCTCTTCGGCGACATAGATATTGCCCGTTGCATCAGCTGCAATGCCGACTGGACTTGAGAACTCTCGATTGCCTGAACCATAGCTTCCCCATTTTGTTACAAACAAGCCAGTGGAAGTGAATTTCTGGATGCGGCTGTTTCCCGTATCGGCGACATAGACGTCGCCCGTTGCATCAACAGCGATGCCCACGGGACCTGAGAACTCTCCATTCTCTGATCCCGGCGTGCCCCATTTTGTTACGAACACGCCCTTGGAAGTGAATTTTTGGACGCGGCACTGCAAGTAATCCACAACATAGACGTATCCGGACAAGTCCACGGCTATTCCCTTCGGCAACAGGAACTGCCCATCCGCCTCGCCTGCCGTTCCCCACTGGGTTATAAATGCGCCCGTTGATGAGAACTTCATAACATTGTTTTTCCCGAAATCAACTACATACACATTTCCTGAAGCGTCCGTAGCCACCCAATCCGGGTCCGCAAGCACTCCCCTGGGGGCATAGTCACTTCCCCACTGCGCAACAAACTTATAGGTCTTCTGTGATTCAGACTGCACCGGGTGGCCTGCAAATAGAATAACCATCAGCAGGACGACAATTAAAAGCATGCGCCGTTGGATCGATTCTTTTTTCATTGTTATCATTCACCTCAAAAAGATTTAGCAAGAAATTGCTTTCGGGTTGGTTGAGAATACGGAAACCGGTCCTGTGTGTCAAGGAAAATGACAACAGGAAGACTGGTCAGGATTTTTTCGCCGATAAACCATTGACATTGATTCCCGGTTCGATATAATCCGTCCGCATCAGGCGAAGGTTCAACGGAGATGGCCATGCTTTCTTTTTATAATATTTTATATGCGATCGATTTGGACGACGAACGGATCACTTCCATTTTTTTTGCGCTGGAATTCGCGCAATTCTTCAAAAGCCGGCTGCACATCCTTTACGTCAATGACCGGCAGGCCGGCTATCGTCACCCGACGGACCGGGAGGACGCCGTCGCCCTGAAGGTCAGGGAAACAGTGCCGGAAGCCTTACTGGAAAACATGGACATCATTTATGCAAGCGCCAAAGGGAATATAGCGGAGGAAATCGTCAACTACGCGCGCAAGCATCAGATTGATTTGATCATGGCCGGTCATCAGCACCGCGGCAAACTATTTTCATCCATAGCGGACAGCACCGACGTCAATATCATCGATGCCGCCATGTTGCCGGTTTTCGTCATTCCGGAGCGCTGATTTCATCCCGATGCTGGCGGAAATCAGTTTAGGGGCTGATTTGTTCACCATTTGAAAAATTCAAGACAGGACATCATCATGAATATTTTAAATACAATCTATCTTGGAAATACACTGCAAAACTGGCTTATCGCCCTGTGTATTCTGGCGGCGGTTTTTACGGTGTTAAAGATTATCCAACAGGTGGTCATCTCTAGGCTGTCCAAACTGGCGGCGGCGACGGACAATCAGATTGACGACCTGCTGGTCAGCATGATTAAGCAGACAAAATGGATCGTCCTGCTGATTGCTTCCGCCTATATAGCTTCTTATGCGATCACACTGAAACCATCCCTTGCGGCCATCTTGCATAAAGCCGTCGTTTTGATTCTCATCTTCCAGGCGGGGCTTTGGGCGGGCGCCGCCATTTCATTCTGGCTTGAACAGGCCGCTGCCAAACGAAAGGAAGAAGACGCCGCCAGCGCTCCCACGATCGGTTTGCTGGGTTTTGTGGCGCGCCTGATTGTCTGGGTCATTGTCCTGTTGCTGATGCTGGACAATCTGGGCGTGAACATCACCGGCCTGGTCGCGGGACTCGGCATCGGCGGCGTGGCGGTGGCCCTGGCCGTGCAAAATATCCTGGGGGATTTGCTGGCCTCGCTCTCCATAGTTCTGGACAAGCCTTTTATCATCGGCGACTTTATCGTGGTTGATTCGCTGGCCGGTACGGTTGAACATATCGGGTTGAAAACCACGCGGATCCGCAGCCTGAACGGCGAGCAACTGATCTTTGCCAATAACGACCTTCTCAAGAGCCGCATCCGCAACTACAAACGCATGGAGGAGCGTCGCGCGGTATTCAGTTTCGGCGTCGTTTATGACACGCCGCCGGAAAAGCTCATGTTAATTAAAAGCATCATCCGCGATATTATTGAAAGAGAACCGAATGCCCGTTTCGACCGCGCTCATTTCAAGGATTACGGCGATTCGTCGCTGAATTTTGAAGTTGTTTATTTTGTGACCAAACCGGATATGATTCTGTATATGGACATTCAGGAGAAGATCAACCTGGACCTCTTGCGGCGCTTCCAGAAGGAAGGCATTGCATTCGCCTATCCGACCAGAACCGTCCTTCTTCAAAATTCCGGGAAAAACAGCGCGTTCCCCGCGTAACCGTGATCCTGCCAGGCGCACGGGCGGGTTTGAAGACCAGCCCATATTAAAGAATAAAACGGTCATCATCTTTCAGAGGAAAATTTTCCGGTGAAAAAATCTTTTCTTCTTATCTGTCTGACGGCGCTTTTTTTTCTTGCCGCGCCTGCCGCCTGCATCGCCTCGGGCAGTTCAATAAATCTTGGCGCCCTGCTGCCGCTTTGGTCGATTCTGCCCTTTGCCGGGATTCTGCTTTCCATCGCGCTTGCGCCTCTTTTTGCGCCTCGCTTCTGGCATCACCATTTTCCCAAGGTTTCTGCTTTCTGGGCGCTGCTTTTTGCCCTGCCGTTTTTGTATTTCTTCCGGACAACAGCCGTTCATGAAATCGTCCATATTCTCATTATTGATTACATTCCCTTTCTCCTGCTCCTGTGGGCTTTGTTCACCATTGCAGGGGGCATTTACATCAAGGGAGCACTCAAGGGAACACCCGCCGTTAACGCCGGAATTCTCCTTGCCGGAACTCTCCTGGCGTCCGTGATCGGCACAACCGGATCGTCTATGCTGCTGATTCGCCCGATTTTAAGATCAAACGCCTGGCGCGTACATAAAGCCCATACCGTTGTATTTTTTATTTTTTTAGTCAGCAATATCGGCGGCGCGCTCACGCCGCTGGGTGATCCGCCCCTGTTTCTGGGCTTTCTGCACGGCGTCCCCTTTTTCTGGACACTGCACGTCCTGCCGGAAATGGCTTTTGCCAGTGTTGTTCTTCTGGGTCTCTACTTCTTTTTGGATTCATATTATTACAGGAAAGAAAACAAAACCGACGCGCCGGATACTGCGCCGGAACCTTTAAGCATCGCGGGATCTCATAATTTTCTTTTTCTGGCGGGCGTCATTGCGGCTGTTCTGTTCAGCGGAACGGTTAAACTGGGAGAGGTTCATATTTTCGGCATCAGCCAAACCATTGAAAATCTGCTCAAAGACGCGGTTTTGGTCACCATGGCCTCTCTGTCGCTGGTCTTCACCTCACCCGAGGTTCGTAAAGGCAATGATTTCAGCTGGGCGCCGATTACGGAGGTGGCCTACCTTTTTGCCGGCATCTTTATCACCATTATTCCGGCGCTGGCCATTCTGAAAGCAGGCGAACAAGGCGCACTGGCCTGGCTGATTCAATCCGTCCAGTCGCCTGCTTCTTATTTCTGGGCTGCCGGATTATTGTCGAGTTTTCTTGATAATGCGCCAACTTATCTGACTTTTTTCAACAGCGCCCTGGGCAAGTTTTATCCCGGAGTTCCCGAAGCGCAGGCGGTTGCCGCCCTGATCGTGGAGCAAATTCCTCGTCTGGCCGCCATCTCCGCCGGAGCCGTTTTTATGGGCGCAAATACCTACATCGGCAATGCGCCTAATTTCATGGTGAAATCCATCGCCGAGGAAGCAGGCGTCAAAATGCCGAGTTTTTTCGGGTATATGTTTAAATACTCCATTCCCATTCTGGTTGTTTTGTTTATCCTGATTACCCTTATTTTTTTCTGACCTCCGGGAAATGACCGCCATCCGGCTGCTTCATTCTGCCAGATCGAGCCAGATGTCATTGACATGAGCACCAAAGCTCCCTTCACTACCTCGTTCCCACGCAGCGCGTGGGAACGAGGGGAGTAGTAGCGCAAAATGCTTCTCGCCTTTGTCCTCTTTGCATCCCTTATTGAATCCAATATATCTTCCGGAGGGACTTCTGTTATGTCTGCAACTCATTTGATCAATATGTCAATTGATATTTTGAAGAACGTCCCCTATTGTCCCCTTATTTTTTTCTGACCTCCGGGAAATGACCGCCATCCGGCTGCTTCATTCTGCCAGATCGAGCCAGATGTCATTGACATGAGCACCAAAGCTCCCTTCACTACCTCGTTCCCACGCGCTGCGTGGAAATGCAGTCCCGGCGCTGCGCCAAACCAAGGCAGCGAAACAACCGCTTTACACCGGTAATCACTCACATCGGATATGGAAAGAAAAGCCAAACCCGTGCGGCATTTCTTCTCTCCTTGCAGGACAACTCTCAGGCGCGGCGCGCCTCAGCACCGTTCCCACGCAGCGCGTGGTAACAAGGGGAGTAGTAGCGCAAAATGCTTCTCGCCTTTGTCCTCTTTGCATTCCTTATTGAATCCAATATATCTTCCGGAGGGACTTCTGTTATGTCTGCAACTCATTTGATTAATATGTCAATTGATATTTTGAAGAGCGTCCCCTATTGTCCCTTCAGTGAAAGGAGACAGTATGACAACGATTGAAGAAGTAGAAAAATCGCTCCGGTCGCTGCGTTTGCACGGCATGGCCCAGACCCTTCAGGCCCGCTGTCTGCAGGCACAACAAAACGGATCAAGGAGTGTTCTGGATGTTCTGACACAGCTTGTCCAGGATGAGTTGGACTGTCGGCAATCACGATTGATTGAACGGCGTTTTCACAGCTCCGGGCTGGATGAACGAAAGATCATGCAGGATTTTGACTGGTCCTATAATCCCCGCCTTCCCAGACAGGAGATTCTGGAGTTGATCAGCGGAAAGTTTGTGCAGAATGCCGCCGATGCCCTTTTGATCGGTCATCCCGGCACCGGCAAAAGCTACATTGCCAAGGCGGTATCTCATGCCGCGATCCAGTCCGGTTATCAGGTGGCCTACCGGGAGGCGCAGTGTTTCTTTGAAGATATCTTTGAAGCTACACAAACCGGAAAACGCAAAAAATTATTCAAGTTGTTCTGCGGCGCCGATCTCCTGGTGATTGATGATCTCTTCCTTAAAAAACGTCTGCCGCAGACTACCGCCGATGATTTACTCGATGTGATTCTGGAGCGTTATCGCCACCGGAAAAGCACGATGATCACTTCGAACAGGCCGATTGAGGATTGGGGGAAACTTCTTGGCGACAATGCCGCGGCTTCGGCCATTCTCGACCGGTTGTTGCACCGTGGTCATCTGCTTAAATTTGAAGGAAAGAGTTACCGGCTCAAGGAGGCTTCTAAAAGACTTGCATTAGAAAAGAAAAACAACTAAATAAAACTCCGTTCTGCCCACCCTGGGGTGGGGGATTTTGACCCGGCCACGGGTGGGGGATTTTCAAGTGGCCATCCGGGATTGTATGCTTACTCATGCTGTTTGAAATGTTTTTTAACTGAGGCAGGTTTAACCGGAGCTCATTTTTTACGTGACCAAATTTTGCGCAGGCAAATAGAATACGTCAGTAAAACCAATTTCACCGAGGAGAATTATGCTGAAAAATATGACATGGCAACCGGTTCCGGGAAAGGAAGAGGTTCTTTTGTATCCCCTCATCTGCAAGCCTTCTTTTTTTACATCCAATACATTCATTTTTCAAACCCCCGAGATAATCATGGTAATAGATCCCGGCAATTTAGCAGAGCAGGTTGATACGATTCGTCAAATAATTGGACAATTGTCGGGCAAAAATTTTAGACCGGTAATGGTTTATCTTACGCACTGCCATGTGGATCACTGTTTTGATTTCTTAATAAACCCGTCAATGATAGCACCCGATGTCCCCGTTTTTGTCGTTATTCAGGAAAATGGATTTAATGCAGTTAAACAAAAAGACAGGGAGTTGACCGGTTCAGGGCGGTACAGGCAAATGATTCCTGAACCAAATATCGATGTGTGCATATTATCTGCTGAAGAGAGGAGATTTAATGTTTCAAGGAAACTCATGCTGAATGCAGATATGCATATGGAGTTAAACACCGAAACCTTGACAACCTCTAGCGGAAACAAATTATCAAAACAGGAAATAACTTTCAATGGCCTGACGATTAAAGTTTATTACACGCCAGGTCATTCGCCTGACAGCATTTCATTTCAAATAGGAAATATTCTTTTTACCGGAGATTGTCTGTTTGCCACTGATTACTTTATTGCAGGATTGCCTGGATGGAGTAAGCAAGATACCTTGATGACGTCAGAAAACCTGCTCTGGTTGATTGAGAATGAAAAAATATCCATGGTGGCGCAGGGACATGGAGAGATGATGAAACCGGACCAGACTACTGAAAGACTTAAACGGATTATCCGTAATTTGCCGGGAATGGTTGTGAAAAAGGAACTGGATTTGCCGGCCATCATAACATCGTCGGAACATGCCGTAGATGTTTCAAGAGAAGTCCATGAGATCATGATCATGATGACCGAATCTTTAAGACACGTTGTCCACTATCTGGAGTATCTCGAGGAATCAGCGGAAGCATCCAAATATGCAGCCACTTTAGATTCGAAAAAATTTGGTCAAATATTCAGAACATTCAATGATATGATTGACGAAATGAATTCAGGCAAAATTGTTGAGGGATTTCTCGTTTACAGATCAGCGGCGTTATTCAGCGTGATAAAACATATGTTAGAAGTTGAAGGTTTAGAGCACGCGGCAGGTCAAACATTGATAACAAGGCTTCAGCGATTGCTTGATGATTTCATTCAAGACAGCGGGGGGCTTGAAATAAAAAATGATTTGTCGGTTTTTGACGTTGGAACTTTTATCAATTCTATCATAATGACTCTTACGAAAGATATACGCGCCGATCAAAGCATTTTTAATATACTGGATGATGAACAGGCGTTTATAACATCGTTAATCGAGCGCATAGCCTGTAAATCCATATTTAATAAGGTAGAATTCAGTATCATTGCGGACAGCGGTGTTTTAATCCAATCGGACCGGGAACGACTTGCGGAAATTATAGAAATTATTATCGAGCTAATGGTTGAAGAGGGAAGCAGGAAGATCGTCTTTAATTTATCGCAAAATGAAAACAAAATTATCATAGCGGTTGATGGCGGTCTTATTCCCAGATTACTGGTAACTGAATGTCATCAAAAAAGATCGCTGAAAAGACGTCTCGGCTGGATTAATGGTTCTTTTTGTTTGAAAACCCGGAAAGATTTGACAATGATAGTATTAACGATTCCTGTTGAATAATCATCTGCTGAAACCGCGGATTCGGAACTACCCCATGTCGAGCAAAA
>CAZBGE010000018.1:0-35874 GCA_964491435.1 uncultured Smithella sp.
TTGAATAATCATCTGCTGAAACCGCGGATTCGGAACTACCCCATGTCGAGCAAAATCCTGTTGAGTTCCCTGACTTCATCGCGGAGAGCGGCGGCTTTTTCAAACTCCAGATTTTTTGCGGCCTGCTTCATGTCCGCCGTCAGTTTTTTAATCAGCGCGGGCAGGTCTTCTTCCTTCACAGACAGAGCCCTGCCTTTGTCTTCCACCGGAATCGTGACATAATCCGCCTCGTAAATGGACCCCAGAATATTGCTGAACGATTTTTTGATTGTTTCGGGCGTGATGTTGTTTTCTTCGTTATATTTCCGCTGAAGAGTGCGGCGGCGATCGGTCTCCGTAAGGCAGACCTGAATGGATTTGGTGAGCTTGTCGGCATACATGATGACTTTGCCGCCGACGTTGCGCGCGGCGCGGCCGCTGGTCTGGATCAGCGAACGTTCGGAGCGGAGAAATCCCTCCTTGTCCGCGTCCAGAATCGCCACCAGCGATACTTCAGGAATGTCTAATCCCTCCCGGAGCAGATTGACTCCCACCAGGACGTCAAATTCTCCCAGGCGCAGGTCGCGGATAATGCCGACCCGCTCCAGAGTGTGAATGTCGGAATGCAGGTAGCGTACGCGAATGCCCAGGCCGCTGTAATAGTCCGTCAGATTTTCCGCCATGCGTTTGGTCAGCGTGGTGACAAGCACCCGCTCTCCTTTTTTCACGCGGAGGCGGATTTCCTCCAGCAGGTCGTCCACCTGATGCTGGGCGGGCTTGATTTCGATTTCCGGGTCCATCAAACCAGTGGGACGGATGATCTGCTCCACACGGATGCCGCGCGCTTTAGCTATTTCATAATTCGCCGGGGTTGCCGAGATATAAATCCGCTGATGGGGCAGGGTTTCGTATTCTTCAAAACGCAGGGGGCGGTTATCAAGGGCGGAGGGCAGGCGGAATCCATATTTCACCAGGGTTTCCTTGCGCGAGCGGTCGCCGCGATACATGCCCGCCAGCTGCGGGAGCGTGGCGTGGCTTTCGTCGATGATGATTAAAGCGTCTTTTGGCAGGTATTCCATGAGCGTCGGCGGCGGTTCGCCAGGTTTGCGGCCGGTAAGATGGCGGGAATAATTTTCGATACCCTGGCAGTAGCCCATCTCTTCCATCATCTCCAGATCGAAATTGGTGCGCTGTTCCAGCCGCTGAGCTTCCAGCAGCAGGTTTTTTTCTTTATATCCGGACAGCGTCTGCGCGAGTTCGGCGCGGATGTCGGCCATTGCCCGCTTGAGATTATCCTTTGTGGTCACATAATGGCTGCCGGGATAAACGGCGGTTTTGGCAAGCGAGCCGAGTTTCCGGCCGCGCAGCGGGTCAATCGTATAAATGGCTTCAATCATATCGCCGAAGAATTCCACGCGCAGCGCCTGCTCGTCTTCGTAAGGCGGAAAAATCTCCACGACGTCGCCGCGCACGCGGAACGTGCCGCGATGAAAGTCGATGTCGTTGCGCTCATACTGGATTTCGATGAGCTGTTTTAAAATGTCCTCGCGGGGAATTTCCCTGCCCGCTTCCAGTTGGACGACCATTCCCAGGTAGGCTTCCGGAGAACCCAGGCCGTAAATGCAGGAGACGCTGGCCACAATGATGACGTCGCGGCGCGTCAGCAGCGCGTGCGTGGCCGCATGCCGCAGCTTGTCGATTTCTTCATTAATGGCGGAGTCCTTTTCGATATAGGTGTCCGTGGCGGGCAGGTAGGCTTCGGGCTGATAATAGTCGTAATAGCTGACGAAATATTCCACGGCGTTATCGGGAAAGAGACCCTTGAATTCTTCGTACAGTTGCGCGGCCAGTGTTTTATTATGTGCGATGACCAGCGCGGAACGCCCGGCGCGCGCAATAACATTGGCAACCGTAAAGGTTTTGCCGGAGCCGGTCACGCCCAGCAGCACCTGATGCTCTTTGCCGGCGGCAAGCCCCCGCACCAGTTCATCAATCGCCTGCGGCTGATCGCCGCTGGGTGTGAAATCCGTGATGAGTGAAAATTGTTCCATTTTATCTCTTGGGCAATCTTTGGTTGCTGATGCCTTTGTGTCTTTGTGTCTAACTTCGCCTAATGTTAGCAGGTTTTTCCACTATTCACTATTCACCATCCACCATCCACTATCCACTATCCACTATCCACCATTGTCCTTACAGAAACAGCACTGGTTCCCGCAGGATCGCCTCCCTTGCCCGAGATGCGCAGGCGGCCGCTTCGGGATGCGTGTCTTTGAGCGAAGCGATCTGACGCAGATTGTCCGCTGTCCGGAACACGAGCGACGCCATGTCGCCTTCGGCAATGCCGGTGAAGTTGATGACGTCGTCCCAGCTTCGGCCCTGCGCCCAGTAATACATGGAGACACCCGCCGATGCGAAAAGCTTCGGAGAGGCAAATCCCGCTTTCTCCATCCGTTTGGAGAGAGGGCGGACGGCCAGAAGCATATTGCGCAAAGCAGACGTCAGCTTATGAGGCAGATCTTTGGCGGTCAGCGGCATTTCATCGTCACGATCATAAGCGAATAGCGCAACCACCGCCGCCAACAGTTTTTCATTGTCTTTGGGAAAAGCATTTTTGCGAAGACACTCGGCAACGAGCAGCGGATGGTCCAGTCTCAGACGCGACGCCCAGAAGCCGTTGCCGGTGAGTTTGCCCGTCGCATCGACAAATCCTTCCTGCCGCAAAAATTCAAGATGCAGGCAAAAATCCTTCCATAGCAAATCGGCCGCGGACATGTCCCGCCGGTCCGTCTTGTTCTGCTGCCAGGCGGCAAATGACCTTTCAAATATTTTTTTCACATCACCAGGTGTCTGTGACAATAACAGGTTCAGGACCATCGCAAAGTCATTTTTCAACTGGCTTAAAATATCTTCCGGCGCGGCGGAAAGCATTTTTTTGATATGTTCCAAATCCATAAACCGGCCGGGAACAGCCAGCATAAAGCCGATGTTGTCCCGTCCGCGCCTGCCCGCCCGCCCGGTCATCTGACGGAACTCCGTTGCCGACAGCGCCGCGAAATCATGCCCGTTGAACTGGTCCGAGTTAAACAGCACAATGGTGCGGGCGGGGAAGTTCACGCCTGCGGCGATCGTGGAAGTGGCAAAGATCGCCCGCAGATGACCCCGGCTCATCATTTCTTCAATCATCAGCTTCCAGGCGGGCAGCTGTCCGCCGTGATGCGCGGCCAGTCCGAATTCTCGAAGCGCGTGGATCTGCCGGTGGTCTCCCAGCGAGGGAAACCGATCCAGCATGTCATAGAGATCGCCGGTAAAAGCTTCATGATCTTTCAGTGTCGTCAGTCTTGTCTTGCAGGTCAGCGCTGCGTCGCATTCCGAGCGCGATTTCAGAAAAAAGATGGCTGGCAAAAGGTTGAACCGCTCCAGCACCCGGATGATTCCCGCATAATCCGGCGGACGGCGGCTTCCCCTGCGGCCGTGCTGATCTTTCCTGAAAAATTCACTGACAGCGGGCGAGGCTTTTTTCCCCTCCAGGAAAGGGTGGAGACACCCGGACGGATGCAGAAACATCGGATACAGGGGAACGGGACGTTTTTCTTCACGGATGACTGTGCAGATTTTTTTACGGATGGAGGAAAGCCAGGATGCGATTTCGTTGCCGTTGCCGATCGTGGCCGAAAGCAGCAGCAGGTTGACCCGCACCGGCAGGTAGATCATGATTTCTTCCCAGACCACGCCGCGGTCGGGATCGCCCAGAAAATGGGCTTCGTCCAGGATGACCAGATCGCAATGCAGATCAAAACCTTCATGCATGGCGTCGTAGAGTTGATTGCGCAGGATTTCTGTCGTGCCGACAATGATCGGGGCTTCGGTATTTTCCTTGGTGTCGCCGGTGATGATCCCGACATTTTCCGGATCGAAATGCAGGCCGAATTCCACCCACTTGGAATTGGACAGAGCCTTGAGCGGAGAGGCATACCAAGCGCGTCCGCCTTTTTCCATGACCGGGAGAATCGCTTCCCGCGCAATCCAGGTTTTTCCGGAGCCGGTAGGCGCAATGACCAGGCAATCATTTTGCCGGATGGCGTCAAGCGCCCGCAGTTGGAATTCATCCGGAACAAAAGGTGTGTGGGGAGGCCTGCCGATCCGCGCCAGAACGCCTTTGAGGGAAGATGCTGCTTCGGGCTTGAGCAACGACGTTGCTTCCGGCCTTTTGGATTTCCGGCCGGAAAACGAATGTTTCGGTTTTAAAAGGATTTTTTTGTGGATCGTTTCTTCTCTCATGATTATTCGCTTGTAGCACAGCCGCGAACAATGGTAAAGTGCCTTTGACTGTTATGGAAAACGGCAAAAAAATATATTGGGGCTGGTATGTGGTTGCCGGCTCTTTTTTTGTGCTGGCGATCAATTACGGCGCGCGGTATTGTTTCGGCGTTTTTCTGAAACCATTGTCTCTGGAGCACGGCTGGTCGCGTTCCGTCATCTCGCTGGCGGCCACCATCAATATGGCCGTCTATTCAACCGGCGCCATCTTTCTGGGACGGCTGCTGGACCGCATTGCCCCCCGCTGGATTATCACCTGCGGGTCGCTTCTGGCCGCGACAGGCTTTTTCTTGACCAGCCGCATCCATACCCCGCTTGGTTTTTATATTACCTACGGACTGCTTGTGGGGATGGGAGCATCGTGTCTGGGCGTGGTCGTCTGCAGCTCGTCAGTCGGCAAATGGTTTCTCAAAAAGCGCGGCATTGCTCTGGGAATTGCCACCATGGGCATCAGCTTCGGCACGATCGCGCTCACCCCGCTGTCCGGCTATATCAATCAATGTCTGGGGTGGCGGGCGGGTCTTGTCGCGCTGGGGAGCATCACCTGTCTGGTTGGAGTTCTTATTTCACAGTTTCTAATGCGTAAGACCAAACCGGAAGATTATGGCCTGCTTCCGGATGGCGATAAATCCTTGCCGGCCGGTCATTCATCAGCGCCGCCGGCCGCTATGCGGATTTCCACGCTCGTTATTTTTCAAGACAGACGTTTCTGGACGATTGCTGTCGGTCATGGGCTGGTTATCATGGTGGTCATGTCTGTCTTCGTGCATCAGGTAGCCTATGCCATGGATAATGGTATCGGCAGTCTTGCCGCCGCCACATCTCTGGCCATGATCAGTATAACCGGTTTTGCCGGCCAGTTTTTTTTCGGCTGGCTTTCCGATCGTGTTCGTGATCCTAAACATGCTTATATCATTGGACTTTTTGTCCTACTTATGGGTATGATTCTGCTGTGGCGGGCGCACAGCGCCACCCGCCTTTATATTTCCGCTCTGGTCTATGGTTTCGGGTATGGCTGCCTGGCGCCGATTATGCCGATTCTGGCTGCTGATCGTTTTGGCAGGCATGTCCTGGGATCAATATACGGGCTGTTGACTTTCTTTATCGGGCTCGGCGGAAGCATCGGCCCCATTCTCGGTGGGATTATTTATGATAAATTCGGCGCCTATCAACATCTTTGGGAGATCAACATTGCTCTGCTGACCGTTATCTCCGCCGTCATGTTCACCTTAAAAAAAGGAAAACCGCTCGGCGTTCCATAGCCTGTTGCATACGGTATTTTATTAAATATTTTATTCTATATTTGAACGGCGTTTAACGTTTCGTTCAATGCGATAAAAGTTTCAATCCCGGCATTTGACGTCTGGCAAGGCGACCATGTAAAATATCTTAATAATATAAATAATTTATGAAAATATAATGCATTGCGTGCAGGTTTGGCATGTTTATTTCATTCTCTTTCTTTAGAATTTGGTAATTGATTTTTTAACGATACGGAGAATTCGGATTATGAAAAAAATGATGCAAACAGCCATTTTGGTCGGTTTTATTGTTTTCACGACAGCTACTTTCAGTTTTGCGCAGTTCAATACTGCCGGAAGCGCAGGTTTTCCCTATTTTCATTTTGGGTGCCTGATTGTCGGCGGCTTGATCATCGTTTCTCTGAAACGTAAATATGATAAATTATATCTGAGCGAAGCGATTGGTTCTTTTGCCCTTTATGCCATTCTGGTCGCTCTCTTTACGGCGCCGGTGGTCGATGCGCTGAAAAACCTGATGAGTTAAACCCTTCCCTCCACAATAGTACCATGAGTAAAAGCCCCCGCGCATTCCTTGGCGGGGGTTTTTACGTCGGGGAAGAAAAAATACTTTACAGTGTCAACGATTTCATTTATTAAACTCGGCGTTTAATATGTTTCATCTGCCGGAAAATTCTTTCTAAAGGAGATTCAAATATGGCTAAACGTGTTTACACATTCGGGAAGGGCATCAATGAAGGCAAAGCCGACATGAAAAACCTTCTCGGCGGCAAAGGGGCGAACCTGGCCGAAATGTCGAATCTGGGGATTCCTGTACCAGCGGGATTCACAATTACTGCCGATGTTTGCGTTGAATTTTATCAGAACGATAAAAACTTCCCCGCAGGACTCGAAAAAGATGTAGAAGCGGCGCTGAAAAAAGTGGAAAAGGCCATGGATGCGAAATTCGGCGATCCGGCCCGGCCCCTTCTGTTATCCGTCCGCTCCGGCGCGCGGGTCTCGATGCCGGGCATGATGGACACTGTGCTGAACCTTGGTCTGAATGATGAAACTGTTCTCGGCATCATCAGCCAATCCGGCAATGAGCGATTCGGCTGGGATTCCTACCGGCGATTTGTTCAGATGTATGGCGATGTCGTCATGGGCCTCAAACCAGAGGACAAGGATGCGCATGATCCATTTGAAGAAGTCATGGATGAGCTGAAAGCCGAAAAAGGCGTCAAGGCGGACCTGGACATGACCGTCGATGATTTGAAGGAACTGGTGAGCCGTTTCAAAAAGCTGATCGTGGAAAAACTGGGCAAGGAATTTCCGTCTGATCCCAAAGAACAGCTCTGGGGCGCGATCGGCGCGGTGTTCATGTCGTGGAACACGCCGCGCGCCGTCCTGTACCGTAAAATGAACAGCTTTGACGATAAATGGGGCACCGCCGTCAATGTGCAGGCCATGGTTTTCGGCAATCGCGGCGAAAGCTGCGCCACCGGCGTCGCTTTTACCCGTGATCCGGCCACGGGCGAAAACCTGTTCTACGGCGAATATCTGATTAACGCGCAGGGCGAAGATGTTGTCGCCGGCATCCGCACCCCGCAGCAGGTTACCCTTGTCGGCTCCCAGCGCTGGGCCAAAGACAATAATGTCACGGAAGAAGAACGAGCCGCGAAATACCCCTCCCTTGAGGAATACATGTCCGGCGCCTACAAAGACCTGGTTAATGTCTATACCAAACTGGAACATCATTACAAAGAAATGCAGGATATTGAGTTTACCATTCAGGACCGGAAACTCTGGATGCTCCAGACACGAACCGGCAAACGCACCGCCGCCGCCGCCGTGAAGATTGCTGTCGACATGGTGGGTGAAAAACTCATCGACAAGAAGACGGCGCTCCTGCGCATCGATCCTTCTTCGCTCGATCAGTTGCTCCATCCGACCTTCGATCCGGATGCAACCCGCAACGTCATCACCAAGGGATTGCCCGCCTCCCCTGGCGCGGGAACGGGACGTGTCGTCTTCAACGCGGATGACGCGGAAGATTGGAAGAAACGCGGCGAGAAAGTTATTCTGGTGCGCGTGGAAACATCGCCCGAAGACCTCAAGGGCATGAGCGCGGCGCAGGGCGTTCTCACCCAGCGCGGCGGTATGACCTCCCACGCGGCCGTTGTCGCCCGCGGCATGGGCAAATGCTGCGTTTCCGGCTGCGGCGAAATTGAGATCAGCTATGCCAAAAAGGAAATCAAATTCAAAACCGCCCTCGTCAAAGAAGGGGATTACATCTCTCTGGACGGCTCCACCGGCGAAGTCATGCTGGGCGAAGTAAAAACCCGTCCCGCGGAACTCTCCGGCAATTTCGGCGTCATTATGCAGTGGGCCGACGACGCCAAGAAACTGGGCATCCGCACCAACGCGGATACGCCGCACGATGCCGCCGTCGCCCGGAAATTCGGCGCGCAGGGTATCGGCCTTTGCCGCACCGAGCATATGTTCTTTGAAGGAGACCGGATCAAAGCCGTGCGGGAGATGATTCTCGCCGACAATCTGGAAGGCCGCAAAGTTGCGCTGGCCAAGTTGCTGCCGATGCAGCGCGAAGATTTCTACGGTATTCTCAAGGCCATGGAAGGGTACGGCGTCACGATTCGCCTGCTCGATCCGCCGCTGCATGAATTTGTTCCACATGAAGAAGAAAACCAGCAAGAAATGGCCGATGAACTGGGCATTTCCGTAGAAGCGGTAAAGGCGAAAGTGGAGGCGCTCCATGAATTCAATCCGATGCTGGGACATCGCGGCTGCCGTCTGGGCATCACTTTTCCCGAAATCACCGAAATGCAGGCGCGCGCGATTTTTGAAGCCGCCTGTCAGTTGACCAAAGAAGGAGTTGATGCGCGTCCCGAAGTCATGGTGCCGCTGGTCGGTACGGTCAAAGAATTGGCTTCTCAGAAGGAAATCATTGTCGCTACCGCTGAAAAAGTAATGGAAGAAACAGGCGTGAAAGTAGAATACTCCGTGGGCACGATGATCGAAGTGCCGCGCGCCGCCGTCACCGCCGACGAAATTGCAAAGGAAGCGGCGTTCTTCTCCTTTGGCACCAACGACCTGACCCAAATGACCTTCGGCTACAGCCGCGACGACGCGGGGAAATTCCTGCCCGATTACGTTGCCAAGAAGATTCTTCCGGTTGATCCGTTCCGCGTTCTGGACCGCGACGGAGTCGGCCAGCTTGTGCAAATGGCCGTGGCCAAAGGCCGGGGCGTCAACCCGAAACTGAAGGTCGGCATCTGCGGCGAACACGGAGGCGAACCCAGCTCCATCGAATTCTGCCACCTGACCGGATTGAACTACGTCAGTTGCTCGCCCTTCCGGGTGCCCATTGCCCGCCTGGCCGCGGCTCAGGCCGCCCTGAGAAATGTAACGCTGGCGAAAAAAGCAGCGCCGCTGGCTAAGCGTGTTGTCAAAACGGCCAAAAATCTGATTGCCGGACTGTCCGCGGCGAAGAAGGCTTTCAAAGCGCCCGCGCCGGTGAAAAAGGCCGAAGTAAAACAGGCCGCCAAGACGGCGGAAACCAAAGCCAAGGCCAAAAAGGTTGCCGCAAAACAGATAGCCGGAAAAGCCGCTGTTCAAAAGACCGCGCCTGCAAAGAAGGCGGCGGTAAAAAAAGCAGTCCCGGCAAAAAAGGCCGTGGCTGAAAAGACTGCTCCCGCAAAGAAGGCGGCAGTCAAGAAAGCCGCTGTGAAGAAAGCAGCGCCGAAAAAAGCGGCCGTTAAGAAGCCGGCAGTCAAAAAAGTTGCCAAGAAGAAATAATCTTTTAAAAAAGGCCGGAGCAAAACGCTCCGGCCTTTCCCCCCCGGATTCAATTCTCAAACAAGCCAATGCCCGCGCGCCGCGGGAAGTCGCGAAACTGTTCCTTTACAATAATGAAATAACTTGTTAGCTTTCACCATGCGGACGGATGACTGTGGAGTTCATGGTTTGCGGCGAAGGAACCATGCCTGATGGAGGTTTTCAATTACCCGCGGGTTGCCGTGGGTGTGTTTATTGTTCAATGGTGATGTTTTGGAAAAACGCAATATGAAAAAAAAATTGGATAATGCCCGCGCCATTGTCCGGGAGATGCTTGCGGATGTTGAAAGCAGATCGAAGGCCGCCGGAATCGAGCATGCCGCCCTTAGTCATTTTGAGGAAAGGTTGCGCCGGATTGAGAATGAAGTTTCCCTGGAATGCCTGCATGGCGTTCCACGCAAATATATTGTCATGATACGCGAAAAACTGGGCGCCGGGATGACGGAGGCTATTAAACCAGGCAGGTTCGGGGGGATGTTTAAGAACCGGGAGCGCATTCAACATGCTTACCGGATTATTGCCATCCTGCTTGAAAAGCACAATCATGCGCTCAAAACAGCGCGGAATGCTTTATGCGAGACGGACCGTCTCAAGTTTGTGCAACATGAGATGGCTGAATCTCAGATAGCCAACTTGCAGGATCTTGAGCTGTTCGAGCAAAGCCTGCGGCGCATCCAGTGGCTGGTTGACATACAGCTTGAACCATTTGAAAAGGCCATGAGCAGAATTATCAGCTTTCTGGACGCCAAACACATCGAAGTTTTCCTGTTTGACGACGATAAATTTCTAACGACGAACCTGAATACCGATGGAAAAATATTTATCTATGACAAACAGATGGGGAAGAGTCCGGAGATACCGCATGTCGTTGATACACCAACCTTTCAGGAGGTGCGGGAAACCATCTACGAAACCCCGCTCACCGTGGAAGGGCGTCAGATTGGCCATTGCCGCATCTTGTGCGCGAAAACGCAGGATTGCGACCGTGAACTCTGGGTCAAAAAAGTTGACTTTATTACGCCGGTTGCCGCCCGGATTATCGAGGCCCATCAAAACCGGCTTCTGGCCGCCAAGGTCTATACGGACGATCTTACTCAACTATACAACAAGCGTAAACTCAATGAACAGATGGGACGCCTGTTCATGCAGTTTAAAACCGGGCAAAAAAAGCTGTTTGTCGCGATGATTGATATCGATAAGTTCAAAACCTTGAATGACACTTACGGCCACCCCGTTGGGGATAAAGTTCTCCGGAAGGTTGCGAATCTGATCCGCGACGGGGTGCCGTATGCATACCGCTATGGAGGCGAAGAGTTCTGCGCCGTGTTTTACGGTTATGAAAAGAACGACGTCATTGATGCCATGAAAAAGCTGCTAAAGAACATTGAAACGACTTCTTTTGCCGACGAGGGAGTTGATGGTCCAATGACGGTTTCTGCGGGGGTTGCTGAATTTGAAGTCAGCATGAGCTCCGTGATGGACGCCATCGACCGGGCTGACAAGGCGCTGTACGTCAGCAAGGAAGACGGGCGCAACCGCTGCACGTGTTACGACGATATAAAAAATCGTTATCTCGCGGACGCCAACCGCCTGCGTCAGAGAAATCTCTTGCTGGAAGAAGAGCTTGCCGAACTGCGCGAGAAACTGTCCGGCATCAAGAGTGAAAAAAAACGCTGAGCGGGCATCCCGCGTAAGCGGATGTTTCTTCCTCCTGCCGGAACCATGCGGGCAAATGATCTTCCATAGATCGATGCCGCGGAAAAATTACCTGTCTTCCAGAATCACGTGCATCCGGCACTTCCCGCAGTCGAATTCAAGACGATAAGTATGATGGGCATCCCGGAGACAGAGCGGCTCTTTGACGGACCGCCCTGTCCGATGCAATTTGGGGCATAGGTCCAGTTGATGCCGGATGCAGTAGCGGGTGGTCATGACGGTTTTCCCGGATATGCCGGCAAGGGCTTCAAAGGCCGGTTCCGTAACAGTCACGCCGTGGCGTTCATAGAAACGCCCTGCCAGGGCGTTCAAGACATTGGCGCGGAAGTCGAGATTTTTCTCCGGATACGCGGCGCTGTTGGGCGTAAACGCTATGTCCCGTCGCGGATGTGTTTCGCGGCGGATTTGCGTGAGCGCCTCCAGAACATCGCGGCGGATGCCGTTCAACAGGCTTGCGGGAAGAAAACCCGGCTCCTCCGGATGAATCATCAGCTTCATCACCCGGTAAGGCGTGTTGCCCGCTGCGGTAAGATGCTTTTCCAACTGTGTTTTCATCTGTTCCGGATTGCACGAAGGTTCCCATAAAACTTCCTTGACCGCTTCAGCCCTGTTGCCGTCTTCATCCTGCGCGGCAAGGCGGATGCAGGTTTCCTCCTGCCAAAAATCCATTTCCACTGCGATGCGGCGATCGCCCGGCGATTTCTTCAGAACTTTTGTAAAAGCTGTGTCGTGATTGCGATAGAGGCGCACGCCGGTTTCCAGCCCCTTCATGCTGTTGGGATAAATATTATCCTTTTCCACCCGCTCCACCCTGAACCCGGCCAGCTCGTTTTTCTCCGTGAAGAAGCAGAGGCCGTCGCCGTTTTGCAGATCGCGGCGGGCGATCCGGAAAAAATCTTTTCCCGTTTGCGTGATTTCACCCAGATACTGTCCGACGGATTTCTGAGTGTCGATGGAGGCGACCTTTTCTCCCATGCCGGAAATAAAATATTGCGTGTAGCCGCGGTTGAAGGTCCTGTCCGTATCCGGCGCAAAAGTGAGCGAACACGCGCCGGCGCTGCTTTTCCGGTAACCGGGATGCGTGTGGATAAACCGGTCGATAGCCTGCCGGTAGGCGGCCGTAACGTTCTTCACATACTCGATTCCCTTGTATCGCCCTTCGATTTTAAAGGATGTCACCCCGGCTGCGATGAGCTCCGGTATCCTGTCCATCAGATTCAGGTCTTTGAGGGAAAGCAGGAATTTGTTTTGCGCAATGACGTTGCCGCTGCCATCTGTTAACGTGTAGTGCGAGCGGCAGGGCTGGGCGCAGACGCCGCGGTTGCCGCTCCGTCCCGCCACGGCCTGGCTCATGTAGCATTGTCCGCTGTAGGAAACGCACAAGGCCCCGTGCACAAAGGCTTCCAGCTCGATCCGTTTTGTCTTCCGGCGGATGTCCGCAATCTCCCCCAGAGAAAGTTCCCTGGCCAGAATTGCCCGCCGAAAGCCCGCATCCTCCAGGAACCGGACTCTTTCCGCCGTATGGTTGTGCATCTGGGTACTGGCGATAAGCGGAATCGGGGGGAGATCCAGCTCCAGCAGACCGGCATCCTGAATAATCAGGCCGTCGGCGCCCAGGTCGTAAATCTCCCGGATGATGTCGAGGGATTCGGCAATTTCGCGGTCCGTCAGGATGGTGTTGAGCGCCACATAGACTTTAGCGTAATAAAGGTGCGCATGCCGGATCAGGCGGGCGATCTCGGCGACGCCGGCCCCCGCGTCCGCCCTGGCCGAAAATTTCGGAGCGCCGATATACACGGCGTCCGCGCCGTGGTCAATGGCGGCGATTCCGATGTCGGCGCTGCCTGCGGGCGATAACAACTCCAGCGATGTGGCCATTCATTTCTCCTCAACAGGAATCATTTCCTCCGGCCATCTCTATCACATCCGCGTGGTATTTGTATATTGTTTGCTTTTGTCCTCCTCTGGCGGAGGTGGTGCGGAGCGCGGGGAAAGAGAATTAAGAATTGTCTGTAGTGCGGACCTTCAGGTCCGCTGTTTTGATCATGCCGGTTTATCGCGCGGCTGAAGCCACGCACTACATCGTGGGTGTCGATAAATATAGGTTTGGCGCACCTGAAGGTACGCACTACATCAAGCACTACATCAAGAGAATGTAGTTCGAGCCTTCAGGCTTGTTGGGTTTTGATTCTTGTCCCATGCGCTGCGCCAGGCAGACAAAGTCATTATGTTGACATTGAAAATCCTCCTTAATATGTTGGATTTTCAATGTCATGTTTGCGCATGATTGAACGTCGAAAAATTATCCCGCCGGTGATGGAAGCAGATGCGCTGCGGATGGATTATTTCTTGTGTAAGTAGCAGGTATTTCTGATGAATTCATTTATGATGGTTTTGGCCTCGTCCAGCGAGGCGTAGGCGGCGGTCCGGATGCCGGGGCTGCCGCCGATCATGGCGGACAGAGACTTCCCCTGTCGGATGCGATAAAGGCATAAGACGGGTTTTTTCAAGGCCGTGGCCCAGCCCAGTTCATATCCCACGCCCAGCGATGGCATGGTGACTTCCGCCACCACCAGATCGCAGGAGGTCAGCCACTCCATGTCCCGGTCATGGATATACCGGTCGCCGGAGGCGCATGCCCCTTCCGGGAAGTCGTCGCCCTTGGCGGAAAGGGCGGGGTTGCCCACATGCTCGGTCAGCACGTCTCCGTAAGACCGCAGCCACGCGATCATGGTTTCGTAAATCGTGGCGTCGCTCCTTCCCGCCCGGATCGATCCGGCAAAATAGATTTTCATTTTTTTCTCCTTCCGCGCCATGGGGGCAAGTTGCCTGTGGACGCCATCCCGGTCAGGCGGCTCCATTGGAAGCTCCGTGTTGTGGAGCGGCATGGACGAGGGTGGATGTTATTGCCGCGTCCAGTCACCGTGGAAAGTTATTGAACCGTCTTGCGTATCAATGCTTCGATATCCCCAGCTATCTCCGCTCCGTGCATGTATTTGTTTGACGGGCAGACAACGACAGCCGCCTGAGGCAGCCTGCCGGCCATCAGACGAATATTTGCGGAGGAGTGCAGCGTGTCCGTGGGGGCGTAAGCCAGGGCGACGGGTATTTGCACACTGTCCAAATGCGGCCAGACCTGGTAGCGCCCTTTCATCGCGGCCATGGCCGAAAGCTTGATTCTCCCGGGATGAGCTGTCAGCAGTGTTTCACGGTAACGCATCATTTGTTCCGGTTCTTTTTTAACATCAACGATAAAGGTCTTCAGGTACCAGAGAATAAAATATTTGATGCCATGATACAGAAACGCCGGCAGGGACAGCATCCACTGCAAATACCATGGCGCCTTGAAATCGCTGTTGGGCGCCATTAAAAACGCCGCTCCGGCGGTCAACCTTTTTCCCTTCAGGGCCTCCAGCAGGGCGGTTGCCCCCAGAGAGCTGCCGATGACCGTTAAAGCCGGCGATGCGATTCCCAACTGACGGCAAACGGCAATCAGGTCCTCCGCCATCCTTTTAATGCTGAAGTCCTCCGGTGTCAGTTTTCTTTTTTCAATAAGGGCGGATCTCTTTTCCCTTGTTTCAATGTAATAAACCGGCCTTCCAGCGGCCATGACCTTCAGCAGGGGAGCCCATCCGGATACGGCGGAGACCCATCCGGCAACAAAGACGACGGGATTTTCGCTGACTGGTTTTCTCGGCCGCCAGATCATGACCCGCACGCGGACGCCTTCCTGCACGCAAACCGTCGATGTTTCGTAAATTGAATCCGGAGGGTTGACCGGATCCGTGGGGCAATAGTCCTGTTGCTCCTTGCTGCCTGCGCTGCCCGGAAGCCGGGATTTGAACCATTTCAGCGAGAAAAACGAGCAGAAACAGGCTATGATAAAACCGGCCGCAACATCCAGGATGTAATGCTGCTTGATCAGGATCACGGATACGCCGACAGTCGTTGCCATGATCATGGTGATGATTCCGATGAAGTTTCCCTTGCGCAGGCAATAAAACGCAGAAAAAAACGACGCGGACAGGTGCATGGACGGAAACAGGTTGTACGGGCGATCGATCCAGAAATAAAAACAGACGATTTGCGTGACCCAGTCCTGTGTCATGATCATTTCCGGCCGTAAATCCATCCGCACGGGGAAGATCAGAAATATCGCGAAACAAAGAAGGGTCATGCTGACAAACCGAATGCACATGTCACGGAAATCCGGCATGTTATCAATCACCAGGAACATGATGGCAACCAGCAGGAAGACAAAAGAATAACCGATAATCATGGAGGGGACAAAAGGAATATCCTTTTCAAACCAAAGAGAAACATCATAGTAATGATCCCGGCAGGCGTTAAGCCGGTTGATGCCGAGGTACCCGGCCGTGTAAAACGACACCAGCAAAATCAGGAGCATGGTTTTCAGCGTTACCGAGTATGGCTTTTCCGGCATGTATTCCTCTTGTCCATTCAAGCGCTTTCGTATTCCGGATATCAATATCCAGGCTCTGCTCCGGGCGTCAGGCATCCTTTCTTTTCAGAGCTTCGGCGAAAGGATTGTTAAACGGTTTGAGCGCTTCCCTGGTCTGTTTCCCCTCCGGTTTTTTCCCCGGACGCTGCGGCGTGAATTTTTGTTTGCCTGCGGCGGCTTTTGTCTCGCTTCCCTGTACGGGCCTGTTTTTTTCGCCCGGCGTTTTTTTCATGGACAGAGCAATCCGTTTGCGTTCGTTATCCACTGTCAGCACTGTCACTTCCACTTTCTGGCCTACTTTTACCACATCCGCGGGAGTTTTCACAAACCGGTCAGCCATCTCGCTTAAATGAACCAAACCGTCCTGATGAACGCCGATATCCACAAAAGCGCCGAAAGCCGTGATGTTGGTGATTATTCCGGGCAGTTTCATGCCGGGAATCAAATCTGTAATTTTGTTGATGCCTTCGGCGAAGGCAATATTTTCAAATTGCCGCCTGGGGTCGCGCCCCGGTTTGGCCAGTTCGGCCAGAATATCTTTCAGCGTCGGCAGGCCGGCCTTGCCGGTGATGTAGTTGGAGAGAACGATCTTTTGTCTTTTTGCTTCATCCGCCATCAACTCGATCACGGAACAGCCCTGATCTTCCGCCATTTTTTCGACCATGGCATAGCTTTCCGGATGAACTGCGCTTGCATCAAGGGGATTGATGCTGTTGCGGATGCGCAGAAAACCGGCCGCCTGCTCAAAAGCTTTCGGCCCGAGACGTTTTACTTGCTTGAGCGATTCTCGCGTCGGGAAGGGACCGTTTTCGTTGCGGTGACTGACGATGTTTTCCGCCAGCGCCGGGCCCAGACCGGATACATAAGACAGCAGCTGGACGCTGGCCGTATTCACCTCCACGCCCACGGCATTGACGCAACTGACCACGACATCATCCAGGCACTGCTGTAACAGGCCCTGATCCACATCATGCTGATACTGGCCCACGCCAATGGCTTTCGGCTCGATTTTTACCAGCTCGGCCAGCGGGTCCATCAATCGCCGGCCGATGGAAACAGCTCCGCGCACGGTGATGTCCTGGTCGGGAAATTCGGCCCTTGCCGCATCCGATGCGGAATAGACGGATGCGCCGCTTTCGTTGACCATGACCACCATGATATCTTTGGGCAGATCAAGACTCTTCAGAAAGGATTCCGTTTCGCGTCCCGCCGTGCCGTTGCCGACGGCAACAGCTTCGATATGAAATTTTTCACACAGGGTTCTGATCGTCCGTCCGGCCTCTTCACACGCTTTTTCCGAAAGAAGCGGAAAAATGGTTTCATGATGGAGCAGCTTGCCCTGTCGACCCAGGCAGACGGTCTTACAGCCGGTGCGGAAACCGGGATCAATGGCCAGCACAGATTTTTGCCCCATGGGCGGCGCCAGCAGCAGTTGGCGCAGGTTGTCGGCAAAGACGCGGATGGCGGTTTCATCGGCGCGTTTCTTCGTCTCCATGCGGGTTTCCGTTTCCATGGAAAGAGAAAGCAGGCGTTTGTAACTGTCATGCACTGCCTGTTTTACCTGCGCCGCCGGTTCGTTTGTTCCCCGGACAAACATTTCGTCCAGTATCCGTAAAGCCTCTTCCTCCGGCGGCATCATGAAGAGTGTCAGAAACTCTTCGCGCTCGCCGCGCCGCATGGCCAGCACCCGGTGGGATGGAGCGGTTGCCACCGGTTCTTCCCAGTCATAATAATCCTTGTATTTGATGCCTGCCTCCAGCTTGTCCGGCAGGACTTTTGACCGGATCATGCCTTTATCCCGGAACAGATCACGCATTTTCGCCCGCGCGCCGGCATCTTCGTTTACCCATTCGGCGATAATGTCCCGCGCTCCGGCCAGGGCGTCATCCGCCGTTGCCACACCTTTTTCGTCGCTGACAAACAGGGCGGCTTCCGCAGCCGGATCAAAGTCTTCCTGCGCGAATATTTTAACGGCCAGTTCTTCCAGACCCTTTTCTCTGGCGATGGTTGCCCGCGTCCGGCGCTTGGGACGAAACGGCAGATAAACATCTTCCAGCACGGAAAGAGTTTCAGCCGCAGCCACTTTGGCTTCCAGTTCCGGGGTCAGTAAATTGCGTTCCGTCAGCGATTTCAGGATGGCTGCGCGCCGGTTTTCCAGTTCTTCCAGTTCACTCAGCCTGTCGCGGATGGACGTGATGACAACTTCATCCAGCGTTCCGGTGACTTCCTTGCGGTAGCGGGCAATAAAGGGCACCGTCGCCCCTTCGCCCAGCATGGCGGCCGTATCTCCAACCTGTTTTGCTGTAATATTGAGCTCTTGAGCAATTTTTTCATATCGGAATGCGATCATACCTGTTCCTTTGCGGATTTAATGGAGCGGGAGGCTTACCACAGCCGGGCGGGGGATGCAATCAGTCGTTTGTCGGCAATGATTTTACATATCGTTCAAGACCATTGAACATTTCGTTGAAAGTAAGAGAGCAGATGTTGTCCGGGTGGACATTTTATTAAGGTGATATTTAATATATAGCCAGTAATTACAAAGTGTTACAATGTGTTTTGTCCGGCTGGAAATTCTGGCACGCAAATTTCATTAGGATAAAGGCAAATAAAACAAACTACCCCAAAGGAGGTAACAGATCATGAAAAAGACATTAGGAACCATCGTAGCAACGGCGGCAGTAGTTCTCTTGACGGCAACCTTCGGATTTGCCGAGTATGCGGCGGCGGGAGCTTCCAACTTCCCGTATTTTCAACTGGGATGCCTGATTGTAGGCGGGTTGATTCTGGTTAGCCTGAAGAGGAAATATGACAAGATGTACACGTCAGAAGTTGTTGGCGCCTTCGCTCTTTACACTCTTTTGATGGCGCTGTTCACAAACCCGGTTATTGATGCAGTAAAAAACATGGTAAGTTGATTAAAGGTAAAAACAGCATTTAAGAAGTGGTAACCGCCGTAACAAAATCATGATCTGTTGATATAACGCCCCCCTCAAGGTAAATGTCTTGAGGGGGGTTTTTGTATAGATACCTTGTTTGTTCCGCCATAGACCCGGAGCATTCGTTTCCCAATCATTCCTTGACAGGAAAAGGCGACTTTCATATACTAAAAAAAAATTGTTCATGAAATTATAGGGAGGTAATTATGAATAAACTTGGTGGAAAGCTGGTGTTGTTATTTGTATTTGTTTTCTGTTGTGGCATTGTCGCCCAGGCAAACGCTTTTGAAATTGGGGCGAGGGCATACTTGTGGTACCCTGATCTCAAAAAGGCTGATATTCAGACGATTACGGATGGGATCAAGGGCAATGACATCAATACGAAAGATGTTCTGGGATTCGGGAGTAAAGCTACTTACTCCGTTGAGGCCTATGGCGGAGTTGGAAAGAATCATGTGAGTCTGACGTTTACGCCCTTCGATTATTCGGCGGATGTTGTGTTGACCAACAGCCTGACGTTCAATGGCAAGCCCCTTTCGGCAGGCGACCCAGTCCGATCAGATTTGGCCTTTTCCATGTTTGACCTTAGGTACCAGCGCGATCTGATCAATATGGAAAACATTCTGGCCGGCTTTTCCATCGGCGGTATTGCTCAGATTAAATATTCCACGGGAAATCTTAAATTAAATTCGACGGCAACCGGTTTTGAGCATCAGCAGAAATCTTTTGATTCATTCCTTCCCATGATTGGCGTCGGCGCCCATATCGGACTGATCGCCAATCTGTTGGAATTGCGCGCTCAGGGGACGATTGGAGGTTACGGTTCTGATAATTACTCTTATGAAGGTTTGGCGGATATATCCCTGACGCCTTTCCCGTTTCTTGATATCCATGCCGGCTATAAATTTATTCAATTGAAAATGGATGTTAACGATTACAAAATGGATTCGCTCTACACGGGACCTTATCTGGCTGTGGCGGTTGGATTCTAATCGTCGGAGACGCAGTGACGGAGAACATCATAAATAAAGGAAATTAAAAGGCAAATTCATCAGGGGTTGGGCCTTTGCATAAAGGTTCCGCCCCTGCAATTTCATCGCCTCAGGCCTGCACCGGAAGAAACAAGCCCACCCCTTACCATTCACTTGTCTTGCATTGCCATATATACTGAATATCATTAGTGCCTCCTTGCCCGACGGCGGCAGGCGGTTCACTCAGGTCAGTTTGCGCAATGGACGGTATCCGGACAAATCAGCGCTGTTCTTCAATGGCCATCATCTTGGCTATTCTTCGCTCATGGCGGCCGCCGTCAAAGGATGTGTTGATGAATTTATCGAGCATGCCGGTGACCGGCGTTGGATATTTGATTCTGCCGCCGAAGGCTATGAAGTTGGCGTCATTGTGGGCTTTGGCCATTTCGGCGCTGAAAAGGTCATAGATGAGCGCGCAGCGGACGCCTTTGACCTTATTGGCGGCGATCGATACGCCGATGCCCGTGCCACAAAGCAGGACGCCGAAGTCATAACCGCCTTTTTTAAATTCGTTGCAGGCGAGCAGCGCCATATCCGGGTAGTCAACGGAGTCAGAGCCGTGCGCGCCCAGATCGATGATCTCGAAATTCTTGTTTCTTAAAAAGGCGACAATTTCGTCTTTAAGTTCAACCGCTCCATGATCGCTGGCGATGACAATTTTTTTCATGATGTCTCCTGCCGGGAATGATATTCTTTCTTTCTACAAGATTGCCGGTTATGTCAACAAAAAAACTTTACATCGGCGGCGTATTTGCGTAAAAACTCCCATGCGCAACTTGTTTTGTCAATACATGAATCATCTCCTGATCGAAAAAGGAGCGGCCGGCAATACGCTGGAGGCCTATCGCCGTGACCTGAACCGCTATATTTCTTTTTTGGAACGAAAGGAATTAGCGGGTGCGGGACAGGCGACGCCCCAGAATGTCATTGAATTTCTTGTTCAACTCAAATCGGAGGGTCTATCGGCTATCTCCATGAACCGTGCGCTGGCCGCTTTGCGGGGATTCTACAAGTTTCTTTTGCGGGAAAAAATGCTGCATGAATCGCCGCTGGCGAATATTGAATTGGCCAGGGTTTGGATGCGTCTGCCAGATACGGTCAGCCCGGAGGAGATGAACCTGATTTTGTCCCAGCCGGGAGAACAAACTCCTTCCGCGCTGCGCGACAGCGCGATGCTGGAGCTTCTCTATGCCACGGGACTGCGCATTTCGGAATTAGTATCTTTGAAGATGAACAGCATTAACTGGCAGGTTGGGTTTCTGATTGTGATGGGAAAGGGAAGCAAGGAACGGGTGATTCCCATCGGCAAGAAGGCTTATGATTGTGCGCGGCGCTATGTGGACGAGTCCCGGCCCAAGTTACAGAAATCCAAAACAACGGATGTTTTGTTTCTCAACCGGTTCGGCAGAGAGTTCACCCGCCAGGGACTTTGGAAAATCGTTGTCGGCTACGCGAAAAAAGCTGGCCTGCAAAAAAATGTGCATCCTCATACATTCCGCCATTCCTTCGCTTCTCATTTGCTGGCGGGAGGGGCGGATTTGCGCGCAGTGCAAATGATGCTCGGCCATGCCGATATTTCGACAACGCAGATTTATACCCACGTGACCAAAGACAGATTGAAGGAAATTCATCGCAAATATCATCCCAGAGGCTGAATCCATGCAGAAATACGCCGGACATCAACGAACAAACCTGGCTCTCACGATTGGCGCGGCAGCTGTCGCAACGATTGTTTTTCTGCTGCTGTCTTTGCTGATTTTCCGTCCGCAGAGTTTCCAGACGGTTGCTTTTTCCGTGATGCGGGCGGCCAATGCCATTTCCTATTATGTATTGAAAAACAAACCGCATTTTTATGCGCTGGAAATGGAAAAAAACGGCAAGGATATTCGTGTGGACGCTGGTGAGCATCTGGAAATCACTTATCGTGATGAATTTGTCATCAAAGGCGTGGCCAGCGATGATTTGGGCGGCGTGGAGACGACGGCGAAGATTGACGGAGCAGGCGCAGGAGACAATCATCTGGGCGTTCTGTTTCGCGGTATCGATTTTGTGAATCATATCATGAAGGTCGATGCATCGCGCAAAAGCGCTCAGGTGGACGATGTTTATAAAGTGGTTATTTATCATCAAAATGACATCATCGCTGTGGTTCCGATCCGTGTAACGATTACGCCTCAGGACTGGTTGCGGCATGCGCAGGATGCCAGCGATGTCGGGGGGCAAATTGATTATTTGCAGAAGGCCGTTGCTCAAAACAGTGAGGATGCGGGCGTGCGCAGGATTCTGGCGGCGCTCTATCTGAAGCAGAACCGGACGGATGAGGCGGCTTTGCTTTACAGGGATATTTTGCGCATCAAACCTGATGATACTGTGGCCATGAAGGATCTCGCGCGCTGTTATCTCACAACGAATCGCCATGCGGAGGCTCTTGAAATGTTGTTGAATCTTGTTAAAATAAACGGACGCGATGCCGAAGCTTACGCCATGCTGGGTTTGTTGTCCGGCCTCCAGAAATTCTGGGGTAAATCCGTTGAGTATTATGCCCAGTCGGTCAAAATCGATCCGGAGAATCATGCAGTGAGACAGCTGCTGGCCCAGGCGTATGAAAAGGCGAATCAAACGGATGCCGCTTTGGAACAGTATCAATACATTGCCGGACATGCGCAGCATGCCGCTGCCGCCTGGCGCGCGCAGGGAGATATTTACCTGGCAAGAAAAATGTATGACCGGGCTGTTGAGAATTATGCAAAAGCTATTAAAAATAATCCGAAAGATGCCGCGGCTTACGCCAATCTGGCGACCGCCTGTGCCGGACAGGGAAAATTCAAAGAAGAAATGGAAAATCTGCATAAAGCAGTGGAGTTGCTGCCTGACGATCCTGTCATCCATTTTAATCTGGCGGCGGCCTATGAAAGAAGAAACAGGATAAACGATGCTATTCAGCAGTACTTGTATGTTTTGAAAAAGAATCCGGGAGATACTGATGCCTTGGAGCGCCTGGCGGATCTGACTTTCAAAAACAGGCAATATGCTCAAGCCATCCAGTATTACGAAAAGCTTGGCGGGAAATATCCGAAAAGCGCCGCCATATTTGTCAAGCTGGGGTTTGCCTACGGCGAAATGAAGCAATACAAAGCTTCGGCTGATAATTATGAGAAAGCCATCAAACTGGGAGTGAAAGATCAAACATTGTATAACAACCTGGCCTTCACTTACACAAAATTGGGCAAGGAAAAACAGGCGGTCAGCCTCTACGAAATAGTATTACCGCAGAACAAGAAAACGATGAGCGCCATTGCCGACCATTATGTGAAGACTCAGCAATACGCGCAAGCTGTTAAATATTATCGGAAAATCGTGAAGCTCGAACCGAAAAAAGCTTCTTCCTACGCCAGTCTGGGATATGCCTATGCCTCAGGTAAAAACTGGGACCAGGCGATTGAAAATTATTTGACCGCCCTGAAGTATGACCGGGAAGATGATGAAATTTACGCCAATCTGGGCGAGGCTTATGAAAAAAAGGGGCTTTACCAGGAGGCGCTGAAAGCGTATAGAAACGCTTACGAAATAAATCCTGAGACAAAAGTGGCGGCAAGAATTCCACGGCTGCGCATTCAGCTGTTGCAGAAAAATAATTAGAAAAACGGGAGCATGTAATGAAACAGGTAACTTTGAATGATTTTAAGATTGGAGAGCAAACCGGATTTGTTTTAATTGCCGGTCCCTGTGTTCTTGAAGATGAAGCGGCGGCTACGGAGATAGCGAGCTATCTGAAGGAATTGGCATCCAAGCTGCGGATTCCTTTCATTTTTAAGGCCTCATACGATAAGGCGAACCGGACGTCAGTCCGTTCCTACCGGGGACCGGGCGCCGAGAAAGGTTTAAAAATCTTAAAAAATATCAAAGAAAAAATTGGCGTGCCTGTTCTTTCGGACGTCCACCGTTTTGAAGAAATAGATGCGGCAGCAGATATCCTTGATATTATGCAGGTTCCTGCCTTTCTCTGCCGCCAGACGGATTTTGTTGTGGAGATCGCGAAAAAGGCGCAGATCATCAACGTAAAAAAAGGGCAATTTCTGGCGCCGTGGGATGTGGCGAATATTATTGAGAAGATCGAAAGCGCCGGTAATGAGAATATTCTGATTACGGAACGTGGCGCGTCCTTCGGTTACAATAATCTTGTTTTTGATGTGCGCTCTTTGCCAATTATGAGGGAGATGGGGCATCCGGTAATCTTTGACGCTACTCATTCCGTGCAGCTGCCGGGCGGCGCAGGCGCCGTGTCGGGAGGAGAACGGGATATGGTGCCTTATCTTGCGCGCGCCGCGGTGGCGGCCGGTGTGGACGGTATTTTTATGGAAGTGCATCCCGATCCGGAAAAAGCCCTCTGTGACGGCGCTAATTCGCTTTACCTGAATTCACTGGAAAAGTTGTTGACGACGCTGAAAAAAATCGATGAAATAACGAAGGAGATAGGTAGGTCATCGCTGATAGCTCAAAGCTCATAGATCAAAGCCTTTCCTGTGAGCTATCAGCCATGAGCCATGAGCTACGAGCTCTACTGCGAAGACGAAGGAGAAGTATGGAAAAGAATATTGTAGAAAAGCTCAAAAAAATAAAGATGCTGATTCTGGATGTGGACGGGGTGATGACAGACGGCAAGATCATTATGGATAGTGAAGGGCGCGAGATGAAAAACTTTCATGTCCGCGACGGTCATGGTCTGGTGATGATTCAGCGGCACGGCATCCGGGTTGCCATTCTGACGGGGCGGACTTCGCTGGTTGTCGAACATCGGGCTCGTGATTTAAAAATTCAGGAAGTTTATCAGGGAGCGCTGAACAAGAAAGAAGTGTTTGCGCAGATTCTCGAAAAAAACGACCTGACGTCCGAAGAGATCGCTTACATGGGCGACGATATTGTCGATATTCCCGTACTGAAAAACGTTGGCTTTTCCGTGGCTGTGGCGGATGCCTTGGACCTGGTCAAGAAGTGTGTGGATTATGTCACGGTCAACCGGGGAGGACAGGGCGCCGTGAGAGAAATTTGCGAAATGCTGCTTACGGCTCAGAACAATTGGGCGGATGTCGCCGTACGATATGATTTTCTTGATCTGATGGATTAGAGAAAAGGAAATGATTTTTCATCTCGGAAAATAACAATGAAATTTGCCTGGATTTATCTGATTATCGCAGGTTTTTTGGAAATAGGATGGCCCCTGGGCTTCAAATTATCCCAGACGACGCCTTATCGCATGCTTTATATTCTGTTGGCCGTGGCGTGCATGACGCTCAGCGGTTTTTTTTTATGGCTGGCGCAGAGAGACATTCCCATAGGTACGGCTTACGCGGTTTGGACGGGAATTGGCGCAGCGGGAACATTTCTGATCGGTGTTCTGGTGTTTCATGATTCCCTGGCCATGATGCGGGTTTTATCTTTTCTGCTTATTGTCGCGGGTGTTATCGGTTTGCGAATCTCCGCTTAATCACAACAACTTAATTTCCATTGCCGCTTTCAGCAATCTATACGTAATAATGTCCGAATAGCTTTACAGGGGCGATGGCGAGTGCTATAAAGAACATGAAGGAAGAGTATTGACGGCGATCGATGAGGAGCAATGAAGCTGAAGAAAAACAATAAAGTCTTTGCGGCCATCCTCGTTATTCTGGCGATCATGGGCGCGGCCGTTTTTGCCTTTGTCCAAGTGGTTGGCGAAAAAAAAGATCATGTCCTGAAAATTCTGCCTGATGACGCGGATCTTCGGATTCAGGACTTTGTTTATACGGAAGTTGGGCAAGATAATCTTCAATGGGATTTAAAGGCGAAAAGCGCTCAGTATCAAAAAAAAATGAATCTTGCTTTACTGGATCAGGTTCAGGTCAAGTTAACCGCGAAGGAAGGCAAAGTATTTATTCTCACGGGCGATAAGGGTTCAATGGATACGGATAAGAAGGATATCGAAATTAAAGGCCACGTCGTAATTGTCTCCGACACGGGAGATAAATTTACGACGGATTATCTTCGCTACAGCGATGGCCAGAAAAGAATCTATACGGATGCTCCCGTCGTCATGGAAAACAAACGCATGAAAGTCGAGGGGGGAAAAATGGTCATTTCGATGAAGGCCGGGGAGCTGACGCTTTCTTCCGGCGTAAAAGCCACCATTAATTAATTGAGAGATGACATGAACGCAGGAAAGATATTCATCGTTGTTTTTTTTACATTGTTTCTTGTCAGCGCCCGTCTATGGGCGCAATCCGGCTTGGAACAGAAGAAAATATTAAATAAAAATGAACCGGTAGAGATTATCTCGGACCGGATGGAGGCCTTTCATGAAAAAAGGATGATTATTTTTTCCGGTAATGCCGTTGCGACAAAAGGTGATATTAAAATAAAAACGGATCACCTTTATATTTACTATAAAAAATCGCCTGATCAAAAAGGAAAAGCCGCAAAGCAGGATATCGAAGGAGCGGGAAATCTTGAAAAAATAGAAGCGAAGGGAAATGTCGTTATTACACAGAAACAAATATCCGCTGCCGGCGGTGAAGCAGTATATTATGAAGAGGGCGCCAGAATTGTGCTGTCCGGCAATCCTGTTTTGAGGGAAGGAAAAAATGTGATCAAGGGATGCAGAGTCGTCTTTTATATCAATGAAAACCGCGGCAAAGTGGAACCATGTGCATCGGAAAATTCAGGAAGGGTCACGGCGATCATTACGCCTCGGGGTGCAAAATAGAGACAGAAACTGATGAATTGACAAGAACTTCGGATGATATATGAGCCATTTGGCGGCAAAAGGACTGATTAAAATTTACAATAAACGAAAAGTGGTCAACCGGATTGACCTGGAGATATCGCCGGGAGAAGTGGTCGGACTCTTGGGACCAAACGGCGCCGGAAAAACGACGACTTTTTATATGATTGTTGGTCTGATCAAGCCGGACGGGGGAGAAATATTCCTGGACGGCGAAGATATCAGCAAATATCCCATGTATCAGCGGGCGCGCAAAGGGCTCAATTACCTGCCTCAGGAACCGTCTATTTTCCGCAAACTGACCGTCGAAGAAAATATATTGGCTATTCTGGAAACACTTGATATAAGTGAAAATAAAAAGGGAGAGAGACTGAAAGAGCTCTTGGAGGAATTGGATCTGACAGCCCTGGCTAAAAATTACGCCTATTCTCTGTCCGGCGGCGAAAGAAGAAGAGTGGAAATAACCAGAGCGCTGGTGACATCGCCCAAATACATTCTGCTGGATGAGCCTTTTGCGGGAATTGATCCGTTGGCGGTGGCTGATATCCAGAAGATTATTGAAAAATTGAAAAATAAGGGCATTGGCATTATCATCTCTGATCATAATGTCCGGGAAACGCTCTGCTGTTGTGATCGTGCTTACATTGTGAATGAAGGGGCGATTCTGGTTCACGGAGAACCGGAAGTTATCGCAAAAAGTGAACTGGCTAGAAAATTTTATTTTGGTGAAGATTTCTGCTTATAACACCTGATGGATGGGTGACGGTCGATTATGGCTTTTGAATTAAAACAGAACTTAAAGTTATCCCAGCAATTGATTATGACGCCGCAACTTCAGCAGGCGATTAAGCTGCTGATCCTGTCACGTCAGGAGCTTGTGGAAACGATCAATCAGGAAATGGAAGAAAATCCGCTTCTGGAGGAGGCGGCGCCGGAAGAGGCAGGTTTGGAGGAATTGCGCGCCAACGTTGAAGATGATGTTCAGTCCATTGAAAAGGAAGAAAGTAAAGTCCCGGAACATACTGCGGAACTGACCGGAGAAGGAGATGGACGCGAGGAGTTTGACTGGAATAATTATCTGGAAGATTACGGGCCGGTCGGTGTTTCTTATGACCGGGCTGACGGGGATGCACCGACGCTGGATAACGTTCTGACGGAGAGTCCGTCGCTGGTCGAGCATTTGATGTGGCAGATGAAATTGTCTCCATTTACCGAAGAAGAGATGCACGTCGGTTCACAAATTGTCGGAAACCTGGATCAGAACGGTTATCTTTGCGCAACTTTACCGGAGATTGCCCAACTGGAAAACGTTACGGAAGACTTTGTGGAAGTTGTTTTAAAGAAAGTGCAGGACTTTGATCCGGCCGGCGTGGCCGCCCGGAATCTCCAGGAATGTCTGCTCATTCAAGCACGCGTATTAAATAAAGAAAATCATCTGCTGGAAGTTATTATTCAGGAGCATCTCAAGGATCTGGAACTGAAAAATTATGTTCATATCGCCAGAAAATTGAAGGCGCCCCTGCGCGACGTGGAAATCGCCGTTCTTCTGATCAGTAAAATGGATCCCAGGCCGGGGGCGATCTATTCGGAAGAAAAGGTTCAGTCGATCATTCCCGATGTTTATGTTGTAAAATCCGGAGATGATTATAAGATTATTCTTAATGATGACGGTTTGCCGCGTCTGCGGATCAGTAATTTCTATCGTGAAATCATGGCCGGAGTAGGTGGACGCGACCATGCGGAAGAGGAAAACGGCAAAAAGTACATCCGTGACAAGGTGCAGTCGGCTACGTGGTTGATTAAAAGTATTCAGCAACGTCAAAAAACAATTTATAAGGTCGCGGAAAGTATCGTGAAACATCAGAGGGACTTTTTTGACAAGGGTATTGATTACTTAAAACCGCTGGTGCTGAGAAATATCGCCGATGATGTGGAAATGCATGAATCGACCATCAGCCGTGTTGTAACCAATAAATACCTGCATTCTCATCGCGGCATATTTGAAATGAAATATTTTTTCGGCAGTTCCATCGCCAGAACGTCAGGTGAAAATATTGCCTCGAAAAGCGTTAAGGAAGAGATAAGACATCTGATCGCGAAAGAAGATCCTAAAAAACCTTACAGTGATTGTGAAATTGTTGAATTGCTGAAGGCCAGGAACATTGATATCGCCAGACGGACGGTTGCCAAATATCGGGAAATGATCGGCATATTGCCATCGTCCAAGAGAAAGAAATATTTTTAAAGTCAATACCTTAAAATGGCGATTTAATAACTGGAGATGGTAAAAATTCCGGTTGACTTTTAAGTTAGTCGCCACTATAGGACTGACCTTTGTTGACGGTAGTTTTTAAGGGTGCCTCTCGGGGGCATCGGGCTGCCAAATTTAATCAGGGAGGAAAAAAATGAATGTTTCCGTGACTTTCAGAACGAGCGAAGGTGAAGACTGGCAAAAAACCTATGTTGAGGAACGAATTGTAAAACTGAAGAAATATCTGGACGTGCCTGCCGAAGCCCATGTTGTCCTTTCAACGGAAAAATTTCGCAATGTTGTGGAAATAAAATTGAGCGCCAATGGCTGGAACGTGAATGCCAGGGAAGAAGCCAAAGATATGCATCTGGCTGTGGACAGCTGTCTTGATAAAATCGAAAAGCAGCTTAAAAAGCAACGTGAGAAAAACAGAGAACATAAACCTAAAAGTATCCGTCATGTAGGCGCAAAGACCGGTGAAGGCCAGGAAGAAGATGAGGCAACGGCAAAAGTTGTGGAAACCAGAAATGTTGTTTTAAAGCCCATGTCACTGGAAGAAGCAGTGCTGGAATTGGAAGGAGGTAAAGCCCGTTTTTTGATCTATCGCGATACCGCTTCGGAAAAAGTCAGTCTGGTCTATCGTCTTGATGACGGCAATTTCGCTCATATCGAAACGAATAGCTAGCCTCTGTTATATTTCAACATCTAAATAAAAAGCATGAAAATACCATCCCCCTGTCAGGATGATGGGGGGATGAAGCAAACGGCAATATTGCGGATTTAGAAGTCAGGTATGGCACATGCGACTGAATCAAATGTTTAAAATCGAATTTCTCAATGAAAATCTTTTATCCAATGCGAAAGCGGACGTACTGGAGGAATTAATTGGTGTTTTAATTAAAAGCGGTCTTAAAATTGACAAAGCCAAAGCGATCGATGTGTTACAGCAAAGAGAAAAACTGGGATCAACGGGCATCGGCGACGGCGTGGCGATTCCTCACGGTAAAATCGCTGACATTCACGAACTGGTCGTTGTGTTTGGCCGCAGTTATAAGGGGATTGACTTTAATGCCAGTGACGGGAAGCCGGTGCATCTTTTCTTCCTGCTGCTGGCCCCGGAGAATTCCACAGGGCAGCATTTAAAAGCTCTGGCCAGGATTTCCAAAATGTTAAAAACACCTAATTTTCGCAAGAAGCTTATCGATGCGGAATCAACGAGCGATTTATACAAAGCGATAGTTGAGCAAGATGAGTCGTGTCCCGTGTAAAAAAATACAAAACAATTTGGTTGCTCTGGAAAATATTTTTCAGAATCATCTGACTTCATTAGGAATCCGTGAAGTATTTCATCCGCAAGGCTTGAAGAAAAGTTTTGCCGGATTTTTTATCAAGTGTATTGAAAGAATTAAGATTGAACCATGCCGGGAAGGGACGATTCTAATTTTTTCATCAAGAGCGCAACAAAAGCTTGTGTTGCTGACCAAGGCGTCGCTTCAGGAGTATTTTGCCCATCTCAACTCCTGCAAAACAGCTTTACTGATTTTCTGTCAAAGCGCGATATTGCCGGATTCCTTGAAAGAACAATTTCATCGTCATTATTTGCCGGTGGCGGTATCATCTCTTCATGAAAATCTTGTGCAAAGCCGTGTCATGGCGCTTGTTCAGGAAAAAATCAAGAAATGCATGACGGTTCATGGTGTTGTTCTGGAGATGCAAGGCAAAGGGATTTTGGTGACAGGACAGAGCGGCGTTGGCAAGACGACAACTGCGCTGCAGGCCGTACGCGAAGGTTGCATTTGGATAGCCGATGATCTGGCCGTTGTTAAAAAACAGCAAAACGGCAGACTTTTTATTTCCGGTCACAGAATAATCAGGGATTATTTTTATACCACAGAGACAGGGATTGCGGCTGTTGCCGGCATCCTGAGCAAGTCGCAAATTAAAAATAAAACGGCATTGTTTGCCGTCATCGACGTCAGCAGAACAGATGGCGAGGAAGGTGAATGTCAGCTTCTGGCAACTGAAATTATGGAAATTCGATTGCCGATCGTAAAAATTGCGATTTCCAAAACTGGATTTTTGAACAATTATCTGTTAGGGAAGGCCATACAAAAGCTGAAAGAGGTCGGGTATTGAACAATCTTCAAGTGGTCATTATTACAGGGCTGTCCGGTTCGGGAAAAAGCACTGCACTGCGGGCGCTGGAAGATGTTGGCTTCTTTTGCGTGGATAACCTTCCCGTCGTTTTACTGCCTAAATTTCTTTCCCTGACTTTTAAAGCTTCCAATCTCCAGTCATCGCTGTTGGTGAAACGAGTGGCGATGGTCATGGATTTGCGACAGCCTTCTTTTCTTGAAAAATACCAGCGTATCTTTGAACGCCTGAAAGAAAAGGGATACAGAATTGAAATTCTGTTTCTGGAAGCGAGTGAAGAATCTCTAATGCGACGTTTCAGTGAAACCAGACGCATTCATCCTCTGTCTGAAAACGGTTCCATCATGGAAGGTATCCAGATGGAAGTGGAAAAACTATCAACTCTGCGTCAAATGGCTGATCATGTCATTGATACGACAACAACCAATGTTCATCAACTCAAAGATACCGTTCAAAGAAAGTTTCTGCCGTGCACGAGCCTGAAAAGAATGATCGTGAATGTCATGTCTTTTGGGTACCGTTATGGATTGCCGGCTGATGCGGATATGGTGATTGATGTGAGATTTTTGCCCAATCCCTACTATGTTGAAGAGTTAAAGCATAATGATGGTCATCATCCATCTGTGGAAAACTATGTTCTGGGTAATGCTGATAGCAAAGAATTCCTGAGGCAGGCAATCGGCATGCTGAATTTTCTTGTTCCTCTTTATGAAAAGGAGGGAAAAGTCCGTTTCAACATTGCTCTTGGGTGCACCGGCGGCAAACACCGGTCTGTCGTCATGGCGAATCAGTTTAGCGCACATTTACAGGCCATGAAATATCTTGTGCACACGTCTCACCGGGATATCAAAAAGAGTTAGGCGATGGGTTATAGGAACCCATTCGTTTCACCTATCGCATATTGCCCATCGCCCATCGCCCATCGCCTTTTAAATATTCATCTTCTTCATGACATTGTCTTCAATCCAGTGCGGATCCCACCATTCCTGGGGGTTGACAAACCGTCCGCCGATAAGCATGCTGAAATGCAGATGATCGCCGCCGGCCAGACCGGTCAGGCCGGAAAGGGCGATTTTATCACCCTTTTTAACATTTTTCCCGACGGCGGTTTCCAGCACGGAACAGTGCCCGTATAAACTGAACAATCCCAGACCATGATCGATCATGACAGCGTTGCCGTAAATGCCCAAGGGACCGGCAAAGACAACAATGCCATTGTTGGCAGCTTCAATGGGCGCTTGAGCGGTCGAAGCCAGATCAACTCCGAGGTGCACGGAAATGCCGTAAGGTTTCCCTTCCACCAGATAGGTGCGCTGATCTCCGAACAGTGCCATGGGTTTGCCGTTGCGCATTCTATGAAAAGCTCCTTCCCATAATTTCCTGTTGATGGATTTATTGCAGATGGCTTGAATGGTCTTTGTGTTCTCGTCGCGCAGCGTCGTATTGACGTAAGCAAACACTTCAACGGGTGTTTTCCCCTGTAACTGGGGGATCGCTGCCTGGAATTCGGGCATGATTTTTTGGAGAAAGGTATCGCTTAAATTCACTTTATCAGCGCGGAATTTCTTTGGTTTGATTTGATGCGGCATGGAAATTACGGCTTCGTTGCCGGCGTCGTCACGGGCGAAGACGGTAATTCTTGTTTGCGAGTTTGAGGCATCCAGCGGCAGGGCAAAGTAAGCTACGGAGGTTGGCCTGTTGTTTATTAAAATCGTATGTCCTGGTGAGAAGGAATCATTCACGTAGACGCCTGTTACGGGAGCAGGTTTGGACGTGCGGTATGTGATAAAGCCGGTTCCTCCCTGGTTAAGGTAGTTGACCGGATTGAGAACGGCTATTTGCGGAGGAACCGTGTCAATTTTAACTTGCTCAGCTAAGATGGTTTCATTTTTGAAAAGGGAACAATCGGCTGCCATGATGTTGAGGATCGCCGGACCGTTTTTCAGTTTGAGCGCTTCGGTGTTAATGGTGACGCGCACAGCTTTTTGTCTGACACCCCGTGAAGGAAAATTTTCCTGTGCCAGGATGCGGGATTTATTGTCCTGAATAATCTCCACCTTCAGATGGGACAGGCCGCTTGCTGCATCAGAAAAGGTAATGCTGAGGTCTTTGTTTTTGCCGATGGCTATAATGTTTGCATTCAATTTAATGACCGGTTTCCCCCGATCAAGGTAGCCGGTAAAATAAAGCCATCCCGTTGCGCCTACCAGCAAAACAAACACGGCGATCGCCGCATAAACACCTGTCCTTTTCATTTCCAAAGCTCCTTGATTTGCGTCATGAATGAAACGGAAACTTTCATAATGACTTTTGACAAGGTTTGCAAGAGAAATATCCTTTGGGCTGGGTGGGAGAAAGACTTTATGCCTTGATCTTGCCATGAAACGCTGCTATATTTCCGCCAAACAACAAAGTGATAAGTCCATGCTGAAAAATAAAAAAATTGTTTTGGGAGTAACTGGTGGGATTGCCGCTTATAAATCGGCCGAGCTAGTCCGCGCTTTGGTCAAAGCCGGGGTGAAAGTCAAAGTTGTTATGACTAAAAGCGCCATGGAATTTATCACGCCCCTGACCATGCAAACCCTATCGCAGGGTCCGGTTTATACCGGCATGTTTACTGCCACGGAACAGTGCGATATGGCGCATATCGCACTGGCGGATTTCGCCGACGCTTTTGTGATTGCGCCGGCGACGGGAAACGTGATCGGGAAATTAGCGTCCGGCATTGCCGATGATTTGCTGACGACCGCGATTATGGCGCAAAACAAGCCCACTTTAATCTGTCCTGCCATGAACGACAAAATGCTGGCCAATCCGGTCGTCCAGGACAACATCCGGAAACTCGGGCGCTTCGGCTACACGGTTATGGACAGCGGCGTGGGTGAACTGGCTTGTAAGACATCAGGTGCTGGACGTTTACCGGATATTCCGGAGATTGTGGACGCCATGGAATGTCTTCTGTCCCCGCAGGACTTTACCGGGGAAAAAATTCTCATTACGGCCGGCCCCACGGAAGAACCAATTGATCCGGTGCGCTTCATTACCAATCGTTCTTCGGGAAAAATGGGCTACGCGCTGGCACGCGCCGCCCATCAACGCGGCGCGCAGGTGACGCTGATCAGCGGACCGACAAAATTATCTCCTCCTCCGGTTGAAAAAACCATTTATGTGCGCACCGCCCGGGAAATGCATCAGGCGGTGATGGAGCATTATGCGAAAGCAACGGTGATCATCAAGGCGGCCGCGGTGGCCGACTACCGGCCTAAATCGGAAGCTCTTGAAAAAATTAAGAAAGATAAAGGATTGACCGGCATTGAACTGGTTCGTAATCCGGATATTATCGCTGAAATTGGCGAAAAAAAGAAACAAGGCATTCTGGCGGGTTTTGCCATGGAAACACAGGATTTGCTTGCCAATGCCCGTGAGAAGATGATTAAAAAGAATATGGATATGATTGTTGCCAACAGTTTGCGGGAAGAAGGCGCCGGTTTTCAGGCGGACACCAACATCATTACCATCATTGATCGCTGCGGGAAAACGGTTAGACTAAACAAAATGACCAAAATAGACGCCGCGCACCGGATATTGGATCATATCAAAACGTTAAACAATAAGAAAGGCGTCCGCTCGAAAAAATGACGGAGTACGTGGCGCCATCATCATCTGAACTGATAAGGAAGGAACTGTTGTCTCTGGTGCGATCCGTCAAAGGACAGGTTTTGCATGCAGAGGATTTGTATGTGGAAATGGATTGTAAAAAACCCGTAACGGTAAAGAAAAAAACTACGGTATCGGTCGGGAATCATGAAAATCCATTTGATGTGCTTTATCGGGAAATTGCCGCTTGTCGGCGCTGTTCTTTAGCTGAAACCCGAAAGAATGTCGTGTGCGGCGACGGCAATAAGGCAGCCAAAATTGTTTTTGTCGGAGAAGCGCCGGGCGCGGATGAAGACGAGCAGGGGCTGCCCTTTGTGGGTCGGGCGGGTCAGCTTTTAACGAATATTGTCAAGGCGATGGGTTTGGAACGAAAAGATGTTTATATTTGTAATATCCTCAAATGCCGTCCGCCCCGAAACCGCAATCCGCTGCCTGATGAAATTCGTTTCTGCGAGCCTTTCTTAAAGCGCCAGTTGAAATTGATTTCTCCTCAGATCATTTGCGCGCTGGGGTCATTTGCCGCAAAAACTCTTTTGAAAACCGAAACGCCGATAACGGCGCTGCGCGGCCGTTTCCATGCATATGAAGGGATTCCGTTAATGCCCACTTATCATCCTGCTTATCTTTTACGGAATCCCTCGGCTAAAAAGCAGGTGTGGGAAGATGTCCAACTGGTTATGAAAGAAGTTGGTCTTGGAAAACGATAAGAAAGCCATCGCGAGGCGTGATCATGTTTAAAAGATTCTCTTTGATATTATTGTTGGTTCTTATCGTCATGGCCGGGTTTGCTTCTGCGCAGGATAAAAAACCTTTATTTCATGTCATTAAACTGGAAGGTGTTATTACTTCCCCTTCGGCGAAATACGTTGTGGACAGTCTGGAAGAAGCTCAAAAAGCGGGAGCGGAAGGCTTGATTATTTTACTGGACACGCCCGGCGGTTTGGATACGGCCATGCGGGATATCGCCAAAAGCATTCTCAATGCGCCTCTGCCCGTCATTGTTTACGTTTATCCGTCAGGCGCTCGGGCCGCTTCGGCAGGCGTGATCATCGCGCAAGCCGCGCATGTGGCCGCTATGGCGCCCGGCACGAACATCGGCGCTGCCCATCCGGTGGCCATCGGCATTGGCGGCGGTGAAATGGATAAAACCATGTCCAGGAAAGTGGAAAACGACGCGGTGGCTTATGCCCGCAGCATTGCCAAAACCAGGGGCCGTAGCGAGGAATGGGTAGAAAAAGCGGTGCGTAAAAGCGAGTCAATTACGGCGGACGAAGCTTTGAAATTGCAGGTCATTGATATTGTGGCGCCGGACATTGAAAAATTGCTGGTGGCGATTGATCAGATGGAAGTGACTGTCGCCGGCAATAAAAGAAAAATATCCACCACGCATGCCGTGACCGCCACTAAAAAAGCAGGGACGCGGCAGGGAATTCTTTCGGCAATTTCGGATCCCAATATCGCTTATCTTCTTCTGCTGATCGGTCTGGCCGGTCTGTATTTCGAGTTTTCCACACCGGG